>NZ_CP081844.1:1887921-2201005 GCF_019803445.1 Caenibius sp. WL
ACGGCCAAACGGGATCGATTTACGGATTTGGGTAAGCCAGCTCATGCAGGCACCTTTCGCGCATTATGCACCGCTTCCGCAAGGGCGCTGGTCAATTCTCGCACAGATGATGGGGCGGATGCGCCATGCTGGCCGATCAGTTCGACCAGCGCGGACCCGACGATGACGCCATCGGCGATCCTGGCGATAGCGCTGGCCTGTTCGGGCGTGCGCACGCCGAAGCCGACGCCCACGGGCAGATCGGTGGCGGCTTTGAGCTGGCCGACCGCCTGTTCGATCGAATCCAGCGCGGCCTGCTGCTTGCCGGTGATCCCGGCCACCGAAACATAATAGAGGAAGCCCGACGAGCCATCGAGCACGGCGGGCAGCCGGGCGGCGTCGGTGGTGGGCGTGGCGAGGCGGATCATCGCCACGCCCGCTTCGCGCAGGCTGGGGCCGAGATCGGCATCTTCTTCCGGCGGAATGTCGACGCAGATCACCCCGTCCACACCGGCCTTGGCGCATTCGGCGGCGAACCAGTCGGCGCCCCGGCGCGTCATCGGGTTGGCGTAGCCCATCAGCACCAACGGCACCTGCGGATGGCGCTGGCGGAACGTGGCGGCGATGGCGAACACGTCCGCCGTCGTCGTGCCCCTGGCGAGCGCGCGCAGATCGGCGGCCTGGATCGCGGGGCCATCGGCCATCGGATCGGTGAACGGCATGCCCAGTTCGATCACATCCGCACCGCCCGCGATCAGCGCATCGAGATTGGCGGCGGTATCGCCGTCACCCGCGGTGATGAAGCAGATGAGCGCGGCATGGCCTTTGGCAAAAGCGCTGGAAAGGCGGTTCGCGGTCTGGGTCACAGGGAAACTCCCAGAGCATCGGCAACGGTGAAGATGTCCTTGTCCCCCCGGCCGGAAACATTGACGACGAGCAGGCGGTCGCTGCCCATCTGCGCGGTCAGTTCGGGCAGCGCGGCGAGCGCGTGCGAGCTTTCCAGCGCGGGAATGATCCCTTCGAGCTTGCAGCAGAGCTGGAAGGCTTCGAGCGCCTGATCGTCGTTGATCGGGATATAGCGCACGCGCCCGCTTTCATGCAGCCAGCTGTGTTCCGGCCCGATGCCGGGATAGTCGAGCCCTGCGCTGATCGAATGGGCTTCGGTGATCTGGCCGTCCTCGTCCTGCAACAGATACGTGCGGTTGCCGTGGAGAATGCCGGGCGCCCCGCCGGTGAGGCTGGCGGCGTGCTTGTCGGTATCGACGCCATGGCCGCCCGCTTCGATGCCGACCATTTCCACGGCCGGATCGTCAAGGAACGGGTGAAACAGGCCGATCGCGTTCGATCCGCCGCCGACCGCGGCCACCAGCATATCGGGCAGGCGGCCTTCGGCGGCGAGAATCTGTTCGCGGGTTTCCTCGCCGATCACCGATTGGAAATCGCGCACCAGTTCCGGATAGGGGTGCGGACCGGCGGCGGTGCCGATGATGTAGAACGTGTTGTGCACGTTGGCGACCCAGTCGCGCAGCGCTTCGTTCATTGCGTCCTTCAGCGTCTTCGCGCCGCTTTCCACCGGGATCACTTCCGCGCCCAGCAGCTTCATGCGGAAGACGTTGGGCTGCTGCCGGGCCACGTCGGTCGCGCCCATGTAGATCACGCAGGGCAGGCCGAACCGGGCGCAGACGGTGGCCGTGGCGACGCCATGCTGGCCCGCGCCGGTTTCGGCAATGATCCGCGTCTTGCCCATGCGGATGGCGAGGAGAATCTGGCCGATGCAATTGTTGATCTTGTGCGCGCCGGTGTGATTGAGTTCCTCGCGCTTGAAATAGATTTTCGGCCCTTTGCCTTCGGGCGCCAGTTCGCGGAAATGCGCGGTCAGCCGCTCGGCATGATAGAGCGGGCTGGGCCGCCCCACGAAATGCTTCATCAGATCGTCGAACTGCGCCTGGAATGCGGGATCGGCTTTCGCGGCCCGGTATTCCTTTTCCAGATCGAGGATCAGGGGCATGAGCGTTTCGGCGACATAGCGGCCGCCGAAGGCCCCGAAATGCCCGCGTTCGTCGGGCTGATTGCGGAGCGAGTTGGCTATGGGTTTCGATGCAGACATGGCCTGTCGCGATTGGCAGAGCGGGCACGCGAAGTCCAGCGTTCAGACGCGGCGCGAACCACGGAAGTGCAGGGGCGCGGCATTCTGCCTGAAACGCCATTGTTGCTAAATTAACACATAATAGGGGTGATATGTTGCATGAACGCACTATTCATAAGGGCGCAAGCTTGCGAATCCTAATTATCCCCTGACCCCAAAAGCACACATCAAACCACACAGGGGCCTGTTTTCAGGAGGTTGAATATGCGTAAAGGACTTCTCTCGGCTGCCGCCATCGCTCTTGCCGCCACGACGTTCGCCGCCGCGCCGGCCATGGCCAACGAAGCCCGCGTCGAGGCGCGCGGCGGCGTGATCTGGAACGGCAGCGATAGCGAAGCCATCGCGGGCGTTGCCGCCGGTTACGATGTCGATGTCGGCCAGAAGACTTTCGTCGGCGTGGAAGTGTCGGGCGACAAAATCCTGACCGACCATACCCGCGTTTCCTTCGGCGCTTCGGCACGCGCCGGGGCCAAGCTGGGTGAAGCGGGCAAGCTCTACGCCGTTGGCGGCTATGCCACCAAACCGTGCCGGTTCTGCGAAGATTCCTTCAATCTCGGCGCGGGTTACCAGCACAATTTCGGCCGGAACTTCTATGGCAAGGTCGAATATCGCCACAATTTCATCGGCGATGGCGTGAAGGACAACGACGTTGCCGGTGTGGGGCTGGGCGTGCGCTTCTAAGCCTGCCTCCACCGCAGCATGCGGGAAGGGCGGTCCCTCGCGGGCCGCCCTTTTTGCGTTATGCGCGGATCAGCCTGCGCGGACGGCGGCGCAGAAGGCCGCGATCCGGGCCGCGTCCTTGACCCCGGGCGCGCTTTCGACGCCCGAGGAGGTATCGACCAATCCCGTGCCGGTGATCCGGATCGCATCGCCGACATTGGCGGGGTTCAGGCCCCCGGCAAGGCCCCAGCGCCCCGGGTGGCCATATCCGGCGAGCAGAGACCAGTCGAACACCAGCCCCATGCCGCCGGGCCGGGTGGCGTCGGTGGGGGTCTTGGCGTCGAACAGGATCAGATCGGCGGCAGTGTGATAGCCCAGCGCCCGCTCGACATCATGGGCGGAGGCGACCGGCAGCGCTTTCCACACCGGCCGGGCGAATCGGGCTTTGACCTGCGCCACCCGCTCGGGCGTTTCGTTGCCGTGGAGCTGGATCGCATCGAGATTCGCCGCCTGCACGGCATCGGCGATGTCCCTGTCGTCGGCATCGACGAACAGCCCCACCTTCTTTGCGCGGCCGCCCGTGCGCGCGGCCAGCGCTTGCGCATCGCTCGGCGTCACGTTGCGGGGGGAAGGGGGGAAGAACACGAAACCCACGAAATCGGCCCGGGCCACGATGCTGGCGTCCAGTGCTGCGGGCGTTGCAATGCCGCAGATCTTGATGAGGGGGGCGTTCATGCCGCTCACATAGGCAAAAGTGAGCCGCTGGCAAGACGCAGGGTCGCGTCGCCGAAAGGAAGCGGGCCGGGCGATCGCGCCGCCCGGCCCGCCGATCCGGTCAAATCTGTCAGGGGGCGAGTTCGAACAGCACGGTCACCGATACGTTCATGTCCACCTGCCCGGGGGCGATGGGCGGCGGTTCGGCGGCCATGCCCGCCGCGCTGGCGCGGGCATACATGACGGGCATGGGCGGGGCATAGCCGCCGCCTTCGCTGATCGAGAGTATCCGCAGCACTTTCAGCCCGGCCGCACGCGCATAAAGGTCCGCGCGGGCGCGGGCCTTGGCCATCGCCTGCATCCGTGCCTCGTCCAGCGCTGCATCGGGATTGTCCATCATGAAGCTGGGGCCGTTGACCTGATTGGCCCCTGCCGCAACCAGCGTGTCGATCACTTTGCCGAACTGGGCGAGATTGCGCTGCTTGACGGTGACGGTGTTGTTCGCCTGATAGCCGATGATCGTCGGCTGTTCCGGCTCGACCGTGCCATCGGGCAGTTGCCGCTGCGGCGCATAGATCGGGCTGAGATTGAGATTGCTCGTCTGGATATCCTTGTCGGCGATCCCGGCGGCCTTGAGCGCGGCAATCGCGCGGTTCATGCTGGCCGAATTGGCGGCCATCGCTTCGCCCGCCGTCTTGCCCTGAGTGGTCACGCCCGCATTGAACACGGCCATGTCGGGCTTGCGGGACGAGCGCCCGTCAGCCGAAATGTTGAGCAAGGTATTGCCCGGGGCCACCACCGGCGTGGAGGAGAGATCATGCGCGGCGGCCATTGCGGGCAGCGCCATGGAAGCCAGGGCCAGAGAAGCGAGAGCAGGTGATTTCATCAGGCAACTCCTTGAAGAACCGGGCACCCCTTGCGCCTGTTCCGCTTTCCGGCGGCTGAACCGGCGATAGGCGGCGGCGCGCCTGCCCAGCGCCCGCATCGCTGCCTTAGAGGGTGGCTTCGATTGCCCGGGCTGCCGCAACGGGATCGTCCGCGCGGCTGATCGGGCGGCCGATCACCAGCACGCTGGCCCCGTCGTCCCGCGCCCGGCGGGGGGTGACGATTCGCTTCTGGTCTCCCACCTGGCTATCGGCGGGGCGCAGGCCCGGCACGACGAAGAAGCCATCGTGCCATTGGCGGTGGATGGCGCCGACTTCATGGCCGGAACACACGATTCCGTCGAGCCCCGCCGCATGGGCGAGTTCGGCAAGGCGGAGAGCCTGATCGTGCGGTGTTCCGCCGATTCCGGTGGCGGCCAGATCGCCGTCATCGAGGCTGGTCAGCACGGTCACGGCCACCACTTTGCAGTGTTCGCCCGCCGCCGCTTTCGCTTCTTCCATCATCGCGCGGCCGCCCGCGGCATGGATCGTCACGATCGCGGGTTCGAGCACGTGGAGCGACTGCATGGCCGAAGCGACAGTGTTGGGAATGTCGTGAAACTTGAGATCGAGAAAGATCGGCAGCCCGGTGCGGGCCATTTCGCGCACGCCGTGATGGCCATGGGCGCAGAAGAATTCAAGGCCGAGCTTGAGCCCCCCGACGTGGGTCTTGACCTTGTCCGCCAGCGTCAGCGCGCCATCCAGCGTGGGAACATCGACAGCGAGATAGACGGGATTGCTCATGAAGCCTCGGTTGCAGGCGGGGTGGGGGTGGCGCCCGTGGCGGCGGGGCGCGCTTCCCCGGTGGGCTGTTCGGTATCGCCGGCGGTTTCGGCGGGCAGGGCCGCCGGTGTGGCGGTGGCCGCGCGCATCGCGTTTTCCAGCGTGCCGATGCGCCGTTCAAGCCGCCATTTCGCCCCGCGATGGAGCAGCCACATCGGAATCAGCCCGGCCAGGAATGCGATGATGACCAGCGCCGGAATCTTGGTTTCGAGAATGAGACCTTCCCAGATCTTCACCGAAACCGGAGTCCAGTTGGTGATCGTGAAGATCAGCAGCGCAACCAGAATCAGAACCCAGACGATCGTACGTATGATTTGCATGGCCTGATTGCCCTCCTGTCCTCGTCAGTCCGGTAACGCTAATCCGGCAGTGCCGATCCGCCGCGATGGTACGGCGATTGCGTCACGAAGGAAAGAGTGCGCCAATCACCCGAAAACGCGGTCGAAAATCCGGTCCACCTGCTTGAAATGGTAATCCAGATTGAACTTGTCCTCGAGCTCTGCGGGCGAAAGCGCGGCGGTCACTTCCGGGTCCTGCTTCAGCAGTTCGAGCAGCGAAAGCTGGCCATCGGATTCCCACACTTTCATCGCATTGCGCTGGACCAGACGATAGGCGTTGTCGCGCGTGACCCCGGCCTGCGTGAGCGCGAGGAGGACGCGCTGCGAATGGACCAGCCCGCCCATGCGGTCGAGGTTCTTCTGCATCCGTTCGGGATAGACCACCAGCTTGTCGACCACGCTGGTGAGGCGCGCGAGCGCGAAGTCGAGCGTGATCGTGGCATCGGGGCCGATGAACCGTTCGACCGAGGAATGCGAGATATCGCGTTCGTGCCACAGCGCCACGTTTTCCAGCGCCGGGGTGACGGCGGAACGGACCACGCGGGCGAGGCCGGTGAGGTTTTCGGTCAGCACCGGATTGCGCTTGTGCGGCATGGCGCTGGAGCCCTTCTGGCCGGGCGAGAAGTATTCTTCCGCTTCGAGCACTTCGGTGCGCTGCAGGTGGCGCACTTCGGTGGCGAGGCGTTCGATCGAACTGGCGATCACGCCCAGCGTGGCGAAGAACATCGCGTGGCGGTCGCGCGGGATGACCTGCGTGGACACCGGCTCCACCGTCAGGCCCAGCTTTTCCGCCACGTATTCTTCGACCGAGGGATCGATATTGGCGAAAGTGCCGACCGCGCCCGAAATCGCGCAGGTGGCGATTTCGGCGCGGGCATGGACGAGGCGCGCACGGCAGCGGGTGAATTCGGCGTAGGCTTCGGCCAGCTTCTTGCCGAACGTGGTCGGTTCGGCATGAATGCCGTGGCTGCGGCCGATGGTCGGGGTATACTTGTGTTCTTCCGCCCGGCGCTTGATCGCGGCCAGCAGCGCGTCGATGTCTTCGAGCAGAATGTCGGCCGCGCGGGCGAGCTGCACCGCCAGCGTGGTGTCGAGCACGTCGGAGCTGGTCATGCCCTGATGCATGAAGCGCGCTTCAGGGCCGACCTGTTCGGCCACCCAGTCGAGGAAGGCGATCACGTCGTGCTTGAGCACGGCTTCCTTGGCGTCGATCGCGGCGACATCGATGGCCGGACCGGTCGCCCACCAGTCCCACAGCGCCTTGGGCCCGCTGGCGGGCACCACGCCCAGATCGCCCAGCTTCTGCGTGGCATGCGCTTCGATCTCGAACCAGATGCGGTAGCGGGCTTCGGGTTCCCAGATCGCGGTCATTGCAGGGCGGGCGTAACGGGGGACCATGGTCGACTCCGGTGATGTCTAATGTTTAGTGTCTAGTGTCGCGCCGCGCGCTAGGGGCAGGGGGCGGCAATGGCAAGCCCTATGGCGTGGGAGACTGCCCGACCCGCTCCGGCGGATGGGCCGGGAAGGCCCCGTGATCGCGGGGGGGTGACAGGGGTGACACAGTTGCACCCCCGAAAAAGGTGGGGGTCTGGCCCGTACCATGTCTGCACATCAAAGATATTGATGTGCAATATCAGTAAAGATTCGTCGCGGGCCGGATCCATCGGCAGGCGTCAGGCCGTGGGCCAGCGGAAGGCGAGGACGGTTTCGCCGGTCAACCGGCCTTCGGCGTCGAAGCGGCGTTCGGCGATTTCGCCTTGCCCGTCCCGCGCGATGGCGATCACGGTGCTGCACCGCGTGCCATAGACCGGGTTGCGGATGAACACCGGGCTGAACGGCGTGTCGGGCCCGTCGCCACCATGAGCGGATGCATCGGGTTCGGCATCGTCGCGCAGCGCATCGAACAGAGCGGCGCGGTTGCCGCTGCCGCGGGCCAGCCATTGGCCGAGTGCGCCCGTCAGCCGCCGGGTCTTGGGCCAGGGGCGGGTGAAATCGCCGTTGGACAAGCCGTGGATGCCCGCCGGCAGCGGCAGGCGGCTTTCGCCGGGATAATTGCTCCACACCGCCGCGCCGCCGGGGTGGGCGATCAGCAGATTGAATGGATTGTAGCGGTCCAGCGCCTCGGGCGCCCGCCCGGTGAGCATATCGGTGACCAGCGCCCCGCGCGAGGTGCGATCGGGCTGCGGGAAACCGGGCGCGCGGAAATTGGTGACGAGCGCGAACCGCCCCGCTTCCGAAATGCCCAGCCAGGTGCCGCCCGCTTCGAGATCGCGCCCGGCGATGATCGCGCTGTCATCCGCCCATGCGGCGAGCGCGGCGGCCGGGCGGGCATGGTATTCGTCGCGGTTGCCCGCCAGAATCATCAGCCAGTCGGGATGGGCGTCCCACGCGATCGCGGCGATGCACATCAGACCAGCCCTTTCGCCCGCAGCGACACGTGGCCATCGCGCCCGATAATGACGTGATCGTGGACCGTCACCCCCAGAAGGCGGCCCGCTTCGGCGATGCGACGGGTGATCTGGATGTCCGCGCGGCTTGGCTCGGGCACGCCGGATGGATGGTTATGGACCAAAATCAACGCGGTGGCGCCGATATCCAGCGCCGAGCGAATCACTTCGCGCGGATGGATCGCGGCTTCGTCCACCGATCCGTTGCCCACGAGATGATCCTTGATCAGGCAGTTCTGCGCATTGAGATAGAGCACGCGGACGCGCTCCACCGTCAGATGGGCCATGTCCATATGGAGATAGTCGAGCAGCGTGTGCCAACTGCTCAGCACCGGCTGGCCCATCGCTTCCCTGATTTTCATTTCCCGCGCGGCCACGCCCACGATCCTGAGCGCGGCGGCGCTGACTTCGCCCATGCCAGGGACGGCAATAAGCGCCGGAGGCGGGGCATCGAGCACCCCGGCGAGCGAGCCGAAACGGTCCAGCAGCGCCTTGGCCAGCGGCTTGGTGTCGCCCCGGCTGTTGGCGGCGAATAGCAGGTATTCGATGATTTCATAATCGGCCAGGCGGTCCGTGCCGTCCTTGAACAGCCGCTGCCGCAAACGGGCGCGGTGCCCTGCTGAATCGTGCGGCTTCGCCTTTTCTCCGGCCACAGGAACTTCCTTTGCGCTCGACCATTCATGATGAAGCAATTGCCGCCATGCATTGCCTTTGTGCGGGCATGCGCGCAAGTGTGGGTGGCAATGGCGGAACACGACGACGACGGGGAATCTGTGCCAAAGGGGGCTGTCGCTGTTTCATCGGGGCGCTGGCGGCGCGTGCTGCTGTGGCTCTTCGCGGCGGTTCTGGTGCTGTTCGGCATCATCTGGCTGGCGCGCGACCGGATTGCCGACAATATCATTGCCAGTCAGCTTAAAAGCTATGGCATCCCCGCGACTTACAAGATCGAGCAGATCGGCCCTTCGACGCAGATTCTGACCGATATCGTCATCGGCGATCCGCGCCGCCCCGATCTCACGGTCGAACGCACCGAAGTGACGATTTCGCAGCGGTTCGCCATCCCCTATGTGGCGCGGATCAAAGTGGTGCGGCCGCGCCTGTTCGGCTCCTACCGCAACGGCAAGCTCAGTTTCGGCGCGCTCGATCCGCTGCTGTTCGACGACAGCAAGAAGGAACCGTTCAAACTCCCGGCGTTCGCGCTCGATTTGGAGGATGGGCGCGGGCTGATCGAAACCGATTTCGGCCCGGTCGGGCTCAAGGCGGAAGGGCGCGGGGGGCTGCGCAACGGCTTTTCCGGGATTGTCGCCGCGTTCGCGCCGCAACTGGCGATGCAGGGCTGCACCGCCGGGCGGACCAGCTTCTACGGCAAGATCACCATCGCCCGCGCGCAGCCCAGAGTGGAAGGGCCGGCCCGGCTCGAATCGTTTGGCTGTCCCGGGCAAGGTCTGGCGCTTGGCCGGACGGGGCTGACAATCAAGGCACAGAGCGACGAGGCTTTCACCCGGATCGCGGGCGATTTCTCCCTGCGCGGGGCCGGGGGCGCATTCGGCGAATTCAGGCTCGGCGGGGTCAACGGCGCGGGTGCGATCAGCCTTCAGGGCGATGCGCTGGCCGTGCGCTACGACGCGGTGATGCGCGGGCTGACATCGCCTTACGCGGCCTCTCCGGTGATGACCGGGCAGGGGCGACTGCGCGGCGATCTGGGCGATGGGCGCTACAACTGGGACGCGGATTGGGAAGGCAACGGCGTGCGGCTGGGCGGCCAGATCGATGGCGCGCTCGGCACGCTCGCCACCAGCACCGAAGGGACTTTGCTGGCCCCGATCCTCACCCGCGTTCGCCTTGCTCTCCAGCGCGAAGGGCGGGGCAGCCGCCTGCTGGCGCAAACCATGCTGCGCAAGGATGCCAAGGGGATGCATCTGGTGATCCCGCAGGCGAATCTGCGCGGCGGCAGCGGCTCCACGCTGCTGTCCTTGTCGCGCGTGCAATATGCGCAATCGGGCACGGCGCCCGCGCGCCTGCTCGGCAATTTCGACACCGCCGGGCCGGGTCTGCCGCGTATCAGCGGGCGGATCGAACAGCAGGCGGGCGGCAAGGCGGTGATGCGGCTGGCCATGCCCGAATACCGCGCGGGCGGCGCCGCTCTCGCCATTCCCACGATGGTCGCGGTGCAGAACGCACGCGGTGGGCTGGGCTTTGCCGGTTCGGTGCGCGCCGATGGCCCGTTGCCGGGCGGCGCGGCCAGCGGGCTGGTCCTGCCGGTCATGGGGGACTGGTCGCAGGCGGCGGGCTTCGCGCTGTGGCGGCAATGCGCCGATGTGCGGTTCGACAGGCTGACTTTGGGCGGCGCGCGGTTCGAACGGCGCGGGCTGACGCTGTGTCCGCCGGCGGGCGGCGCGATTGTCCGCAGCGATGGCAAAGGCACGCGGATCGCCGCCGGGGCCAGCCAGCTCGATCTGGCCGGGCATATCGGCGACAGCCCTGTGCGCATCCGCAGCGGGGCGCTGGGCTTTGCCGTGCCCGGCACGCTGGCCGCGCGCGATCTCGATGTGCGGCTGGGGCCGCCCGACACCGAATCCCGCTTCACTCTGAAGCAACTCGAAGCGCGAATCGGCAAGACGGTCGCGGGGCGCTTTTCCGAAGCCGATGTCGCGCTCAGCGCGGTGCCTCTGGATGTGACCGGCGCGGCGGGGGACTGGCGTTACGAGAACGGGCGGCTGCTTCTCGCCAATGCGCAATTGCAGGTGGCGGATCGGACGAAGCCCGGCCGCTTTCAACCGCTGATGGCGCGGGGCGCGGATCTCACGCTTGCCGATAATGTGATTATTGCCAACGCCTTGCTGCGCAATCCGGAGAGTGAGCGCGAAGTCGTGCGCGTTGCGATCAGGCACGATCTCGGCACGGCTGCGGGCCATGCCGATCTCGCGGTGGGCGGCCTGCTGTTCGACGACAAGCTGCAACCCACCATGCTCACCGATCTCGCGCGCGGGGTCATCGCCAACACCAAAGGCGTGGTGACGGGAACGGGCGTTATCGACTGGAACGAATCGGGCGTGACCAGCAGCGGGCGCTTCTCGTCCTCCGGGCTCGATTTCGCGGCTGCGTTCGGGCCGGTGCAGGGCGCTTCCGGGACGATCGTCTTCACCGATCTTCTCGGCCTGCGGACCGCGCCCCGGCAGCAGATCAAACTGGCGGCGATCAATCCCGGTATCGAAGTGCGCGACGGGGTGTTCAACTTTGAGATGAAACCCAATTATGTGCTTGATATCAATGGTGCCAAGTGGCCGTTCATGGATGGCACGCTGACGCTGGAACCGACCCGGATGCGGCTGGGCGAGGCGGAAACGCGCCATTATGTCCTGAATGTGGATGGGCTGGATGCGGCGGTGTTCGTGCAGCGGCTCGAACTCGGCAATATCATGGCCACCGGCCGTTTCGACGGCACGCTGCCGCTGGTGTTCGACGAGGATGGCGGGCGGATCGAAGGCGGCTATCTCGCTTCGCGCGCGCCGGGCGGCAATGTCGCCTATTTGGGAGAATTGACCTATAAGGACTTGTCTCCCATGGGGAATTTCGCATTTTCGGCGCTGCGCTCGGTCGATTACGGTTCGATGCGGATCGACATGAACGGATCGCTGACGGGCGAAATCGTGACGCGGGTCAGCTTCGACGGGCTGAGCCAGGGGGAAGGGACTTCGAAGAACTTCCTCACCAAGCAGGTGGCCAAATTGCCGATCCGCTTCAACGTCAATATCAGGGCGCCGTTCTTCAGCCTCTTCGGATCCTTCAAGTCGCTTTACGATCCGACGCTGGTGCCCGATCCGGCCAAGCTGGGCCTGGTCGGCCCGAAAGTCGGCCCGAAAGGCGCACCCGCATCGTTCAGCGGCCAGTCAGTGAGGCAATGAGATGACAAGCGTGGAATTGACCGAACGCAAACCGGCTGCAACATGCCGTGCCAGGCAGGGGAGGCAGCAGGCGATGCACAGGTCGTTGGGTGGCACGATGGGTGCCGTGGCATTGTTGATCGGGGGCGCGATGGCGATGACGGGCTGCGTTTCGGTTTCCGCACCGGACAAGCCGATCGTGATCGAACTCAATATCAACATCAAACAGGAAGTCGTTTATAAGCTGGACAAGGGTGTTCAGGATATGATCGACCAGAACGCAGGGATTTTCTGATGTCTGCCTATACCATTGCTCGCACTTTCGGATTGGCCGCGCTGGCCGCCGCCATGCTCGTTCCGGGCTCGGCCATGGCGCAGCGCGATCCCGCTTATGCCGCCGCGCGCGCCGCGGGGCAGGTCGGGGAAAAGGCCGATGGCTATCTCGCCGCGCTGGGCGGCGGGGCGGCGGTGTCCTCATTGGTGGACGATCTCAATATCAAGCGCCGCGCCGCCTACACGGCGGAGGCCCGCACCCAGTCGGTGACAGTGGATCAGGTCGCGTTCGTCGCGGGCTGCCGCAATATCCTGCGCACCGAAGCGGGCGAAAAATATCAGGCGCCCGATGGTTCGTGGAAAACTCGCACCGCCGCCGCGCCCACGCGGGATTCGCGCTGCCCCTAGGGCCGCCGGGGAAAAGCACGATTCGAAGCCGCTCCGGCAACGCTTGCCGGGGCGGCTTTTTCTTTTGCCCGGGTCCCGATTTGCCGCCTGTCGCGGTTGACTCGGGTAATCGCGTTGCCTAAGGGGGCGGCGCCTTCGGCGGGCAGGTCTTTGCCTGTGCCAAGCTGCAATGTTATGGAGCATGGCATGAGCGAGGAAGAGTCCGGCCGGAAACCCATCGGTGAAGATGCGCGGATCGACGCGTTGCACGAACGGCTTCAGGCCGCGCGTGAACGGGAAGATCAACGCAATCGGCCGCAGGTGCAGGGCGCTGATGCGAATTATCGTCTCGGCAGCCGTGTTCTGGCGGAATTGCTGGGGGGGATCGGTGGCGGCGCCTTGATCGGTTGGGTTATCGACCGGTTCGTGGGGACTGCGCCCTGGGGTCTGTTGGTGATGATGTTTCTTGGGATCATCGTCGCCTTCAGGAATATCATCCGGATTTCGAACCGGCGCTCCGACTGATCCCGATACGGGGGTTTGAGGGGCGCTGTCTGTTCAAGTGGCGCAGGGATTAAACGCAAGTGGCAGCCGAGCAGGCCAAAGTCGACCCGATGCATCAGTTCGCGATTGAGCCGCTGTTCGGCTCCGCGAACTGGGAAATTGCCGGTTACAATATCGCTTTCACGAATTCCGCGCTGTGGATGGCGATTGCCGCCGTGGCGCTGTGGGTTTTCGTGGCGGGCGGCATGAAGCGGCAGCTGGTTCCCGGCCGGTGGCAGATGGCGGTGGAAAGCTTCACCGGCTTCATCGACGATCTGCTCGAAGCCAATGTCGGCAAGGAAGGCAAGAAGTACGTTCCGTACATCTTCTCGCTGTTCATGTTCATCCTGTTCTCGAACGTGCTCGGCCTGGTGCCGCTGCCGCTGACGATTGTCGGGATTCATCCCTTTACCGCCACCAGCCACTTCACGGTGACCGGCGTTCTCGCGATCATTTCGTTCCTGATCGTGCTGCTCGTCGGCTTCTGGAAGCACAAGCTGCATTTCTTCTCGCTGTTCATTCCGCACGGCACCCCGCTGGTGATGGTGCCGCTGATCTTCTGCATCGAACTGGTCAGCTTCCTTGTGCGTCCGTTCAGCCTCGGCCTGCGTCTTTTCGTGGCGATGATGGCCGGTCACGTGCTGCTCGAAGTGCTTTCCAGCTTCGTCATTGGCGGGATCAATTCCGGCATGGCCATTGGCCCGGTCGTCTCCATCCTCAGCTTCGTGCTGATGCTGGCGATCTGTGCGCTGGAAGTGCTGGTTGCCGGTATCCAGGCCTACGTTTTCGCGTTGCTCAGCTCGCTCTACATCAACGACGCTGAACATCTTCACTGAGTTTGATCATCTTACGGAAACCGTGTTTCCAGGGATTTAGGGAAAAAGGAGTTTTTCAAATGGACCAAGAAGCAGCCAAGCTGGTTGGTGCGGGTCTCGCTGCGATTGGCGCCGGTATGGCCGCCATCGGTGTGGGTAACGTGTTCGGCTCGTTCCTTGAAAGCGCTCTGCGCAACCCCGGCGCCGCTGACGGTCAGCAGGGCCGCCTGTTCATCGGCTTCGCCGCTGCGGAACTTCTGGGTCTGCTGTCGTTCGTCGTCGCGATGATCCTGATCTTCGTCGCCTGACGAAATCCTGACGACTGCTCCGGCCGGGCCTCGCGTTCCGGCCGGGGATCCATTTTTGTTGCGCAAGACCTCGGGACCAACCGATGCCTCAGATAGCCCAGCTCGCCGAAACCTATTCCAGCCAGATATTCTGGCTGCTGGTGATTTTCGGGTTCGTCTTTTTCGTTGTCGGCAAGGGCATGGTGCCCAAGGTGATGGGCACCGTTGAACTGCGCGACCAGCAGATCAGCGCCGACCTTGCCGCTGCCGAAGCAGCCCGCAATCACGCCGACGCCGAAGAAGCGGCATGGCGCAAGCGCGAGAATGAAAATCGCGCCCAGGCCCAGGCGCTTGTCGCCAAGGCGAAAGCCGAAGCGGCCACCGCTTCGGAACAGAAGCTTTCGGCCGCTCAGGTGCAGATCGACAAGAAGCTGGATGAAGCCGAAGCGAAAATCGCCGAAGCCCGGACCGCCGCGCTTGCCGAACTGGAAGTCGTGGCCAGCGAAGCGGCCCAGTCCATCGTTGAAAAGTTGGCCGGGGTGAATGTGCCCGCCGCGTCGGCTTCCTCCGCCGTCAAGAAAGTGCTGAGCAATGGCTAATCCTGCCGCTGAACATGCCGTGGACGCTGTGAACGCTGCCGATCACAGTGCGCACACCACTGCGACGGTCGAACATCCTGCTGGTGGTGAAGGCGCCCATCACGGGCCGGAAGTGCTCGGATTCGGAACATCGGCCGTGGCTGGGTTGGCCATGCTGGTGTTCATTCTTGTCCTGATCTGGAAGAAAGTTCCCGGTGTTATCACCGGCGGGCTCGATGCCAAGATCGCCGAAATCAAGCATCAGCTTGACGAAGCCAAGCAGCTTCGCGCCGAAGCCGAAGCGCTGCGCAACGAATATTCGAACAAGATCGCCAATGCCGAAAAGGACGCGGCGGCCATGATCGACCATGCGCGCAGCGAAGCGGAAGGCATTATCGCCAAGGCCGTCAGCGACACCGACGCCATGATCCAGCGCCGCCAGCGCATGGCGGAAGACAAGATCGCCGCGGCCGAACGCGGTGCGGTCGACGAACTGCGGGCGAAGGCCGCCACCGTGGCCAGCAGCGCTGCCCGCGGGCTGATCGCCGAACAGCATGGCGCCGGCGCCGACAAGAAGCTTGTGGACGAAGCGATCGCCGCCATCTGATTGTCCGCAACGGTTCGATTGAAAGCCCTCCGCCTCGCGGGGGGCTTTTTGTTTTGGGGGAGGTGAGCTTGTCGGGGGATTGTAGCCAAATTGCCCGGCACAATTTCCGTTCGGCCTGAGCTTGTCGAAGGCCGCGCGCAACGGCAGCCATCTCCCTGGCCATACTTTCGGCGTGCAGCCTTCGACAGGCTCAGGCTGAGCGGATGGAGGGTAAGATTGATGGCACGTTGAGCTGTTGGTTGAGCCGTTTCGTGGAGCCTAGCCCACCGGCGTCAGCGCTTTGCCTTCGGTGAACCAGTTCACCAGATTGTCGATCATCAATTGCCCCATGGCGGCGCGGGTTTCGCGGGAGCCGGAGCCGATGTGCGGCAGCAGGACGGTGTTTTCCAGCGCGATCAGCGCTTCGGGGACATGCGGTTCGTGCGCGAAGACATCGATCCCGGCGGCTTGGATCGTACCGTTCTGTAGCGCGGCGATCAGCGCCGCCTCGTCCACCACGCTGCCGCGCGCCACATTGATCAGCACCCCTTGCGGGCCGAGTGCGGTAAGCACTGCGTCGTTGACCAGATGGCGCGTGCCATCGCCGCCCGGAACGATCACGATCAGCAGATCGCAGGCTTCGGCAAGCGAGACGGCATCGGGATAGTAGGGATAGGGCACGCCGTCCTGCCGGTGGCGGCCGCTGTAGGCGACCGGCACATCGCAGGCTTCGAGCCTGCGGGCGACGGCCTTGCCGATATTGCCGAGGCCGAGAATGCCCGCGCGGCGGCCTTGCAGGCTGGAGGACAGCGGATAGGCGCCCCCACGCCATTGGCCCCGACGCACGAAGCGGTCCGCCTGCGGAATTTCGCGAATGGTGGCCAGAGTCAGCCCCAGCGTGAAATCGGCCACTTCGGCATCGAGCACGCCCGGCGTGTTGGTGACGACGATCCCTCTCCGGGCGGCTTCGGCCATGGCGATGTTGTCGTATCCCACGGCGTAGTTGGACACGATTTCGAGCCGGGGCAGACGGTCGAACAGCGCGCCGTCGAGCGGCAGGGCGACCGGATTGCTGGCGATGCCGCGAATGGCCGGGCCGATTTCGGCCAGCAGCGCATCCTTGTCGGCGGCGTTCCACAGATCGTGGATGGTGAAATGCCCGGCCAGCGTTTCGACAATGGCATGCGGCATGGGCGCGACGAGCAGGAGATCGGGACGAATCATCGACCGACTATAGCCTGTGCGATGCGCCGGGCGAGGGGCCTGTGCGGAGCCATGGGCGCCCTTGGTCTTCGGTTTGTGCGCGTCCTTCGACAGGCTCAGGACGAGCGGGGTGGGGATTGTGCGGACAGGAGTTGCGTCGATCACTACACCATCCGCTCGTCCTGAGCCTGTCGAAGGACGCACGCCGCAGCCGCCTCCTGGCCACAAAAACAGAAAGGCCCGCCTGCTCGAATGAGCGGGCGGGCCCCTGTCTTGCCGGTGAAGGCTTGAGCGAAAAGCTTACTGCTTCTGCTTGAGCGCTTCGCCGAGGATGTCGCCGAGCGATGCGCCCGAATCCGACGAACCGTACTGTTCCACGGCTTCTTTTTCTTCGGCCAGCTGACGGGCCTTGATCGAGAAGTTCGGCTTCTTCGAACGGTCGAAACCGATGACCATGGCATCGACCTTCTGGCCGGCCTGGAAACGGTCGGGGCGCTGTTCGTCGCGGTCACGGCCGAGATCCGAACGCTTGATGAAGCCGGTCGCGCCATCGTCGCCAGCCTGCACTTCGAGGCCGCCATCGCGGACTTCGAGCACGGTGACGGTGACGACTTCGCCGCGGCGCAGCGAGCCGGTCGAACCGCCGGCGGCCGGAGCGCCCTTTTCGAGCTGCTTCATGCCCAGGCTGATGCGTTCCTTTTCGACGTCGACATCGAGAACGATCGCCTGCACTTCTTCACCCTTGCGGTGCAGAGCCAGCGCGTCTTCGCCCGAGATGCCCCAGGCGATGTCCGACATGTGAACCATGCCGTCCACGTCGCCATCGAGGCCGATGAACAGGCCGAATTCGGTGGCGTTCTTGACTTCGCCGGCGACGGTCGAACCGACCGGGTGCTTCTCGGCGAAGGCTTCCCAGGGGTTCTGCTGGGCCTGCTTGAGGCCGAGGCTGATGCGGCGCTTGTCCGAATCCACTTCGAGCACCATCACATCGACTTCCTGCGAGGTCGAGACGATCTTGCCGGGGTGGACGTTCTTCTTGGTCCAGGACATTTCCGAAACGTGGACGAGGCCTTCGATGCCCGGTTCCAGTTCGACGAACGCGCCGTATTCGGTGATGTTGGTGACAGTGCCCGACAGCTTCGCGCCGACCGGATACTTCGCCGCCACGCCATCCCACGGATCGCTTTCGAGCTGCTTCATGCCGAGGCTGATGCGCTGCGTATCCTGATTGATGCGGATGATCTGGACCGAAACGGTGTCGCCGATGTTGACGACTT
Source organism: Caenibius sp. WL (assembly GCF_019803445.1). Classification (NCBI taxonomy): domain Bacteria; kingdom Pseudomonadati; phylum Pseudomonadota; class Alphaproteobacteria; order Sphingomonadales; family Erythrobacteraceae; genus Caenibius; species Caenibius sp. WL. The sequence continues at coordinate 1,905,745 of NZ_CP081844.1, forward strand.
CGCTCGGGTGGTTGACGCGCTTGTAGCTCATGTCGGTGACATGGAGCAGGCCGTCGATGCCGCCGAGATCAACGAACGCACCGTAATCGGTGATGTTCTTCACGACGCCGTCGATCACCTGGCCTTCGCTCAGCTTGTCGATCAGTTCGCTGCGCTGTTCGGCGCGGGTTTCTTCCAGAACCGCGCGGCGCGAAACGACGATATTGCCACGGCGGCGATCCATCTTGAGGATCTGGAACGGCTGCGGCATGTCCATCAGCGGGCCGACATCGCGGACCGGGCGGATATCGACCTGCGAGCCGGGGAGGAACGCCACGGCGCCATCAAGGTCGACCGTGAAGCCGCCCTTGACGCGGCCGAAGATGCGGCCTTCGACGCGCTTGCCTTCGCCGAATTCGTTTTCGAGCTTGTCCCAAGCGGCTTCGCGGCGGGCGCGGTCGCGGCTGAGCATGGCTTCGCCATCGGCGTTTTCGACGCGATCGACGAAGACTTCGACTTCGTCACCGACGTTCAGGCCGTGGGGCTGGTCGCCATGGGAGAATTCGCGCAGGGCCACGCGGCCTTCGCTCTTGAGGCCGACGTCGATGATGACGTTGCCGTTTTCGATGGCAGTGATGGTGCCCTTGACGACGCGGCCTTCGAAGCCGCCATCGTCGGCGCCGCCGAGCTGTTCATCGAGGAGTTTCGCGAAATCGTCGCGAGTAGGGTTTGCCGTAGAGGCCATGTATCAGGTTCCTGACTAACGATTTCCGGCCAGGCGGTTGTTTCCGCCGGTCTTTTCTCCGCCGTGGCACCATGCCTTGGCGGGCCAAAGGGCCGAACTGCCAACGGAGGCCGGATGCCCGCCGTGGCGTCCCTTGTCTCCACGGGGATTTCCCACGGAGCTTCAGGACCGGCCGCGCTTATGGGAAGGCACGCCGGATAGCAAGGAAAATGCGCTGTTCCGCCGCGTGGGCGAGCCCGTGGGTGCGGCGGAACGGAGCGTGGCGGCGCGCTACGTCAGGCACGGGTAAGTTTGCGCAGGACAAAGGCCAGCGAGACGAGGAACACGCCGCGAAAGATGAAGCTGATGCCGACGATCACCGCCAGATAGAGCAGGCTGGAAGCCGGATCGGCAAAGACCAGAATCCCGCCGAGCACGATATCGAGAATGCCCAGGAACAGGCGCCAGCCCTTGTCGATACTGCTTTGCAGCGCGGCGATCACCTGGAACACGCCGGACACGATCAGCCAGAACCCCAATGCCCAGACCAGCGACCACGCCCCGGCATAAGGGGCCAGCAGCACCGCGATCCCACCGGCAATCGCCAGAAGGCCCAGCAGGATTTCGATCCAGCGGCCGCGCCCGGCCATCGAGGAAAAGCCCGAGATGACGGCGAAAACGCCGTAGATCAGCAGCAGCGCCCCGAACATGATGCCCGTCGCCAGGCCGGTGGCGAGCGGATTGAACAATGCCAGCAGCCCGATGAGAATGACAAGGATGCCATAGGCCAGAACCCAGCCCCAGGCGGATTTGCCCGCGCGGCCCGCAGGCTCGAATGCCGTGCCGCCCATCATAATCCGATCCTCCTGTTTACGGGCCTTCTGCCCACAGGGGAAACGCCGCTTTCGTTTTCCGGTTTCCCAGTTTCCCGTTTTATCATTTCCCGTTTCACAGGGCGTCGATGAATGCGGCGGTGGCTTTCCCGGCGATGCGGGCCCGGTGGACGAGCATGGTGAAATCGCGTTCCGGCAGCGGCCAGTCGAGCTTGCGGATCGTGCCCGCCCGCAGATGGGGCGCGGCGGCGAGATCGGACACCGCCGTGATCATGTCGCCCGCTTCGGCCGCCGCGAGCGCCGCGCCGTTCGAGGGCAGTTCGAGGCAGATGCGCATATCGGCGGCGGCAATGCCCGACAGCGCCAGCCCGGCCATGGCGTGATCGCGTGTGCCGGAGCCCGGTTCGCGCAGCACCCAGTGCGCCGCTTTCAGGTCTTCCACCGTCGGCGCATGGCGGGCCAGCGGGTGATCGGTGGCGGCATAAAGCGCGATACGGTCCCCGCCGATGCGGGTGGACGCCAGCAGATCGTCGGCCACCGAGGCTTCGACGAAGCCGATATCGGCTTCGCCGTTCATCACCCGCGCGGCCGTTTGCGCGGAATTGCCGACCGTGAGCGTGAGTTCGATCTGCGGGGTCTGCGTGGCGAAGCGCGCCATGCGGCGGGGCAGCCAGTAGGTCGCCACCGTCTGGCTGGCGGCGATCCGCACATTGCCGCGCATCAGGCCGGAAAGATCATCGAGCAGGCGGCCGGCGGCGTCGGCGCGGGCCAGCACCGCCCGCGCTTCGGGAAGGAACAGGCGGCCCGCCTCGGTCAGTTCCAGGCGGCGGCCGACCCGGTCGAACAGGCGGGTGGCGTGGCGCTGTTCCAGCGCGGCGATGGCGGCGCTGACCGATGGTTGCGCCAGATGCAGCCGTTCGGCGGCGCGGGTCATATTCAGCGTTTCCGCGACCATGGCGAAAGCGCGCAGTTGATCGAGTGTCATTCGATAGGAATGAACTATCGAATATACAAAATCAATCGATTGGATTTATTACGTGTCGCAGCGCAGATGGCGGGCATGACACGCTTTCACGCCCTCCGCGAAACGCTCCCCGGCCTGGTGCTGTGCGGCCTCGTCGCCGGGGCGGCGCTGCTGCTGGAACGGTTGGAAGTGCTCGCCACCGGCAAGCCGTGGCTGGAAGCGCTGGTGATCGCCATCGTGCTGGGTGCCCTTGTCCGCACGGTGTGGACGCCGTGGAGCGGGCTGGAGCCGGGCATCCGGTGCGCGTCGCGGACGATGCTCGAACTGGCGGTGGTGGCGATGGGGGCGACGATCAGTTTCGGTGCGATCCGGGATGCGGGGGCGGGGCTGATGCTGGCCATCGTGGCGACTGTCGCCGGGGCCATCCTCGCCAGTTTCGCTTTGGGCAAAGTGCTGGGCCTGCCCGCGAAAATGGCGCTGCTGGTGGCCTGCGGCAACGCGATCTGCGGCAATTCGGCGATTGCCGCGGTCGCCCCGGTGATCGAGGCGGAAAGCGATGACGTGGCGACGGCGATCGCGTTCACGGCGGTGCTGGGGATCGCGGTGGTGATTGCTCTGCCGTTCATCGCGGCGATGATGGAGCTGACCCCGGCGGCGGGCGGCATTCTGGCGGGGCTGACCGTCTATGCCGTGCCGCAAGTGCTGGTGGCGGCGGGCCCGATGGGCGGCGCGGCGGTGCAGATCGGCACGCTGGTCAAGCTCGTGCGGGTGCTGATGCTGGGGCCAGTGGTGGCGATCCTCTCGCTCGTCATGGCGCGCAAAGTGGCCGGAACGCGGGCAGAGGACGCAGGCGTCCGCCGCGCTTCGCTGCTGCATCTGGTGCCGCCGTTCATTCTCGCTTTCCTGGCGCTGGCCACGGCCCATTCGCTGGGCCTGCTGCCGGAATCCGCCGTGGCCCCGGCCCATCGCATCAGCGGCGGGCTGACGGTTCTGGCGATGGCCGGGCTGGGGCTGGGGGTGGACCTGCGCAGCGTTTCGGCGGCGGGCCCGCGCGTGGTCTGTGTGGTGACGGTGTCGCTGCTCCTGCTCGGCGCGATGGCGTTCGGGATGCTGCGGCTGATCGGCGTCGCCTGATCGTCAGCGCCGGTCAGTCGCCATCCTTGTCGAGCCCGTAGACATCCGCGCGGAATGTGACGCCCGATTTGGCGGCGCTCGGGGTCAGATAGGTTAGATAGACCGGCACCGGGGCCGGGATCGGCACGGCCTGTTCCGGGGCTTTGCCCCGCGCGGTGGCTTTCCTGCCCAGCATCCATTCGCCCAGTTCGCCCGCCCGTTCCAGCCGGATGCAGCCGTTGCTGAAATGGCGGTCCGGCTTGTCGAACAGCGCGCGGTTGGGCGTGTCGTGCAGGTAGATGCCGTGATCGTTGGGGAAGATATATTTGACTTTGCCCATCGAATTGGCCGGGCCCGGCAGTTCGCGCACCCGCAGGTCCCGGCGGCCGGAAGCCACCGCCTGCCAATCGATCGTGGCGGGATCGATCACGCGCGGATTGGCGCTCCAGTCCGAAAGCGCCTGCATGTTCATCGAATCCAGCGAACGGCCCGACAGGACTTTCCTGGCGATGTTGTCGCGCACCAGATAGTCGGGCACGTTCCAGTAGGGGTTGAGAATGGCGTAATTGAGATAGCCCGCCAGCAGCGGGGTCTGCGTCTCGTTGGTGCCGACGACGACTTTCATCGTCCCCACCCGTTCGCCATCCTGATAGTACCAGAGCTGGGCGGACGAGGCGTCCACCACGATATGGCGGACATCGGCCGAAGGCAGCACCCGCGCCCGTTCGAGATTGCGCCGCAGCAGAGCGATGGTCCGTTCGCTGCCGCCGCGTTCGAGCGCATCGGCGAGCATGTCGCGGATACGCACGTAATGCGGGCTCATCCAGCCCATATTGGCGAGATAGCGGCTGAAATTGCGCCGTGTCGCCACGCGCAGCACCGCGTCATCCGCCAGCTTGGCGGGCTTCAGCCGCTTGTTGGCATAATCCATGCCGACATTGCGGACCTTGCGCAGATCCTGGCTGTAACGGACGAAAGCCCTGGTCAGCGCGACATCGGCCCGCGCCAGCGCTTGCGCATCGCCGCCTTTCGCCGCGGCGATGGCTTCGCGCAGAGCATCGGGCTTGTAGCGCGAAGGTTTCTGCCCATCGGCCCGCGCATCGTCGATATAGCGCAGCAGCACCTGCGCATCCTTGCTGATGCGGCCATCGGCGATCCACAGCGGGGCATAGCCGCGTTCGGCATAGGCGCGGCCGATTTTTCCGCCGGCTTCGTTTCGGATCGCTTCGGCCAGCGCCTGTTGCTTGCCCGATGCGGCTGCCCTCGCCGGCGCGGCGTGGGCCGGGGCGGTGAGAGGCGGGGCAAGACCGGACAGGACACATGCAAGCGGGGCGAACCAGAACACATACCGGCGGAATGTCATCGTGTGCCTGTCCTCCGGTCAGCCGCGTTCCCCGGTGCGGCTGGGCGGCGGCGGGGGCGGCGGAGGCGGCACGTAGTTCGGATGATAGACCCCGTCGGACGTGTAGTATCCATCAATGATGCCATCGCCGTCGCGGTCGGCGGCAACGGAACCCGGAACCGCGCCCGGCGGCGGAGGCGGCGGGTCGTTGCTTGCGCAACCGGCCAGGACAATGCTGCCGGTGGCAGCAAGAATCATGGTTCGTATTTTCATGGCAGTCCTCATTCATGGCCGTGCCGGGATTGAGCGCCGCCGCCGAAGCGTCGGCCCTCTGGCACGCGCTATGAATTTATCCGGACTTTTCCGGCACGGAATGGGCTGCCCCGCAGATCAGGCCGAGAAGTGGCGATTACGCGCCAGAATGCTAAAACAGCGGCGTTTTTAAGAGATTATGCGCCAATGGTGCGTCGATTTCTGGCGCTGCCACGACACAAAATTACGCGGTTGGCGGATGTTCTTTGCGGCGGCGGTCCACGATGGCGATAGCGGCGGCCACGGCGGCATCCCGGTCGAGAGCGGAAGTATCCAGCAGCACCGCGTCATCGGCCGGTTTCAGCGGCGCTTCCGCGCGGGTGCTGTCGCGCATGTCGCGGGCGATCAGATCGTCCTCGATTGCGGCCAGCGTGGTGGCGATGCCGCGCTCCTGCATCTCGCGATAGCGCCGCTGCGCACGCGCGGCGACCGAGGCGGTGACGTAGAGCTTCACGTCGGCATGGGGTGCGATCACCGTGCCGATATCGCGCCCGTCGAGCACCGCGCCGCCCGGCTGCGCGGCGAAGGCCCGCTGCCGCGCCAGCAAGGCGGCGCGCACGGCAGGATGCACGGAAACGCGGCTGGCCAGCCCGCCGATTTCCTCGCTCCGCATGATCGGGTCGGCCAGCAGGCTTTCGGGAAAGGCGCAGGCGGCGGCGGCATCGGCGGGATCATCCGGATTGCCGCCCGCCAGCGAAACCTGCCGCCCGACCGCGCGGTAAAGCAGCCCGGTGTCGAGATGGGGCAGGCCGAAATGGGCGGCCAGTGCTCTGGCGATAGTGCCTTTGCCCGATGCGGTCGGGCCGTCGACGGCGACGATCACGCGCCGCCGCCCTGCTTCTTGAGCACCGCCCGCGCGAGGCCGTAGATCGCGATCGCCGCCCAGAAGAATTCCAGCACCAGCGAAGCCGGATTGGTGTTCACCAGCAGCGAAACGGTCAACAGCGCCGCACCGAGCAGATTGACGCCATGCTGGACGAACGGGTTCGGCTGCTGCCGGGCGGTGGTGTAGGCATAGGCGAAAATGATGCAGGCCATGCCCGAAAAGCCGAAATAGTTGGCGACTTCCGGTGTCATCGTCATCGGGCAAGCCCATCCAGCAGCGCTTCGAAATTGGGGAAGCTGGTGGCGATGGGGCGGGTGTCGTCCACTTCCACGCCCGCCATGCTGGCGAGCCCGGCAATCGCCATGCTCATCGCGATCCGGTGATCGAGGTGCGTGGCAATCGCCGCGTTGTTGCCGCCGGGCAGCGGGGCGCCGCCGGTCCCGTCGATAATCAGGCCATCCTCGCGCTCCTCCACGCGGGCGCCCGCTGCGCTGAGCGCGGTGGCCATCACCGCCAGCCGATCGGATTCCTTGACCCGCAATTCGTCGAGCCCCGATGTCACCGTGCGCCCTTCGGCCAATGCGGCGGCCACGAACAGCACGGGAAATTCGTCGATCATGCTCGGGGCGATTGCCGGGTCGACCGCGATGCCCTTGAGCTGCGAGTGCGAGACTTTGAGATCGGCCACCGGTTCCCCGCCGACCACGCGCGGATTGAGTTCCTCGATCCGCCCGCCCATCTGGCGCAGCACGGCGATCAGGCCGGCGCGGGTGGGATTGAGGCCGACGTTTTCGATCACCAGTTCGCTGCCCGGCACGATCAGCGCGGCGACGATGAAGAACGCGGCGGAGGAAGGATCGCCCGGCACTTCGATCACCTGCGGTTTCAGGTCCGCCGGGCCGCGCAGCTTGATGATCCGCTCGCCGTCCTGCTCCTCGACCGTGAGATCGGCGCCGAAGCCGGTCAGCATCCGTTCGGAATGGTCGCGCGTGGGCACGGGCTCAATCACCGTGGTGACCCCCGGCGTGTTGAGCCCGGCCAGCAGTACCGCGCTTTTGACCTGTGCGGAGGCGACCGGCAGGCGATATGCGATCGGCACGGCGGGCGAAGCGCCGCGAATCATCAGCGGCAGCGTCTGGCTGCCCTTGGCGCCGGGTGTCGCGCTGATGTCGGCGCCCATCTGCGCGATGGGGTCGATCACCCGGCCCATCGGCCGCTTGGACAGGCTGGCGTCGCCGGTGAACGTGGCGGTGATTCCATGGCTGGCGATCAGGCCCATCAGCAGGCGGGTGGACGTGCCGCTGTTGCCCATTTCGAGCGCCCGTTCCGGTTGCAGCAATCCGCCAACACCCACGCCGCTGATCCGCCATTCGCCATCGTCGCTGCGGGTGATTGTCGCGCCCATCGCGCGCATGGCATCGGCGGTGGCCATCACGTCTTCGCCTTCGAGCAGGCCGGTCACGCGGGTTTCGCCCACGGCCAGCGCGCCGAACATCACCGCCCGGTGGCTGATCGACTTGTCGCCCGGCACCTTGATCGTGCCCCGCAGCGGCCCGGCTGCGCCGAACCGGCGCGGGCGCATGCCCGTGTCGCTGGCATTGTCGTGGCGGGATGATTCGGCGGCCTGCATGAGAACTTGACTTTCCGTTGGGAGGGGGCATTGGGCGCGGCGGCTTTTGACAGCGCCTGCCGCCTATGGCAAGGCGCGCGCCGCGCTCCTCCGGGGAGCTTTACAAGACCAAACCGATTATGCATCGCTTTGCCGCCGGAAACGGCGCGCTATCTGGGGATTTTCCATGGTAAAGCCTGAATGGGGCACCAAGCGTACCTGCCCGAAATGCGGCACCCGCTTTTATGATCTGGGCAAGGATGAGCCTGCCACCTGCATCGATTGCGGCAGCCAGTGGTATCCGGAACCTGTGCTGAAATCGAAGCAGCCGATTCCCTTCGAAGAAGAGAAGAAGCAGAAAGTCGAAGATCAGGACGCCGATCTCGGCGATGACGATCTGGACGATATCGACGATGACGGCGATTCGCCGGACAACGATGTCGATCTCGGCGGCGATGACGATCTCGGCGTCGCCGGCGCTCCGAGCGAGGACGACGACGACAACTGATGCCTTGGCGGGGCCGGCGATCCGGCCCCGTTTGCCAGCCTGCTTGCGATGCCGCGAACGCGTGTCGCCCGTCTCGAACGGAAGTTTCGAGAAAAAATGAAATCCCCTCTTGCCAAGCCCGGAAGGTGCTTCTAGAGGGCGGCCTCCCAGCCGGAACGGCCGGGACGAAGCGCCTCCCAGGGCGCTGGATTGAATGGAAATCGGGGCCGTAGCTCAGCTGGGAGAGCGCTACAATGGCATTGTAGAGGTCAGGGGTTCGATCCCCCTCGGCTCCACCATTCAACCATGAATGGCTCGCTTAGAGTTCTTTTTCCGAAAGATCGCAGGCGCACCATTCTGTACATAAACGGCTGCATTGCAGCTGTACGCTGGCCGACGAGGTTTCGTCCGCCGGCGTTTTTCGCGTTTAGCACCGCCCTGCGGTGGAGGAGTGACGAAGCGCATGTTCGATAGCCTTTCCGATCGTCTCGGCGGCGTATTCGATCGCCTGCGCGGGCGCGGTGCGCTGAGCGAGCAGGACGTGCGCGATGCGATGCGCGAAGTGCGCGTGGCGTTGCTCGAAGCCGATGTCGCGCTGCCGGTCGCCCGCCGCTTCATCGATGCCGTCACCGAAAAGGCCGTCGGCCAGAACGTTCTGAAATCGGTCACGCCGGGCCAGCAGGTCGTCAAGATCGTCAATGACGAACTGGTGGAAATGCTCGGCGGGGCTGAAACCGTCGGAATCAATCTCGATGCCCGCCCGCCCGTCGTTATCATGATGGTCGGCTTGCAGGGCTCGGGCAAGACCACCAGCACCGCCAAGATCGCCAAGCTGCTCAAGGAAAAGCAGGGCAAGAAGGTGATGATGGCGTCGCTCGACGTCAATCGCCCCGCCGCGCAGGAACAGCTTGCCGTTCTGGGCGAGCAGGCGGGCGTCGCCACGCTGCCGATCGTTACCGGGCAGGCCCCGGTCGATATCGCCACCCGCGCCTTGCAGGCGGCGAAGCTGCAGGCGGTCGACGTGCTGATGCTCGACACCGCGGGCCGTCTCCATGTCGACGATGCGCTGATGGCCGAAATGAAGGCTGTCGCCGCGATTTCCAATCCGCACGAAGTGCTGCTGGTGGTCGATTCGCTCACCGGCCAGGATGCGGTGAACGTCGCGCAGAGCTTTACCGCCGGGGTCGATCTGACCGGCGTCGTGCTGACCCGGATGGACGGCGATGCGCGCGGTGGCGCGGCGCTGTCGATGCGCGCCGTCACCGGCAAGCCGATCAAGTTCGCGGGGATGGGTGAAAAGCTCGATGCGATCGAGCCGTTCCATCCCGGCCGGGTTGCCAGCCGCATTCTCGGCATGGGCGATGTTGTCTCGCTGGTTGAGAAAGCCGCCGCCGTCATCGAGAAGGAAGAGGCGGAGCAACTCGCCGAGCGGATGATGAAGGGGCAGTTCGATCTGAACGACCTTCGCACCCAGTTGAAGCAGATGCAGAACATGGGCGGGCTCGGCATGCTGGCGGGAATGATGCCCGGCATGAAGAAGGCCAAGGCGGCGATGGCCGCCAGCGGCGTGAACGACAAGGTGCTGGTCCACATGGATGCGATCATCGGTTCGATGACGCCCGCCGAACGCAAGCGCCCCGAACTGCTCAATGCCAAGCGCAAGAAGCGCGTGGCCGCCGGGTCCGGCACCCAGGTGCAGGACATCAACAAGCTCCTGAAGATGCATCAGGAAATGGGCCGCGCGATGAAGCAGATCAAGAAGATGGGCGGGCTCAAGGGCCTCGGCGCCATGTTCGGCAAGGGCGGTCTCGGCGCCGCGATGCCCGGTCTCGGCGGCGGGGCCGGTGGCGGCCTTGGTGGGCTGGGCGGCGGGGCGGACTTGCCTCCCGAACTGCAGAATTTGTTGAATAACAAAAAGTAATTTCAGTAATTTAAGACAGAAAGGTCAAATCGATGGCAATTTCCCTGCGTTTGTCGCGCGGCGGTGCAAAGAAGCGCCCCTACTACCGTATCGTCGTGGCTGACAGCCGCTCCCCGCGTGACGGCAAGTATCTGGAACAGATCGGCACCTACAATCCGGTTCTGCCCAAGGGCGATGAAAACCGCGTCAAGCTGAACGAAGATCGCGCCCGCTACTGGCTCGGCGTCGGCGCGCAGCCGACCGACCGCGTGGCCCGTTTCCTCGATGCCGCCGGGATCAAGGAACGCGCTGCCAAGGTGAACCCGAAGAAGGGCGAACCGGGCGAAAAGGCCAAGGAACGCGCTGAAGAAAAGGCTGCAAAGCTGGCGGAAGCCGAAGAAGCGGCCAAGGCTGCTGCCGAAGCGCCGGCTCAGGAAGAAGCCGCTGCTGAAGAAGCACCTGCGGAAGCTCCGGCCGCTGAAGACGCACCGGCCGAAGGTGCGGCTGAGGAACAGGCCGAGGGCTGATAGCCTTGGCACAGGATCAACCCGTCACTCTCGCGGCCATTGTCGGCGCGCACGGCGTGACGGGGGAAGTCCGCCTGAAACTGTTCGGGGAGGGCGTCGTGGCGCTCTCCCGCTACAGCAGTTTCAATGACGGCGCGCTCACGCTCAGGAAGCTGCGCGACGACAACAAGGGCGGGGCGATCGCCCGCTTCGCCGAAGTGACCGACCGCAACCGGGCCGAAGCCCTGCGCGGCACGGCGCTTACCGTCCCGCGTGCGGCGCTGCCCGATCTGGACGAAGGCGAATATTACCACACCGATCTGATCGGCCTTCCGGTGGTTTCAACCACGGGCGAGGCGCTGGGCCGCGTGATCGCGGTCGAGAACTATGGCGCGGGCGACGTGATCGAGATCGAGCGGCCCGATGGCAAGCGCTTCATGGTTCCGATGCGCGTGGAAGCTGTCCCCGAATGGAATGCGCAGCGCTTGTTGCTTGATCCTGTTTGGGTGGAATAGTATATACATCTCGTATATACGGAGGCTGCGGTGAGCAAGGAATTCAGGGCCAAGGTGTTCAAGTCGGGCAATTCGCTCGCACTGCGCCTGCCCAAGGCGCTCGGCCTTGAGGAAGGCACCGAAATGGTCCTGCGCGAAGAGCGGGGCAAGTTCCGTTTTGAGCCGGTCGAAAAACCCAGGGCAAAGATCGACATCAGCGGTTTCGCGGGTAAAGCGCCGGGTATCAAGCTGGCCCCGCGCGAAGACTTCGACGAACGCCCGAGCGTGATCGCTGCTCGCAAGGCGGCTGAGGAAGCGGCGAAGAAGAAGTGATCCGCTATCTGATCGATGCCAATGCCGTCGTCTATGCTCTGGACGAAGGGCATGAGGCACTGACAGCGCGAATCGCGGATTGCGCGCCGGGCGAAATCGCGATTTCGGTTATCAGCTATGCCGAGATCGCTTATGGCACCTATGCTGGCAAGCCACCTCCGGCTGAAGTGCTTGAGGCCTTCGTGGCGGCCATTCCGATTTTGCCGTTCGACGAAGCGGCCGCGCGTGAATATGCGCGGCTTCCGTTCAAGCGCGCCCGCTTCGATCGTCTGCTTGCCGCCCATGCGCTGAGCATCGGCGCGGCCGTCATCACCAACAACGAAGCTGACTTTGCCGATGTCCCCGGCCTTGCGGTGGAAAACTGGACACTCTGAATGCCTTTCGCCGCCACCCTTCTGACACTCTATCCCGAAATGTTCCCCGGCCCGCTTGGGATCAGTCTCGCGGGCCGCGCGCTGGAAGACGGGCGCTGGTCCTGCACTGCGGTGCAAATGCGCGATTTCGCGCAGGACAAGCACCGCACGGTGGACGATACGCCCGCCGGTGGCGGGGCGGGCATGGTGCTCAAGGCCGATGTGCTGGCCCGCGCGATCGATCATGCCCGCGCGCTGCAACCCGATTGCCCCGTGCTGGCGATGACGCCGCGCGGCAGACCGATCACGCAGGCCCGGATTCGCGCTTTGGCGGCGGGGCCGGGCGTGACGATCCTGTGCGGCCGTTTCGAGGGATTCGACGAGCGGATCTTTGCCGGCCGCGACGTGGAAGAAGTGGCCGTGGGGGATATCGTCCTGTCGGGCGGAGAGCCTGCCGCGCTGATGATACTCGATGCTTGCATTCGCCTGCTGCCCGGCGTAATGGGCGCGGTCGAAAGCGGGCATGAAGAGAGTTTCGAACAGGAACTTCTCGAATATCCGCAATTCACCCGACCTGTCGAATGGGAAGGGCGCACGATCCCTGAAGTGCTGCGATCGGGGGATCATGCGAAAATCGCCGCCTGGCGGAAACAAAGGGCGGAAGAAGACACACGGTTACGCAGACCGGACCTTTGGGAGCGCCACAGGGGCGCTCGGGACCAGTCTGCCTCTGGCGCGCGGCAGGAAAAGAAGGACCAGGCTCAATGAACCTGATTCAGCAGATCGAAGCCGAGGAAATCACCAAGGCTGGCAAGGATATTCCCGAGTTCCGCCCGGGTGACACCGTGCGCGTCGGCGTGAAAGTCGTCGAAGGCGCCCGTACCCGCGTCCAGAACTACGAAGGCGTGTGCATCGCACGCTCGAACCGTGGCATGGGTTCCAACTTCACCGTCCGCAAGATGAGCTTCGGTGAAGGCGTGGAACGCGTGTTCCCGCTCTATTCGCCGAACATCGACAGCATTACCGTCGTCCGCCGCGGTATCGTGCGTCGGGCGAAACTCTACTATCTGCGTGGCCGCACCGGTAAACGTGCGCGCATTGCAGAACGGCGCGATTTCCAGAGCGCCGGCCAGGAGGGCTAAGGCCCCACGCCGCACAACGGAAAATCCGTAAAAGGGCGTACCTGGCAAGACCGCCAGGACGCCCTTTTTCTTTAGGTTCCAGACACGTCGAGAAAGGACAGGACATGCAGATTGCGTTTTCCCGCCGCGGCGTGTTGGCCGGGGGTATCGCGCTGGGGCTGATCGGGTGTTCGAAAGCGTCCGACGCACAGGCGCAGGCCGGAATCGACACCAAGGCTCTGGCTCTGATCGCCGCCGCGCGCGGGCAGATCGGGGTCACGCGGGCCTATGATCCGGGATACAGCCGCATTGCCTATCCGGGGGGCGATGTCCCGCGTGAGCGGGGGGTGTGCACCGACGTGGTGATCCGCGCCTATCGCGATGCCTTCGGGATCGATCTCCAGCGCGCGGTGCATGAGGATATGGCGGCCCATTTCGCCGCCTACCCACGCCACTGGGGCTTGCACCGGCCGGACCGGAATATCGACCATCGCCGGGTGCCCAATCTGGAGCGGTTCTGGCAGCGGGCAGGGGCGGACTTGTCGTTGCCTAGCACGCCGGCGGGTTGGCGGCCGGGCGATCTCTTTTCCTCGCTGGTGGGCGGGCGTCTGCCGCACACCGGCATCGTATCCGACAAGGTTTCGCCGCGCGGCGTTCCTCTTGTCATCCACAATATCGGCCGCGGCACGCAGGAAGAGGAAATTTCCGCCGTGGGCCGGACGATCGGCCGGTATCGCTGGCGGGTCTGAATCATGCCCCGGCGCGGTGCGGCGGGCGAAACGAAAGCTGAGGCAGGGCCGGCGAAGCGGCCAGCCAGAGAAGGAGCAAGAACGTGGGTTATCGTGTAGCAGTTGTCGGTGCGACGGGTAATGTCGGGCGTGAAATGCTCGCCATTCTGGCCGAGCGTGAATTCCCCATCGATGAGATCGCGGCTGTCGCCAGTCCCCGTTCCACGGGCAGCGAGATCGAATTCGGCGACACCGGCAAGATGCTGAAGGTGAAGAATATCGAACATTTCGATTTCACCGGCTGGGATATTGCGCTGTTCGCCGCCGGTTCGGGCCCGACGCAGATCTATGCGCCGAAGGCCGCCAGCCAGGGCTGCGTGGTGATCGACAACAGCTCGCTCTATCGCATGGACCCCGATGTGCCGCTGATCGTGCCCGAAGTGAACCCGGATGCGATCGACGATTACAAGAAGAAGAACATCATCGCGAACCCCAACTGCTCCACCGCGCAGATGGTCGTCGCGCTCAAGCCGCTGCACGATGCGGCGAAGATCAAGCGCGTGGTCGTGTCCACCTACCAGTCGGTTTCGGGCGCGGGCAAGCAGGGCATGGACGAACTGTTCGAGCAGAGCCGGGCGATCTTCGTCGGCGATCCGGTCGAAGCGAAGAAGTTCACCAAGCAGATCGCGTTCAACGTGATTCCGCACATCGACGTTTTCCTGGACGACGGTTCGACCAAGGAAGAATGGAAGATGGTCGCGGAAACGAAGAAGATCCTCGATCCGAAGATCAAGCTCAACGCCACCTGCGTGCGCGTTCCGGTGTTCGTCGGCCACTCCGAATCGCTGAACATCGAGTTCGAGCAGGAGCTTTCGGCGGAGCAGGCGCAGAACATCCTGCGCGAAGCGCCGGGCGTGATGCTCGTCGATAAGCGGGAAGACGGCGGTTACGTGACCCCGGTCGAAGCCGCCGGCGACAGCGCGACCTATATCAGCCGCGTGCGTGAAGACCCGACGGTGGACAACGGCCTGAGCCTGTGGTGCGTGTCGGACAACCTGCGCAAGGGCGCCGCGCTCAACGCCGTCCAGATCGCGGAACTGCTCGGCCGCCGCCACCTCAAGAAGGGCTGAGCGCGCTTAGAGCCTGCGCGCAGCGCTGCACACACGCCGGCCCGCCCTGGTTTGTACCGGGGCGGGCCGGTGCCGTTTCGGGATAGGAATTTGGGTGCGGGGCCCCGCGCCGGATCAGTGGCCGGTGTCCTCCGGCGTGAAGGTGGGGCCGGGCCTGATCTTCATCAGCAGGATCAGCGGCAAAGTCGCCAGCGAGAACCACATCATCAGATAGAAATCGTCAATATAGGCGATCATCGCTGCCTGCCGGTTGATTTCCGCATCGACCATGTGGAGCCCGGCATCGGCGATGGACTGGTAACGGTCCACCGTGGAAAGGTCGATCACCCCGCCGAGATTGCCCGAGATGTGGGTGGAAAGGTCGGCGTGGCTGATCTGTATGTTGCGCGCGTACAGCGCGGTCATGATCGAAATGCCAATGGACGAGCCGACCGAGCGGAACAGGTTCAGGAGGCTGGAGCCTTCCGCCCGCAATTGCGGCTTGAGCGTGGTGAACGCCGCGACGTTGACCGGCAGGAAGATCATCCCCACGCCGAGCCCCATGATGATACCCGAAACGATGATATGGTACTGGTCCACCGCGAGCGACCAGCCCGCCATCATGTGAAGCGAATAGGCCAGCAACACGGTGCCGGTGCCCACCAGAATGCGCGCATCCACACCGCGCCGGACCAGCCAGCCGACCGCCTGCATCGAAATGAGCGTGCCCACGCTGCGCGGCACCAGCAGGATGCCGGTGTCGATCACGCTGTAGCCCAGCAGGCCTTGCATCAGCGGCGGCAGCAGCGCCATGTTGGCGTACATGACGATCCCGGTGACGACCATGAACACCAGCGCGATGTTGTAATTGAGATCGCCGAAAAGCTGGCGGTCGAATAGCGGGTGGGCGGCGGTGCAGAAATGGATCACCGCCATCCACACGCAGGAAATGATGATCCCGAGATAGATCCAGCTTTCCGCCGCGTGGAACCAGTCGACCTGATGGCCGCGGTCGAGCAGCATCTGCAGCGCGGCCAGCGCGACGGCGACGAGCAGGAAACCGGTCCAGTCGAACGGGCGCTTGACGCGGGGCGTTTCCGGCAACTGTGCGATCAGCATCGACAGCGCGATGATTCCCAGCGGCACGTTGACGTAGAAGATCCAGCGCCAGTTCGAATATTCAGTGAGATAGCCGCCGAGGACCGGGCCGATGATCGGGCCGATAATCACCCCGAGGCTCCACAGCGCCATGATCGGCGCATGGCGGCTGGGCTTGGTGGCATCGAGCATCGAGCTTTGGCTGAGCGGCAGGATATAGGCGCCGGAAATTCCCTGCAGGCAGCGGAATAGCACCATGGTTTCCAGATTGCGCGCCATTCCGCACAGCATCGAGGCGATGACGAAGCCGATCACCGACAGCAGGAACAGCCGCCGCGCGCCGATCCGCCCGGAAAGCCACCCGGTGGTGGGCAGGGCGACCGCGCTGGCGATGATATAGCTGGTCAGCACCCAGGTGACGGTATCCGGCTGCGCGCCCAGCGCGGACTGCATGTGCGGCAGCGCGACATTGGCGATCGTCGAATCCAGCACCTGCATCAGCGCGGCCAGCATCGTGCCGAACACGAGCATGCTGTGATTGGGCACGGGAAAGCGTGGCGCGTCGAGGATGGCTCCCGCCGCTGCCGTATCGCCGCCGTTCTGCGCCGGAGGTGCGGCGCTGGCCATGGCCTCAGTGGCCCTTTTCATTGGTGAACACGGTTACATCCACCGACAGACCGGCGATAAGCTGGCGCGGGCTTTTGCCTTCGATGGCGATGCGCACGGGCACGCGCTGCGTCACTTTCACCCAGTTGCCGGTGGCGTTCTGGGCGGGGAGGACGGAAAATTCCGACCCCGTGCCCGCGCCGATGGACGTGACCCGGCCTTTGAGCACCGTGTCGGGATAAGCGTCGAAGCGGATTTCGGCGCGCTGGCCCACCCGCATGTCCTTGAGATCGGTTTCCTTGAAATTGGCTTCCACGTAGCTGTCATCGCTTTTCACCAGCGTGACGACGGGCAGGCCGGAGACGACAAGCTGCCCTTTCTGCAAGCGGTCCGATTCCGCGATCACGCCCGATGCGGGCGCGCGCACCACCGTGCGCTTAAGATCGAGTTCGGCCGTTGCGCGCTGGGCCCTGGCCACCGCGATCTGCGGAT
Organism: Caenibius sp. WL; assembly: GCF_019803445.1. Lineage (NCBI taxonomy): Bacteria > Pseudomonadati > Pseudomonadota > Alphaproteobacteria > Sphingomonadales > Erythrobacteraceae > Caenibius > Caenibius sp. WL. Next base: position 1,922,674 of record NZ_CP081844.1, read on the forward strand.
TGACGCCGGGCACTGCCGCCCCGCTGGACAGGCGTGCGCGGGCTTCCGTCTGGCTGGCGAGCGCGGTGCGCAGCGATGCGCGGGCCTGCTCCACCGCGTGGCGGGCGGCATCGTAATCGGCCTTGGTGGTGAAGCCGCGCTGCCACAGCGCGCGCTGCCGGGCGAAAGTGGCTTCGGCGAAAGCAATGTCTTCCTGCGCCGCGCTGATATCCGCGCCGGACAGCGCGGCATCGTTGGACAGCGCGGTGACATTGGCCTGTGCGCTGGCCAGCGCGGCATCGGCCTGCTGGATTTTCAATTCGAAAGGATGCGGATCGATGCGGAACAGGATCTGCCCCGCTTCGACATGCTGGTTTTCCTTCACCTGGACATCGGCAATCGGCCCGCCGACTTCGGCGCTGACCGAGACCTTGTCCTGCCGGACATAGGCGTTGTCGGTCGATACTTTGCCTTGCTGCATGATCCAGTAGGTGGCCCCCCCGGCGACGATCAGCAGCGGCACGCTGATCATGGCCAGAAGGCGCAGGCGTTTGGTGGCGACAGGCGCGATTCCGCCGCGCTCCGGCGTATCGGGCATGGCGGAATCGTTGCGGATGGGCAGGTCAGCCTCAGCCATCGATGGTCTCTTTCGTTTCCTGTGTCTTTGCCGGCGCGGCGACGAGCTGTTCCGCCATGCGGGCGAGCAGGGCGTGCAGGGTTTCCAATTCGTCGGGCGCGAAAATGGCCTGGATATCGTGGGCCAGGTGATCGATCTTTTCCTGCAGCACCGGGGCCATGGCCCGAGCGCGTTTTGAACGCAGCAGCAACCGCGCACGCCGGTCGTTCGGATCGGTCTGGCGCTCGATCAGGCCGGATTCGACCATCCGATCGACCATGCGGCACAGCGTGATCGGCTCGACTTCGAGCATGTTGGCGTAATAGCTCTGCTGTTCGCCCTCGCGCGCGGCGAGCAGCATCAGCAGCCGCGCCTGCGGGCCCGTCACGCCGATTTCGCGCATCCGTTCGTCGAACAGGCGCCGCATATGGCGCGCGCAATCCGCCAGAAGATAGCCCACCTGTCTCATGATGAGGGCAAATATAATAAGGCTGCTTAGTATGCAAGCGGACGTAATGGAGGAAAGCGCCTGTTTTTGCATTCCTCCACCGTGCGGTTTATCGCGCCTTTTCGGCTGGAACAGTGGAGACCGGAAACCGATGGCGGATGTGATCGACGAGTGTGTAACCGCGCGCGACGGCACGCGGCTGGCGATCCACCGGATCGGGGCGGGGCGGCCGTTGCTGTTGCTGCACGGCCTGTTCTCCAACGCGGATACCAACTGGATACGCTTTGGCCATGCGGCCACCTTGGCCGATGCCGGGTTCGATGTGATCATGCCCGATCTGCGGGCCCATGGGCAGAGCGAGGCTCCGCACGGGGCCGGTGCCTATCCGCGCGATGTGCTGGTGCACGATGTGGAGGATATCATCGGCCATTACCGGCTCGGCACATTCGATCTGGCGGGGTTTTCACTCGGCGCGCGGACTGCGGTGGCGGCGGTGATCGCTGGCGTGGCTCCACGCAGGCTGGTGCTGGCGGGCATGGGGTTGCAGGGGCTTTCCGGCTGGCATGACCGCGCGGCCTTCTTCCTCGATGCGATCGATCGTTTCGAGGAGGTCAAGCGCGGCGATCCCGCGTATTTTGCCGTCCAGTTCATGAAATCGACCAAAGTCGACCGGGTGGCGGCGCGGCTGCTGCTGCAATCCGTGGGGGACATTGCCGAGAGCGATCTTGCGCCCGTCACCATGCCGGCGCTGGTGGTGAACGGGGACAAGGACCGGGACAACGGCGCCCCCGAAGACCTGGTGGCCGCGCTGCCCGATGCGCGCATGGCCGAAATATCGGGCACGCATATGAGTTCTGTCACCGATCCTGCGCTGGGGCGGACGATTGCCGATTTCCTGACCGCCTGAGGATGGGCGCGGGCTGAACGGGCGGGGGCCGGCGCGCGCATCCCAAACGCTGCAATACCCGCCGCAAAAGGCTGCGGGGCAAAAAGAAACCCCCTTTCCGCGAGGAAAGGGGGTTTCTGAAAGACGCACCCGGCAGGTGCGAAGCGCTGGGTTACCCTCAGGCTTCGTTTTCGGCGGCCTCATCCATGAGGTCGGCCGGGATTTCGCCGGGTTCCGCGTTCGGATCGACGGCTTCGGTGAAGCCTTCCGATTCGGCGCGTTCATCTTCGAACATCTGGGCCATGACGTCGACGCCTTGGCTCTGCAGTTCCGCTTCGTCGTCCGAACGGGCGACATTGGCTTTCACGGTTACCGAAACTTCGGGGTGAAGGGCAACGCGCACGTCGAACATGCCGATGGTCTTGATCGGGCGTTCGAGAATGACCTGCGACTTGGTGATGTCGTGGCCCTTGGCGACCAGCGCATCGACGATGTCGCGGACGCTGACCGAACCGTAAAGCTGGCCCGAGTTCGACGAGGCGCGGATCAGGACGACTTCGACGCCATCCACGTCCTTGCCCTGACCTTCGGCCACGACACGGCGTTCCGCGTTTTCCTTTTCCAGGCGTTCGCGGTTGGCTTCGAAGACCTTCTTGTTCGCGTCGTTGGCGCGCAGGGCCTTCTTCTGGGGGAGAAGGAAGTTACGGGCGTAACCGTCCTTCACGGTGACGACGTCACCGATGGAACCCAGCTTCTCGATACGTTCGAGCAGAATGATATCCATGGTCGTGCCCTCCTTACTTCACGATATAGGGCAGCAGGCCGATCGTGCGCGCACGCTTGATCGCCTTGGAAAGTTCACGCTGCTTCTTGGCGGAAACGGCGGTGATGCGGCTGGGGACGATCTTGCCGCGCTCGGACATGAAGCCCTGCAGCAGACGGACGTCCTTGTAGTCGATCTTCGGCGCGTTCTTCGCGGAGAACGGGCAGCTTTTGCGGCGGCGGAAGAAGGGGCGGGCCATCAGTTGTTGTCTCCATCCCGGTCGCGGCTGCGGCGACGTTCGCGGTCGTTCTTGCGCATCATCACGGACGGGCCGCCTTCATGTTCGTCCACACGGACGGTCATGTAGCGGATGATGTCTTCGTTGATGCGGCTCTGGCGCTCCAGCTCTTCGACAACGCTGCCCGAAGCATCGATGTTCAGCAGCACGAAGTGCGCCTTGCGGTTACGGTCGATCTTGTAGGCGAGGTTCTTGAGACCCCAGGTTTCGGTCTTCGTGACCTTGCCCTGACCCTGTTCGACAATCTCGGTGGCAGCGGCTGCCAGCGCATCGACCTGGCTCTGGCTCAGGTCCTGGCGCGCAAGAAAAACATGCTCGTAGAGCGGCATGTGCGCTATCCTTTCAATTTCCGCCGATCGCTGGCATTCCCGCGCCCATCGCGGGAGCCCCTCCGGCCTTCTTCGATTTCCAGAACAGCGATGGGCATGGCCCTGCCTGCACGGGAAGCGCGCGCCATAGCCGGTTTTTGCAGGAATGCAAGGCGGAGCGAGGAAATTCTGCGGGCGGGCGCATGTATCGGGGATGATCTGGCCGCGCCGATCCTTTACGCCGGCAACGCAGGTGCGGAAATCGATCACCTTGCCGCTTGCGTTTGGCATCCGCCATGATCAGGAAAAGACGATGACCCGTACAGGCACCCGATGGATCGTTTGGCTGGCCGCGCTCGCCGCGTCGTCGCCCGCGCTGGCTGAGGACAAGGGCGATCCCGGCCCGCTGCAACAGGCAATTGGCGATCCCGATGGTCTTTCCGTCTCGGGCAGCGTGCGCGTGCGCTATGAAAGCATAGCCAACCAGTTCCGCCCGGGGCTGGAGGAAAACTCCGATATCCTTCTCATCCGCTCCACTCTGGCGGCGCAGTACGATACCGGCCCCGTTCGGATCGGTGGCGAGCTGATCGATGCGCGGGCCTATCTGGCCGGACGGAACAGTTCCATCGGGACCGGCGAAGTCAACGCGCTGGAACTGGTGCAGGCCTATCTCGGATTCGATTTCGGCGACGGCCTGGGCAAAGGCAGCGACACCACGCTGGATGTGGGCCGCTTCACTATGGATCTGGGTTCGCGCAGGCTGGTGTCGCGCAACAATTTCCGCAACACCACCAATGCCTTCACCGGGGCCAAGCTGCAGGTCCGCACGGCGAACAAGGGCACCGTGGCGGCTTTCTATACTCTGCCGCTGATCCGCGAACCGGCGGACAAGGACGGCATTCTCGACAACCGGGTGAAATGGGATCGGGAAAGTTTCGACCTGCAGTTCTGGGGCGCTTTCGCCAGTCAACCGGTCGGGCGGGGGATGACGCTGGAAGCCTATTTCTACGGGCTCAACGAACGCGATTCGCATCGGCTGGCGACGCGCAACCGCCAGCTTTACACCCCCGGGCTGCGGCTGTTCACCAAGCCCGCGCCCGGCAAATGGGATTTCGAGCTGGAAGGCGCTTACCAGTTCGGCCACGTGCGCCAATCCGCGGCGGAAGCGGCGGACCGGGTCGGCGTGTCGGCCTATACGCTCCACGCCGAAGCAGGTTATCAATTCGCCGCCGACTGGTCTCCGCGCGTCGCGCTGGAATACGACCGGGCATCGGGGGACAAACCGGGCGGCCGCTACGGCCGGTTCGACAATCTCTACGGATCGCGCCGGGGCGATTTCGGGCCGACCAGCACGTTCGGGGCCCTGGGACGCAGCAACGTCAGTTCGCTGGGGCTGCGTCTGGAAGTGGAGCCGAGCAAGCGCTGGGACGGCTTCCTGCATTACAGCGCGAACTGGCTCGACAGCGCGTATGACAGTTTCGCCACCACCGGCGTGCGTGATCCGGCTGGGGCGGCGGGCCGCTTCGCCGGGCACCAGATCGAAGCGCGCGTGCGCTATTGGGCGGTCCCGGGAATCCTGCGGCTGGATACGGGCGGGGCGGTGCTGCTCAACGGGCGCTTCCTGAAGGACGCCGCCAATGCCAACCGCTATGGCAATCCCGCTTTCGGCTATGTGGAACTGACCGCCACGTTCTGAGCCGGTCAGCCCAGCTTGCTGAGGATATCGCGGGCGAACAGCGAAAGCGTGTCGTCCCGCGCGCCCATCACCACGATCCGGTCGCCCGGCTGCGCCAGTGCGACAATGGCCTGCCCGCAGGCCTCGCGATCCGGGATATAGCGCGCGTGGCCGCCTGCCTGTTCGATCAGGCGGACAATCCGTTCGCTGCCTTCGCTGCGATCCACCGTGCCGCCGAAATAGACCGGATCGCACAGGATCGTGATGTCGCCTGCGTCCAGTTCCTGCGCGAAAGTTTCCGCCAGTTCGCGCCCCATCTGGCGCAGCGGGCCGTAACCGTGCGGCTGGAAGAAGGCGATCACGCGGCCCGGATGGCTTTTGAGCGTGCGCAGCGTGGCGCGGCATTTTTCGGGATTGTGGCCGAAATCGTCGATCACTGTCACGCCTGATGGGCTGGTGCCGATGATATCGAACCGGCGCGCAAGCCCCGCGAACGTGCCCAGCGCGGCCACCGCATCGGCAATGGAAACGCCGGCCGCATGGGCGCCCGCCACAGCGGCGAGAGCGTTGGAGAGATTGTGGCGGCCGGGCACCTGCAAAACGAGCGCGTGGCGCATGCCGCTGCTCCGGTCGATCAGTGTGGCCGCGATCCCGGTCGGACTGTCGGCGACAGTGCCGGGCTCGACGCCGATCATCGCTTCGGGATGGTTGATAGCGAACGTGACCGGCGCACTGGCCCCGCTGGCTAGCGCGCGGCTTTCGCTATCGTCCCAGTTGATGGCCGCGCGGCCTGCGATGGCGAGGAAATCCCCGAACAACTGGCGCAGTTCCTCCATGCTCTTGTGATCGAGGCTGACATTGAGCAGCACCGCGACCGACGGGCGGTAGAGCGCGATGGAGCCGTCGCTTTCGTCGACTTCCGAAACAAACACATCCCCCGCACCCACTCGCGCGCTGGCAAAGGGTGTATCGGGCGCGACGAAGTTCTTCATCACCGCGCCATTCATGATCGTGGGATCGCGCCCGGCCTGATGCATGATCCAGCCGAGCATTCCGGTCACGGTCGATTTGCCGCTGGTGCCGCCCACGGCGATGGACGCGCGCGCGCGGTTGAACAGGGTGGAAAGCAATTCCGCCCGGGTCATGCGCGGGCAGCCCAGTTCCTTTGCCCGGATCACTTCGGGCACGGTGTCTTCCACCGCGGCCGAGGCGACGAGCACCTGGGCAGCATTGGTGACGCCGCTGCCGTCCTGCGGGAACAGAGCGATGCCCTGCCGTTCCAGCCAGGCGAATTTTTCCGGCGTGCGGCCCTGGTCGCGGCTGCGGTCGGACCCGGCGATGGCCGCGCCCTGTCCGCGCAGGATCATGGCGAGCGGAAGCATCCCCGATCCACCAATGCCGCAAAAGAACCAGGGGTGAGCAGTCAAATCAGCCAGATTGTCGTTCATAGTCCCTCGGTATCAGTTGTGCCGGACAACACAAGCTGGCTAGGTATCGCCATGACCCGAATAGCCGTCTGCGCACCGTCGACGCCCCTCTTGCGTGAAGAGGCCGACCGCGTGCTCTATCTTGCCGCGACAGACTTCCCGGATGTGCAACTGGCGTTCCACGAACAATGCTTTGCCGTGGATGGGCATTTTGCCGGGCCCGACAGCATGCGGCGCGATGCCTTTCTCGAATGCGCGAACGATCCGGCATTCGATGCGGTGTGGTTCGCGCGCGGCGGTTATGGCGCGAACCGGATCGCCGGGGCGGTGGTGGCGCGGCTGGGGGCAGCGGCACGGGACAAGGTCTATCTGGGATATTCGGATGGCGGCTATATGCTGGGCGCGCTCTATCGGGCCGGAGTGGGGCACCCCGCCCATGGGCCGATGGCGGGCGATATCCGGCGCGATGGCGGGGAGGCGGCGATCCGCCGGGCGCTCGGCTATCTTGCGGGCGGGCGTGGCGGGCTGGAACCGACGCTGGCCGAATGCCCGCATCCCGTGGCGGCGTTCAATCTCATGACGCTGGCCATGCTGTGCGGCACCGATCTGATGCCGGACCTGACGGGCCATGTGGTGATGGTCGAGGAAGTGTCCGAATACCTCTATGCGGTGGACCGGCTGTTCTTCCATGTCACCAGCCAGTTGCCGGGGCTTGCCGGGCTGCGCCTCGGGCGGGTGAGCGACGTGCCCGAAAACGACCGGCCGTTCGGCGCGGATGCGGAGGAAATCGCCCGGTATTGGTGCGATCGTGCGGGAATCCCCTATCTTGGCCCGGCCGATGTGGGGCATGATCCTGCCAACAAGATTGTGCCATTCGGGCTTGCGGGGAAAGCGGCGGGGCAATAACCGCGCGCGGCAAAGGAGTTTTGAATATGCGGGCATTCGTATTTCCCGGGCAGGGGAGCCAGAAGGTTGGGATGGGCAAGGAACTCGCCGAGGCGAGCGTGGTGGCCCGCGAAGTGTTCGAGGAAGTGGACGAGGCGCTTTCGCAGAAGCTGTCCGCGCTGATGTTCGAAGGGCCGGACGATCAGCTTACGCTGACCGAAAACGCGCAGCCCGCGATTATGGCCAATGCCATCGCCACCTTGCGCGTGCTGGAACAGGAAGGCGGTCTGACGATAGCCGACAAGGGTGATTTTGTCGCCGGGCACAGCCTGGGCGAATACACCGCGCTGTGCGCCGTGGGCGGTTTCTCGCTGGCCGACACGGCCCGCCTGCTCAAGCTGCGCGGGCAATCGATGCAGGCCGCCGTGCCGGTGGGCGAAGGCGCGATGTGTGCGCTGCTCGGCGCCGATGTGGAAAAGGCGCAGGCGCTGGCCGATGCCGCCGCGGAAGGGCAGGTCTGCACCGTGGCGAACGACAACGATCCGACGCAGGTCGTCCTTTCCGGGCACCGCGCGGCGATCGAACGGGCGGTGGCCATGGTCAAGGATCACGGGATCAAGCGCGGCGTGCTGCTGCCGGTATCCGCGCCGTTCCATTGCCCGCTGATGCAGCCCGCCGCCGATGCGATGGCCGAAGCGCTGGCGCAGGTGCCGGTCAACGCGTTGCGCCTGCCGGTGTTCGCCAATGTGACCGCCGCGATGGTCAGCGATCCGGCGGAAGAACAGCGGCTGCTGGTGGAGCAGGTATGCGGCCGCGTGCGCTGGCGCGAAAGCGTGATCGCGATGAAAGCCGCCGGTGCTGAACATTTCGTCGAACTGGGCGGCAAAGTCGTCGGCCCGATGATTTCGCGCACGGTCGACGATGTAACGGTCGTCAGTGTGATTACCATGGCCGATATCGAAGCCCTGGCCAAGGTGCTGGGCTGAGCGTGCTGCGCCATCGCATCGCGGCCGTAAGCATGGCGGCGGCGCTGTTCGCCATCCCTCCGGGCGCACATGCCGCCGATCATCTCGATTGCATGGCGCAAGGCTACGACGCGGAACAGGAAAAGGTCATCGAATCCTTCGTCGGCTCGTTCGACACGAAAAGCCTGAAAAGCGAACCGTCCGGGGCGCTGATGGGGGCTCTGTCGGCGCGTGCCGGTGCCTGCGCGGATCAGCATGGCTGGTCGCCCAACGCCATTCTCAACGCTGTCTTCCATCAGACGGGGGCGATGATGGAAGCGGGGCTGCGCAGGCATTCTCCGCTCTCCGATGCGGATATGGTCCGTCTTCTAAGGGCGATCAACCGTGCGGATCAGCAGCGCCTGTGGCCTATTCTCGAAAACATGATGGGGCCTTTCATGTCAGGCGAAGAGGCCGAGGAACCGAGCAAGGACGACAATCTCTATCTCGGTCTCGTCATTCTGAGTTCCGGCATCCCGGACAACGACACCAGCACCAAATTTGCTGGCGCGCTCCTGGCCGCACAGGCCATACAGCGGCTGGCCGCCAAACGATTTGCAAGCGAATAACGGGGAAAGATTATGTTCGACCTTTCTGGCATGACGGCATTGGTCACAGGCGCATCGGGCGGCATCGGCTCCTCGATTGCCCGCACATTGGCCGCGCAGGGCGCGCGACTGGCGCTGTCCGGCTCCAATTCGGACAAGCTTCGCGCTTTCCGTGACGAACTGAACAGCGAATTCGGCCACGATCATGTGGAAATCACCTGCAATCTGGGCAATCCGGAACAGGTGGAGGAACTGATCCCGGCCACGATCAACACCGTCGGCAAGCTCGATATCCTCGTCAACAACGCGGGGATCACGCGCGACAATCTCGCCATGCGGATGAAGGACGACGAATGGGATGCGGTGATCCGCATCAATCTGGAATCGACGTTTCGCCTGATGCGCGCCGCCGCGCGCCCGATGATGAAAGCGAAATTCGGGCGGATCATCAATATCACCAGCATCGTCGGTTCGACCGGCAATCCGGGCCAGATGAACTATTGCGCGGCCAAGGGGGGCGTCACCGCCATGTCCAAGAGCCTGGCGCAGGAACTGGCCAGCCGCGGAATCACGGTCAACTGCGTCGCGCCGGGCTTTATCCGCACGGCGATGACGGACGTGCTGCCCGATGCGCAGAAGGACGCGCTCAACGCCAAGATTCCAATGGGCCGCATGGGCGAAGGCGAGGATATCGGCGCAGCGGTTTCCTATCTCGCATCGAAGGAAGCGGGCTATGTCACGGGGCAGACCTTGCATGTGAACGGCGGCATGGCGATGCTGGGCTGAGGCCCCGCATCCCTGCGCCACGGGGGTGGATTTCCCGAATTTATCCCCAACTTCTCCTGCAAATCCGCCATTCCTGCTTGCCGCGCGGGATGCCCGCGTTAAGGATTACCAGCGTATTTCCATGCGTCAGAACGGCGATTCCTTCGCCGTGGGCGCGCTAGGGGGACCGGTAAACGATGAAGGCCACGATCGAACGCGCAACGCTCCTGCGTTGCCTGTCCCACGTCCAGTCGGTGGTCGAACGCCGCAACACAATCCCGATTCTGTCCAACGTCCTGATCGAAGCCGCGCCGGACAACACGCTGCGCGTCATGGCGACGGACCTCGATCTCCAGGTCGTGGAAAGTCTGTCGGCGGTGTCTGTCGACGTGCCCGGTGCGATCACGGTTTCGGCGCATCTGCTGTTCGATATCGCCCGCAAGCTGCCCGATGGCAGCCAGGTCAGCCTCGAAGTGGCGGACAACCGGATGGTGGTGAAATCGGGCCGCAGCCGCTTCTCGCTGCCGACTTTGCCGCGTGACGATTTCCCGATGATCGTGGAAGGCGATCTGCCGACCAGCTTCGAAATTTCGGCCAAGGCGCTGGCCGAACTGGTCGATCGCACCCGCTTTGCGATTTCGACGGAGGAAACGCGCTATTACCTCAACGGCATTTTCCTGCATGTGGCCGACGATGAACTGAAAGCCGCCGCCACTGACGGGCACCGTCTGGCGCGCTTCACCATTGCCCGGCCCGACGGGGCCGAAGGCATGCCGGATGTGATCGTGCCCCGCAAGGCGGTGGCCGAACTGCGCAAGCTGCTGGAAGAAGCGCTCGACACCAATGTCGAAATCGACCTGTCGGCCAGCAAGATCCGCTTCACTCTCGGCGGTGAAAACGGCGTGGTGCTGACCAGCAAGCTGATCGACGGCACGTTCCCCGATTACACCCGCGTGATTCCCACCGGCAACGACAAGCTGCTCAAGCTCGATCCGAAGAGCTTCTTCGAAGGCGTGGACCGCGTGGCCACGATCGCCACGGAAAAGACTCGTGCGGTGAAAATGGGGCTGGATCGCGACAAGGTTACGCTGTCGGTCACTTCGCCCGACAACGGCACGGCGGCGGAAGAACTGGCGGCGGATTACAGCGCCGAAGGGTTCGAGATCGGCTTCAACGCCAATTATCTCAAGGACATCCTCAGCCAGATCGACGGCGATACCGTGGAACTGCATCTGGCCGATGCCGGGGCGCCGACGCTGATCCGCCAGGATTCGAAAAGCGCCGCGCTCTATGTGCTGATGCCGATGCGGGTCTGATCCGCTTCACCTGCGGAAATCGCGCGCCGCCATCCCGGCCAGATCGGGATGGCGGCGTTTCTGTCTGAATTATCCGCGCGCGCGGATCATTTCCTCGATGTGGACGAACTTTTCGCGCGGGGCCCCTTCGCGGGCGGCGCGTTCTTCGGCTTCCTCGATCTTCTTCCAGTCGCGGAAGGTCACGATGTCGAGCTTGCGCGATTCGGCCAGTGCGTCGAAGCCGGGGCGGCCATCCTTGCGCGCCGCGCCGAGAGCGCCGGAATCGAAGTCTTCCGCGATCTTCTCGATGATCGAGAAGCCATCCGGCCGGTTGGTGCCGATAGTGCCGGTCGGGCCGCGCCGGGCCCAACCCACGCAGTAGAGCCCGGGCAGGATGCGCCCTTCGTCGTTGGCGAAGCGTCCGGCCCGTTCGTCGAACGGCACGCCGGGGATGGGGGAAGTGCGATAGCCGATGCAACTGACTAGCAGATCGCAGGGGATCGTCTCGACCTCTCCGGTCGCCACCAGCTTGCCATCGCGCAGCGCGGTTCGGGAGACTTCCAGCGCTTCGATCCTGCCGTTGCCGATGATCCGTTCGGGCACGCCGAAGAAATGGAAATTCACCTCCTTGCCGAACTGCCCGCGCTCGCTTTCCGGGATGGCGGCGAAACTGCGCAGATGGCCGACGGATTTGCGCTGCCCCGGTTCGAGCACGGCATCGTCGTCTTCCGGCGGCAGATCGGCGGGGTTCACGCGCGGACAGGCGTTTTCCAGCTTGCCCAGTTCGCCCAGTTCCTTCGGCGTCATCGCGATCTGGTGGGGGCCGCGCCGGCCGAGAATGGTGATCGTCTCCAGTTTCGAGCGTTTCAGCAGATCGAGCGCATGGGAAACAATATCGCTGCCCGCGAATTCCGCCTCGGTCTTCGAAAGGATGCGCGCGACGTCGAGCGCGACGTTGCCCATGCCGACGATCACCGCGTGGCGGCCCGACAGATCGGGATCGAGCGTGGCGAAATTGGGGTGCCCGTTGTACCAGCCGACGAACGCGGCGCTGCCGAATACGTTGCCCAGTTCCTCACCGGGAATCGCCAGCGGCCGGTCGTTCGGCGCGCCGGTGGCGAAAATCACCGCGTCGTAGAGCCCCTGCAGTTCATCCACCGTCACATCCTGGCCGACGGAGATATTGCCGACGAACCGGACGTTGTCGGACAGGGCGGTTTTCTCGTAGCGGTTGGATACGCCCTTGATCGACTGGTGATCGGGCGCCACGCCCGTGCGGATCAGCCCATAGGGGACGGGCAGGCGATCGAAGATGTCGACGCGGACATCGTCACCCCATTGTTTTTGCGCTGCTTCGGCGGTGTAGTAACCTGCAGGGCCCGAGCCGATGATCGCCAGATGGCGCATTCAAATTTCTCCCGCTTCGTTCTCGCTTGCCTTGCTTTCTTCCCTATTTGGCCTCGGGGCACAAGCACTTGCTCTTTGTCGATCGGGCAGAATGCAGAGGCGATGCGGCCGGATTTGCAGAGGGTTCGGGTGTGGCTGCGGCAGGGCCCATTCCGGCGTGATTCTTCACCCGGTGGGCTGGGATGACAAATTCCGCTGACAGTTCGGGCGCACGCTGCTAACGGCGCGCGCATGACTGAATTGGCCAACATCCGCAATTTTTCGATTATCGCGCATATCGATCACGGCAAGTCGACGCTGGCCGATCGGCTGATCCAATTCACCGGCGGCCTGACCGACCGTGAAATGAGCGAGCAAGTCCTTGATAACATGGACATCGAGCGTGAGCGCGGGATCACGATCAAAGCGCAGACCGTGCGCCTGAGCTATACCGCCAAGAACGGGCAGACCTATGAGCTGAATCTCATGGATACCCCGGGCCACGTCGATTTCGCTTACGAAGTCAGCCGCAGCCTTGCAGCCTGCGAAGGGGCGTTGCTGGTCGTCGATGCCGCGCAGGGCGTCGAAGCGCAGACTCTGGCCAATGTCTATCAGTCGATCGAGCACGACCATGAAATCGTGCCGGTGATCAACAAGATCGATCTGCCCGCCGCCGAGCCGGAGAAAGTGCGGGCGGAGATCGAGGATATCATCGGCATCGATGCGTCCGAAGCCGTGCTGTCGAGCGCCAAGTCCGGCATCGGTATCGAGGACGTGCTCGAAGCCGTGGTCGCCAAGATTCCGCCGCCGCAGGGTGATCGCGAAGCGGCATTGAAAGCGATGCTGGTGGATAGCTGGTACGATCCGTACCTCGGCGTCGTCATTCTCGTGCGGGTGATCGACGGGGTGATCAAGAAGGGCCTGCAGGTCAAGTTCATGCAGGGCGGCACCGAGCATCTGATCGACCGTGTCGGGTGCTTCACGCCCAAGCGCACCGATCTGCCGGAAATCGGGCCGGGTGAAATCGGCTTCATCACCGCGCAAATCAAGGAGGTGGAGCAGGCCCGCGTCGGTGACACGATCACCACGGTGAAGAACGGCGCGACACAGGCCCTGCCGGGGTACAAGGAAGTGCAGCCGGTGGTGTTCTGCGGGCTGTTCCCGATCGACGCCGCCGATTTCGAAAAGCTGCGTGAAAGCATCGGCAAGCTGCGGCTGAACGACGCCAGCTTCAGCTATGAAATGGAAACCAGCGCCGCGCTCGGCTTCGGGTTCCGTTGCGGGTTTCTCGGGCTGCTGCATCTGGAAATCATCCAGGAACGGCTGACCCGCGAATACGATCTCGATCTCATCACCACCGCGCCCAGCGTGGTCTATCGCATCCAGTTGCGCGCTTCGCGGACTGACGATGCAGAGGAAATCCATCTCCATAATCCGGCGGACTACCCCGATCCCAGCCGGATCGAGACGATCGAGGAACCGTGGATCAAGGCGGTGATCTACACCCCGGACGAATATCTCGGCTCGATTCTCAAGCTGTGCCAGGATCGGCGCGGCATCCAGACGGACCTGACCTATGTCGGCGGGCGGGCGCAGGTCACTTACGAACTGCCGCTCAACGAAGTCGTGTTCGATTTCTACGACCGCCTGAAAAGCATCAGTCGGGGCTACGCCAGCTTCGACTATGAACAGATCGGTCTGCGCGAAGGCGATCTCGTCAAGATGAGCATCCTGGTCAACAACGAGCCGGTCGATGCGCTTTCGATGATCGTGCACCGCAGCGTGGCCGAGGAACGCGGCCGCCATATGTGCGAACGGTTGAAGGATCTGATTCCCCGCCACCTGTTCAAGATCCCGATCCAGGCGGCGATCGGCGGCAAGGTCATCGCCCGCGAAACCATCAGCGCGCTGCGCAAGGACGTGACCGCCAAATGTTACGGCGGCGACATCACGCGCAAGAAGAAGCTGTTGGAAAAGCAGAAGAAGGGTAAGGCGCGGATGCGGGAATACGGCAACGTCTCGATCCCGCAGGAAGCGTTCATCGCCGCGCTGCGGATGGGCGAAGAGTAAGCCATGCATGCTCACCCCTTTCCGGGGAGGAGCAGCGGGCTGAGGACGGTTCGTCGTGGTTGATGCCATTGCCCTGCTGTTCGCTTGCCAGTTGCTGGGCGAAATCATCCACCGGCTGACCGGATTGCCTTTGCCGGGCGCGGTCATCGGCATGCTGTTGCTGATCGGCTGGCTGGCCGCCGTGCGCCGCGAGCGGCCCGCGCTGGTGGCGGTGACGACCTGGCTGACCGGACATCTTGCGATTCTTTTCGTCCCCGCCGCCGTGGGCGTGATCGAGGAAGGGGGCACGCTCTCCCGCTATGGCGTGGGGCTGGTGCTGGCGACAGTCGTGTCCACGATCCTGACGATGGTGGTGTCCGTCCTGGTGTTTCGCTGGGCCTTGCGAAAGTGCGGCCACGATGCGGAACCCCCGCAAGAGCCGCAGCCATGAACGCTCAGCTGCACGGATTGCTGGCCACGCCGCTGTTCTGGATGACGGCGACTTTCCTCGTTTTCGAAGCGATGGATCGCCTGTCGAAACGCAGCAACCGGCATCCGCTGTGCCATCCGGTGTTGTGGTCCACGCCGGTCATTATGCTGTTGCTGGTGCTGACCGGCACCTCTTATGCGACCTATATCGATGCAACGGCGATGCTCGTTTTCCTGCTCGGCCCGGCGGTGGTCGGTCTGGCGGTGCCGGTCTGGCGGCAGCGCGCGCTGATCCGCAAGCTCGCTCTGCCGATTGCGCTGGCGCTCGGCGCCGGGGCGGTGACAGCGATTGTCAGCGCGGTGGGCATCCTCTCCCTGTTCGGCGCTCCGCGCGATATTCTGGCATCCATCGCCCCTCGTGCAACGACGACTCCGGTGGCGATGGCGATAGCCGAACAATTGCACGGCATTCCCGCGCTTGCGGCGGTGATCGTGCTGTTTGCCGGGATTGTCGGGGCGATGGTCGCGACTCCGCTGTTCAACGCGATGAAGATCACCGATTATCGTGCGCGCGGCTTCGCTGTCGGGGTATCCGCCCACGGCATCGGCGCGGCGCGGGCGTTTCAGGTCGATGGCATCGCCGGGGCTTTTGCCAGTCTGGGCATGGCGCTGAATGCGGTGGTCACCGCGGCGCTGCTGTCTTTCTTCGCCTGGATGCTCTGACAGCGGCGGATTTTGCCGATCCGGGCAGGGCGGTGCGCCCATGGCGCTGGATCATGTGGCGTTCGCGGCAGGTTGTGAGGAACTTCACCCCTTTTGACGAACTTTACTTGGCGTTCCCCGAAGCGCTGGCTATACGCACGCCATGCTGACGAAGACCCGCTCTTTCCGCTCGCCCGCCCGCATCGCGATCCTCGCCTCGGCGGCTACGGCCATGTTGTTGGTTGCCGGCTGTGGCGGCGGCCCGCGCACGAACAAGGGCACCGCCTATGTCGCGCGCGATGTGGAAACGCTTTACGCGGCGGCCAAGCAGCGGCTCGATCAGGGCAAGGCGCGCCAGGCCGCGGCTCTGTTCGACGAGGTGGAACGGCAGCACCCTTATTCCCCGTGGGCCCGCCGCGCACAGATCATGAGCGCGTTTTCCTATTACGCCGCCAAGAATTACAACCAGTCGATCCAGTCGTCGCAGCGCTTCCTCTCGATCCATCCGGGCAACAAGGATGCGGCATACGCGTATTACCTTATCGCCCTGTGCTATTACGAGCAGATCAGCGATGTGCAGCGCGATCAGAAGATCACCGAACAGGCGCTGACCGCGCTGAACGATGTGGTCCGCCGTTTCCCCGACACCAAGTATGCCAACGATGCCTCGCTCAAGATTGATCTTGTGCATGACCATCTGGCGGGCAAGGAAATGGAAATCGGCCGCTTCTACCAGAATTCGGGCCAGATGATCGCGGCGCGCATCCGTTTCCAGACGGTGGTCGACAAGTACCAGACCACCAGCCACACCGCCGAAGCGCTCTATCGCCTGACCGAAACCAGTCTTGCGCTGGGCATTCCGGAAGAAGCGAAGAAATACGCTGCCGTGCTGGGCTCGAACTTCCCCGGCAGCAAGTGGTATGATCGCGCGTACAAGCTGATGAACCGGTACGCGCCGGATGCACAGGCGAGCTGATTGCCTCATCCCGTTTGCCTCTAAACGCCGGGCGGTGCCTCGTTCGGTGCAAAGGGGCCTGGACGGTATAGGGTAGGCAAGCGGCGTAACCGCGCATTGCCCATGCTCCGTTTCGGCAGACGTGGTGCCGGATGTGGAAAACCGGTTCCCACTTTTCCGCGCGATGTTCTAGAAGCGGCGTACCGATGCTGAGCCAGCTATCCATACGCAATATCGTGCTGATCGAATCGCTCGACCTCGCTTTTGGGCCGGGGCTGGGCGTGCTGACGGGGGAAACCGGGGCAGGCAAATCGATTCTGCTCGATGCCCTGGGGCTGATTCTTGGAAACCGGGCCGATTCCGCGCTGGTCCGCGCAGGCGAGAATCAGGCAAGCGTGACGGCAAGCTTCGAATTCGCCACGCTGCCGGGCGCCCTGCAAGGCGCGTTGGCCGAAGCGGAGGTGGTGATCGAACCGGGCGAACCGCTGTTGATCCGCCGCAGTCTCAAGGCCGATGGCGGCAGCCGTGCGTTTATCAACGATCAGCCGGTGGGTGTGGCGCTGCTGCGCGAAATCGCGCCCGCGCTGGTGGAATTGCATGGCCAGCATGATGACCGGGGACTGGTCAATCCGCGCGGGCATCGCGAACTGCTCGACCGCTACGCCGCCGCTGATGTCGCGGGTCTGGCCGAAGCATGGCAGGGATGGCGCGTGGCCGGAGAACGCCTTGCGGCGGCTCGGGCGTCGATCGAGGATGCGAAAGCGGAACAGGATTTGCTGCTTGCCTATCTTGCCGAACTGACCGCGCTCGAACCTGTCGAAGGGGAGGAGGAGAGCCTCGCGGGTGCCCGTGCCGATATGCAGAAGGGCGAAAAGCTGGCCGGCGATCTCGAAGATTTGCGCCATCTATGGGAAGGCTCCGATTCCGCTCTGGCGGGTCTGCGCGGCGCGGCGCGGCGGCTGGACCGGATCGCGGGCGAACATCCCTTGCTGGCCGAAGCGCTGGAAGCGCTGGACCGCGCGGTGATCGAAGCGGGAGAGGCGGAGGAGAAACTGGCCGCCGCCGCCGATGCCCTGTTGTTCGACCCTGCCGAACTGGACCGGATCGAAACCCGCCTGTTCGAACTGCGGGCGCAGGCGCGCAAGCATCATTGCCAGGTGGACGATCTGCCCGAAAAGATGCGCACGATGCGCGCCGCGCTCGATTCCATCGAACATGGCGAGGCGGAGATTTCCGATCTGATCGCCGCCGAACGCGCGGCTTACGAACACTATCGCGGCCTGGCCGAAGCGGTGCATGCGCAGCGCAAGGACGCCGCCACGCGGCTGGACAAGGCGGTGGCTGCGGAGCTGGCGCCGCTCAAACTGGATACCGCGCGGTTCCGTACTGTCGTGACCCCCTTGCCGGAGGAGCGGTGGGGCGCCCACGGCCTCGACAGTGTCGAATTCCTGATCGCGACCAACCCCGGCGCCGATTTCGCGCCGCTGGCCAAGATCGCTTCGGGCGGCGAACTGTCGCGCTTCATTCTCGCGCTCAAAGTCGCGCTGGCGGAGCAGGGCGGCGCGGCCACGGTGATTTTCGACGAGATCGACCGCGGCGTGGGCGGGGCGGTGGCTTCGGCGATCGGCGAACGGCTGGCGCGCCTGGCAGATGGCGGACAGCTGCTGGCGGTAACGCACAGCCCGCAAGTCGCCGCGCGGGGCGGCACGCATTACATGATCGCCAAAAGCTCCGAAGGCACGGTGACGCGCACTTCGGTGATGCTGCTCGACGCTGCCGGGCGGCAGGAAGAAATCGCCCGGATGCTTTCCGGCGCGGAGATCACCGCCGAAGCGCGCGCGCAGGCGGATCGTTTGCTGGAGGGGGTGTGATGCCTCACGGCCTGAAGTTTCTTTTTCAGAACGGTTGTTGACCATGGCCACCACAGAAGCGGAAGCCGCCAACGAATTGATGCGCCTTGCGCGGCAGATCGCGCGGCACAACCGGCTCTATCACGCGGAGGATGCGCCGGAGATTTCCGATGCGGAATACGACGCGCTGGTGCGGCGCAATGCGGAACTGGAAGCTGCCTTTCCACACCTGATCCGGCCCGACAGCCCTTCGCAGCTTGTCGGGCACGAGATCGCCGCATCGCCGCTGTCGAAAGTGGCGCACGAAGTGCGCATGATGAGCCTCGACAACGCTTTCACCGATGAGGAAGTGGCCGAGTTCGTCGGGCGCGTGCGGCGGTTTCTGAATCTGCCCGCCGAGGAACCGGTGGCCTTTACGGCGGAGGACAAGATCGATGGCCTGTCCTGTTCGCTGCGGTACGAAAACGGCAGGCTGGTGCGCGCAGCGACGCGCGGCGACGGGCAGGTGGGCGAGGATGTGACCCCCAACGTTGCCTGTATCGCCGATATTCCGCAGCAGTTGCAGGGCGATGCCCCCGCCGTGTTCGAGATACGCGGCGAAGTGTACATGGAAAAGCAGGCCTTTGTGGCGCTGAACGCGCAGCTTCTGGCCGAAGCGCGCGAAAAGGCGGAAAGCCGCGGCGAGGTGTTCGATCCCACGGGCGTGCGGCAATTCGCCAACCCGCGCAATGCCGCCGCCGGATCGCTGCGCCAGAAGGACCCGGCGATCACAGCGAAGCGCCCCTTGCGCTTCTGGGCGCATGGCTGGGGCGCGGCGAGCGCTTTGCCCGGCGCCACGCAGCAGGAGGTGATGGCGCAGATCGCCCGTTGGGGTCTGCCGATTTCGCCGGAAATGATCCGCTGCGCCACGCTGGATGAAATGCTGGCGGCCTATGCCCGGATCGCGGCAGGCCGCGCCAATCTGCCGTATGAAATCGATGGCGTGGTGTACAAGGTCGATCGGCTCGACTGGCAGCAGCGGCTGGGTTTCGTCGCCAAGGCCCCGCGCTGGGCCATCGCGCGCAAGTTCCCGGCGGAACAGGCCGAAACCACGGTGGAAGCCATCGATATCCAGGTCGGCCGCACGGGCAAGCTGACACCGGTTGGCCGCCTTGCCCCGGTGCTGGTGGGCGGGGTGACAGTGACCAATGTCACGCTGCACAACCGGGACGAGATCGCCCGGTTGGGTGTCCGCATGGGCGACAGGGTGGTGATTCAGCGCGCGGGCGACGTGATCCCGCAAGTGGTTGCCAATCTGACGCGGGAAGAGGAACGCCCGGCTTTCCTGTTCCCCGATCATTGCCCCGAATGTGGCAGCGAAGCGGTGGCGGAAGAAGGCGAAGTCGATGTGCGCTGCACCGGTGGCCTGATCTGCCCGGCGCAGCGGACCGAACGCCTGAAGCACTTCGTTAGCCGTGGCGCGCTCGACATCGATGGACTGGGCGAGAAGACCATCGACCAGTTTTTCGCGCTGGGGTGGCTCGAAAGCCCGGTCGATATCTTCCGCCTGCGCAAACGGCGCGACGCGATTCTCGCGCTCGAAGGTTGGCAGGACAAGTCTGTGGACAACCTGTTGAAAGCGATTGAGGCGCGGCGGGAACCGGATGCCGCGCGGCTCCTGTTCGGCCTGGGTATCCGCCATGTCGGCGCGGTGACGGCACGCGATCTGATGAAGGGGCTTGGCGATATTCACCGTTTGCCGGGCAAGGCGGCCGAATTCGCCGCCTATCGCAGCGAACATCCGCGCGAGGCGGAGGAAAAGGAAAGCCCGTTCAACACCCGTATGAGCGAGGCGGTGAAACGCATTTTCGAAGTCGGCACCGACGGGATCGGCACCGCCGTCGGCCATGCGCTGGCCGATTTCTTCCATGAGGACCACAACCGGCAGGTGTGGAACGATCTCCTCTCCGAAGTCTCGCCGCCGCTCTACGTGGTCGAGACCAAGGCCAGCGCGGTGGCGGGCAAGACGGTGGTCTTCACCGGCAAGCTGGAAACGATGAGCCGCGACGAAGCCAAGGCACAGGCCGAAATGCTGGGGGCGAAAGCGGCCGGCTCCGTTTCAGCCAAGACCGATCTGGTGGTCGCCGGGCCGGGTGCGGGGACCAAGCTCAAGAAAGCGGCGGAACTGGGCATCGAAGTGATCGACGAAGCCGCCTGGGCGGAGATCGTCAAGGCGGCGGGTTAGGCTACAGTCTCACTTTGGCTTGATGGTCCAGGCATGCTTGCGGTTCCATGGTCCATTTCTCGAAGCCGGGCTGCTCCCCGGCTTTCGCCGGGGGCGCAGCGGCTATGGAAGTGGTCTCAGCCTGCCATGGTGAAATGATAGACGCACAGCTTGTTGCCATCGAGATCGCGGCAGTAGCCGAACGTGGCGCCGTTGCCGCGGTCGCTGGGATCGCCTTCGTTGGCCCCGCCCAGTTCCAGCGCCTTGGCGTGGAAAGCAGCGGCCTTTTCCGGCGATTCGAAGCTGAAACCGCACATCGTGCCATTGCCGATGGTGGCGTCGTTCCCGTCGAACGGGCGCATGACCCCGAACAGCGAAGCGCCGTTGCTATAGACGCGCCCGCCGCGCGGATTGTCGAACATCTTCTGCCAGCCGGCCGACCCGAGCAGTTCGTCGTAGAAGGCCAGAGCCTTGTCCAGATCGTTGGTGCCGACGGTGAAATATCCGGTGTGAGCCATGGAATGGTTTCCTTTGTTATAGAATGATCAGATGTCGCGATCGGTCAGGCGGCGGCGAGCGCCTGTTCGATATCGGCAAGGATGTCGTCGATATGTTCGATGCCGACGGAAATGCGCACGAGGTCTTCCGATACGCCCGCTTTGGCCAATTCTTCGGGGCTGAGCTGGCGATGCGTGGTGGAGGCCGGGTGGCAGGCCAGCGATTTGGCATCGCCGATGTTCACCAGCCGCAGGATCATCTGCAAGGCGTCGATGAAGCGGCCGCCTGCTTCCTTGCCGCCTTCGATCCCGAAGCTGAGAATGCCCGACGCTTTGCCGCCGCAGATTTTCTGCGCGGTGGCGTGATAGGGGCTGTCGGGCAGCCCGGCGTAGCTGACCCAGCGCACTTTGGGGTGGGCGGAAAGATATTCCGCCACTTTCTGCGCGTTTTCGCAGTGGCGTTCGATCCGCAGGCCGAGCGTTTCGAGGCCCTGCATGATGAGAAACGCGCTGTGGGGGGAGAGCGCGGCGCCGGTGTTGCGCAGCGGGACCACGCGGGCGCGGCCGATATAGGCTGCTGGGCCGAGCGCTTCGGTATAGACCACCCCGTGATAGGACGGATCGGGCTGATTGAGCATCGGGAAGCGGTCCTTGTTCGCCACCCAGTCGAACCGGCCGCTGTCGACGATGATCCCGCCGATGGTGGTGCCGTGGCCGCCGATATACTTGGTCAGCGAATGGACGATGATATCCGCGCCGTGATCGAAAGCGCGGCACAGGTAGGGCGTTGCCACGGTGTTGTCGACAATCACCGGCACGCCATGGCGGTGGGCGATTTCGGCGATCTTCTGAATATCGGCGACATTGCCCGCCGGATTGCCGATCGATTCGAGGAACACGGCCTTGGTCTTGCCGTCGATGGCGGCTTCCATTCCGGCGTAATCGTCATGCGCCACAAGGCGGGCTTCGATCCCCTGACGCGGGAATGTGTGGACGAACAGGTTGTAAGTGCCGCCGTAAAGCTGCGCGACGGACACGATATTGTCGCCCACGCCCGCGATGGTCTGGATCGCATAAGTGATCGCCGCCATGCCCGAGGCAAGCGCCAGCGCGCCGATGCCGCCTTCCATTTCCGCGATGCGCGCTTCGAGCACCGCCGTCGTCGGGTTCATAATGCGGGTGTAGATATTGCCCTGCACTTTGAGATCGAACAGATCCGCGCCGTGCTGCGTATCGTCGAACGTGTAGGAGGTCGTCTGATAGATCGGCACCGCCGCCGCCTTCGTCGTTGGTTCCGACGTGTAGCCATGATGCAGGGCCAGCGATTCCAGTTTCATCGTTCTCTCCTGAGGGGGAATTTCTGCGTTCCTGTCCGGCCTTAAAACCCAGCCGGGCGGAAAGGTCAAAGGCGATCAGCGCTCTTGCGCGGGTTGCGGGGCCCATTTCATCACGCCGCCGGAAAACGGCGTCCACCATCCGGTACGGATGCCCGCGGCGGCCAGTGTGTCGCTGGTCCACTGGTTGCAGGTGTTGAGCGCGGTGTAGCGGGACGGTGCATCGTAGAACACGTCATGATCGCCATAACCGGGGTGGCGCTGGCGCTTGCCTGGCAGCGGCGCCATGGCTTCGATGCGTTGCACCAGCCGGGCATATTCGGCCTCGCTGATCCGCAAGGGGCGCAAGTCCGCGGATGGGGCCGGGCGGACATAGTGGGCGGCATGAAGCAGCCCGTCGCCCCCCACCGCAAGAATGCGCAGCACCGTCAGCGGGGAAAGGTCGGCCCAGGTCGGGGTGTTGAGGAACACTTCGCGTTCGCCCCACGAAATGGCCAGATGCGTATAGGGGCGGTCGGGCGCGGCCAGATCGGTGGCCGGGAACAGCGGGCGCCAGTCCTTCTGCGGCGTGACCAGCGGCATGACGATGGCGGTATGCACGCCGTTGGTTTCGAGCATGATCTCGATCCCCTGCGGATGTGGATGCCATCCCGCATTGCGCGGGATGGCCGACCCGATCCACGCGGCGAGCAGGAACGCAATGACGAGCGCGGCAAGCCCGAATGCGAGCCTGTCTGCGATTCGTTTCACCACGATCGCGCCCAGCCGGGCAGTTCGCCGATCCGGGCGGGATGGGCGCGCGCGTTCGCCCGCTTGCGCAGCCAGAGGATCGACCAGTCGCCATTGGTCATCCGCCCGGCCAGACGCATGCCGACGCGGGCATAGGCCCTGCGGATCGCGGCTTCCTGCGTGGTCAGCAGCCCGGCCAGCAGGATGCTGCCCCCCGGCACCACGGAGGAAGCGAAGGGGGCGGACAGTTCGATCAGCGGCCCGGCAAGGATATTAGCGATCAACAGATCGTAAGGTGCGCGGGCCTGCAGCACGGGATCGTCCATGCCATCGGCGATCACCATGGTCAGCGCATGGGCGCCCGCGCCGATGGCCATGCCGTTGAGAGCGGCATTGTCGGCCACCACATCGGCGCAAACCATGTCGATATCGCTGGCCGTGGCATAGGCGCGGGGCCACAGGGTCATGCCGGCAAAGGCCAGCAGACCCGTGCCGGTGCCGATATCCGCCAGATTGCGGACCAGCAGCCCGCTGCGCTTCATCGCGTCGAGCATGGCAAGGCACCCGGCGGTGGTTTCATGCTGCCCGGTGCCGAATGCCTGGCTGGCGGGAATGACGAAATCGACGACGCCATTTTCATCCGGTACGGGAAATTCCGGCGTGCGGACATGGAACCGCCCGGCGCGGATCGGCTCCACCCCTTGCTGGCTGATCGTCACCCAATCCTGTTCGGGCAGTTTTTCGACGTGCAGGTGCGGCGGATGGCTGCCGAACAGTGCGGCAATGGCGGCTTTGTCCGCGCGCTGGGGTTTGCGCGGCAGCCAGGCTTCGAGCTGCCAGTCGTCGGGCTTGTCCTCCGCGATTTCGCTGCCGGAAAGGACGATTGCGGCATCCCAATCCAGCGCTTCTTCGTGTGCAAGCAGCGCGGACTGCACGTCTTCACGCGGTGCAAAGGCGGTGATTTTCCATGTTTCGCTCATTTGCAGACAGCCCTAGCGCGTCTTGCGGCGAACGGAAACTGCTCTCCCGCCGCTTGCCTTGACGAAGCATTTCATTATGGGGGGAGCGAATCCTAGCGCCAGCAGGTGGCGCTCACATGCAATCAGGAAGGCGAGAATGGCAAACCGTCCGCTGTCACCGCATCTGCAGATCTGGAAATGGGGCCCGGCGATGCTGGTTTCCATCCTTCACCGTGTCACGGGCGACGGGATGGCGCTGGTCGGCCTTTTCGTCATGCTCTGGTGGCTTGGCGCTCTTGCAAGCGGCCCCGAACACTACGATCTTTTCACCCGGTGCATGACCTCGCCACTCGGCTATGTCGTGCTGGTCGGTCTGAGCTGGGCCTTCTTCAACCACATGATGTCGGGCCTGCGCCACTTCGCGCTCGATATCGGGGCCGGTTACGAACTCAAGAACAACAAGATGTGGTCGATCCTTTCGATCGTCATCGCGGTCGTTCTCACCATCGGCTTCTGGGCCGTGATCTGCCTGCGCTGAGGTTAGGGGGAAACCATGGGTAACGGAACTTCCATCGGACGCGTGCGGGGCCTCGGCTCGGCACACAGCGGCGCGCATCACTGGCTGCTGCAACGTTTCACCGCCATCGGCAATCTGGTGCTGATGGCCTGGTTCATCACTTCGGTGCTGCTGCTGCCGGACCTGAACTATGCCACCGCCCGCGAATGGCTCTCGGCGCCGATCCCGGCGACGGCCATGGCGCTGCTGATTATCAGCACGTTCTGGCACGCGCGCCTCGGCCTTCAGGTCGTGATCGAGGACTACGTGCACGAGGATGGCACCAAGTTCGGGGTGATCGCCCTGCTGAACCTCGCTATTTTCGCCGGGGCGGCCTTCGCCCTGTTCTGTGTCGTTCGTCTGGCGCTGGGAGGCGCGTAACATGGCTTCTCAGCCCGCATACAAGATCATCGACCACACCTATGACACGGTGGTCGTCGGCGCAGGCGGCTCGGGTCTGCGCGCCACGATGGGTTCGGCCGAAGCCGGCCTCAAGACGGCCTGCATCACCAAGGTCTTCCCCACGCGTTCGCACACCGTGGCGGCACAGGGCGGCATTGCCGCTTCGCTGGGCAACAACACGCCCGATCACTGGACCTGGCACATGTACGACACTGTCAAGGGGTCGGACTGGCTGGGCGATCAGGACGCGATCGAATACATGGTGCGCGAAGCGCCGCACGCGGTTTACGAACTGGAACACGCCGGTGTGCCGTTCAGCCGCAACAACGACGGCACGATCTATCAGCGCCCGTTCGGCGGCCACATGCAGAACATGGGTGAAGGCCCGCCGGTGCAGCGCACATGCGCCGCGGCCGACCGTACCGGCCATGCCATGCTGCACGCGCTTTATCAGCAATCGCTGAAGTACGATGCGGATTTCTTCATCGAATACTTCGCCATCGATCTGATCATGGACAACGGCAAGTGCGTTGGCGTGATCGCGCTGTGCCTGGATGACGGTTCGATCCACCGCTTCCGTGCGCATGCCGTGGTGCTAGCCACCGGTGGCTATGGTCGGTGCTACTATACCGCGACGTCGGCCCACACCTGCACCGGCGATGGCGGCGGCATGGTGCTGCGCGCAGGCCTGCCGCTGCAGGACATGGAATTCGTCCAGTTCCACCCGACCGGCATTTACGGCGCGGGCGTGCTCATCACCGAAGGCGCGCGCGGCGAAGGCGGCTATCTCACCAACTCCGAGGGTGAGCGTTTCATGGAACGCTATGCCCCGTCGGCCAAGGATCTGGCCAGCCGCGACGTGGTTTCGCGTTCGATGGCGCTGGAAATCCGCGAAGGGCGCGGTGTCGGCCCGCACAAGGACCACATCTACCTGCATCTCGATCATATCGATCCGGCGGTGCTGGCGGAACGTCTTCCGGGCATCACCGAAAGCGGCAAGATCTTTGCCGGTGTCGATCTGACCCGCCAGCCGTTGCCGGTGGTTCCGACCGTGCACTACAACATGGGCGGCATTCCCTGTAACTATCACGGCGAAGTCGTCACGATCGGTGCCGATGGCAATCCGGACACGGTGGTTCCGGGCCTGTTCGCCGTGGGCGAAGCGGCGTGCGTTTCGGTCCATGGCGCGAACCGCCTCGGTTCGAACTCTTTGATCGATCTTGTCGTGTTCGGCCGTGCAACCGGCCACCGCCTCAAGGAAATCGTCAAACCGAACTCCGCGCATGGCGAACTGCCCAAGGATTCGGCGGACATGGCGCTGAGCCGTCTCGATCACTTCCGCAATGCCAAGGGCGGTTCGCCCACGGCTGAAGTGCGGACCGAAATGCAGCGCACGATGTCGGCCCATGCAGCGGTGTTCCGCACCGACGAACTGATGGCCGAAGGCGTCGAAAAGCTGGCTCAGACCTACAAGCGGATGGAAGATATCCACGTTACCGACCGCTCGCTGATCTGGAACTCGGACCTCGTCGAAACGATGGAGCTCGACAACCTGATCTCGCAGGCCAGCGTGACGATGGCGGGCGCCCATGCCCGCAAGGAAAGCCGCGGCGCCCATGCGCACGAGGATTTCCCGAATCGCGACGATGCCAACTGGATGAAGCACACTGTCGCCTGGTTCGATGGCTGGGGCGGCAAGGGCGGCGGCGTGAAGCTCGATTACCGTCCGGTGCACGAATACACGCTGACCGACGATGTCCAGTACATCAAGCCCAAGGCTCGCGTTTACTGATCACGAATCAAGGCGCACCGGTATGATGCCGGTGCGCCTTGTTCGCCTCCACCGGGGGCGGCCATGACCGATACTCCCGAACATTTGCGCAAGATGCCCGATCCTCGTAGCCAGACCGACGAGGAACACCATGCCTACGCGCTAAGAGCCCGGGCCGAGCGCCGAGCGCGGGCCGAAGCGATCGGAGTCACGCCCGAATTCGTTTCCCGCTTGGTCGACAGCTTCTATGCCCGCATCCGTGTGGATGCGATGCTGGGACCGATCTTCGAAACCCAAGTCACCGACTGGGACGAGCATCTAGGGCGGATGAAGCGCTTCTGGCGCTCGATCCTGTTCAGCTCAAGCGAATATTCCGGCAATCCGATGCGCAAGCACGTGGTCATTCCCGGCCTCGGGCGGGAGCATTTCGTCCACTGGCTGGAACTGTTCTACGCCACTTTGCGTGATGAAAGCGCGAACGCGGAGGCGGTGGCGTTGGTGGGCGAACGCGCCCGGATGATCGCCAGCAGCATGTTGACGGGCATTGCCATCCACCGCGAAGGGCTGGCTGGTTCCCGCGCCGGAAGCGATCTGCCACGCCCCTGAAAGCGGGAGCGGCCGCCGCGATCAGCGCCAGCGCAGCATGTCCGGACCAAACTGGTCGAGCGCGGTGACGCCCATCAGCTTCATGTCACGGATGATTTCATCCCGCAGGATGGTCAGCGCCCGCTCGACACCGGGGTAGCCCGCCGCCGACAAGGCATAGAGATAGAGCCGCCCGCCAGAAGTTGCGGTGGCTCCGGCGCAAAGGCTTTTGAGCACGTGGCTGCCGCGCTTGATCCCGCCGTCGCAGATGATTTCGATCTGCCCGCCGACCGCGTCGACAATCTCGCGCAGCTGGTCGAACGGGGCGCGGCTGCCGTCAAGCTGGCGGCCGCCGTGGTTCGAGATCATGATCGCGTCGGCGCCCAATTCCACCGCCCGGCGGGCATCGCCCACGCTCATCACGCCTTTGAGACAGAATTTTCCGCCCCAATCCTGCCGGATTTCCGCTGCCGTATCCCAGGTCATCGACTGGTCGAGCATGGCGGTGAAATAATCCACCACCGAGACGGATTCGCGCGAATTGGCCTGATAATGCGTTTCCAGCATCGGCATGCGGAATTTTTCCCGCAGCAGGTAGTTCAGCGTCCATTGCGGGCGGGTCGCGTAAGACAGCAGAGAGGATGGGGTGAAGCGCGGCGGGCTGGAAAAGCCGCTGCGCAGGCACCGCTCGCGCTTGCCGCCGACAATCGTATCCACTGTCAGCGCCAGGGCATCGAAGCCGGCGGCACGGCTGCGTTCGATCATCGCGCGGTTCAGCCCCTTGTCCTTGTGGACGTAGAGCTGGAACAGCTTGGGGGCGCTGGTGATCGCGGCGACTTCCTCGACGCTGATCGTGGAGAGGCTGGAAATGCCGCACCACAGGCCCAGCGCATTGGCGGCGCGGGCCACGGCGCGTTCGCCTTGCCAATGGAATATGCGTTGCAGCGCGGTGGGGGACAGCATCAGCGGCAGCGCGCTCTTGCGCCCCATGATGGTGCAACTCGGGTCCACAGTGTCGACGCCTGCCAGCACGTTGGGCACCAGATCGGCATCGGCATATGCGGCGGTGTTGCGGGCCTTGGTCAGTTCGTCATCGCCCGCCCCGTCGATATAATCGAACACCGGCCAAGGCAGCCGCCGCTTCGCCAGCAGGCGGAAATCTTCGATGTTGTGGCAGTCTCCCAAGCGCATCGGCGAGAGCTAGCAGAAGGCTTTCCGGTTGCAAATTGCACCATCGCATGATTCACAGGAAGTTCATCCGCCGCCCAGCAACGATGGGTATCGCCAGCGCAAAGGGGGCATCATGCGGGAAAAAAGTCCGGGTATTAAGCTGTTGTTCGCAGTGTTGATCGGTCTCGCGCTGATCGTCCCGCTGGTGTTCGTCTATGCGCTGGTCAACGACCGGCAGGGCCAGTCGCGCACCGCCCAGCAAAGCATCGCCGCCGGATGGGGCGGTGCACAGGTGATCGCAGGCCCGGTCATCGTGGTGCCGTTCAAAGCGACGCAGATTCAGAACGAGGAAGTCGGCGGCAAGACGATCAGCCGCACGGTCGAGGTGGAGCGGCAATTGTTCATTTCACCTGTCGCCAACGCGGTGACGACCGCGCTCAAGCCGCAGGAACGGCGCAAATCGATCTACAGCTCCGTGCTGTTCGAAGCCGATGTATCAGGCCGGGCGCGTTTTGCGCTGCCCGCCGATCTGCCGCGTTTCGGCGTCACGGCGGAAAAGCTCGAATGGGATCGGGCCGAACTGCGCATCGGCACGTCCGATGCTCGCGGGCTGACCAAGGGCGGCAAGATCGTGGCGAACGGCCAATCGCTGTCGGTGGAACCGGGGCGGGGGCCCGCCGCAACCGGTGGGCAAGGCTTCTTCGCTTTCGTCGGGTGGGACGGCGCCAATGCGCTCGATGTCGCTTACAGTTTCAGCCTGCGTGGCAGCCGTTCGCTCAGCCTGGTGCCACGTGGCGGGCAGACCAAATGGGCGATCACATCGTCCTGGCCCAACCCCAGCTTTGGCGGATCGTTCCTTCCCGAAGAACGCAGGATCGACAATCAGGGCTTCAAGGCCGCTTACACGATCGACAAGCTGGCGCTGGGGCAGGCTCCGGTCGCGACGGAGGACATGGGTGTGCCGGTCATCGGCGATGATGTGTCCCCGCAATACGCCAGCATCGATATCCCGGTGGCCCGCAACACGGGCGAGGCTGTCAGCGGGCAGTCGCCTGCGGTGACGGTCGGGCTGGTCGAGCCGGTCGATCTCTATTCCCGTGTCGATCGCTCGGTGAAATACGGCTTCCTGTTCATCGGCTTCACGTTCCTCGCTTTCCTGATGTTCGACATCGTTGGCGGGGCCCGGGTCGCGGCGGCCGAATACCTGATGACGGGGGCAGGGCTGGTGCTGTTCTTCGTCCTGCTGCTGGCCTTTGCCGAAGTGATCGGCTTTACCGCCGCGTACCTGCTGGCCAGCGCGGCGATCATCGGGCTGTTGACCACCTATAGCGCGGCGGTGCTGCGAAGCTGGCGCCGGGCCCGGTTCATCGGGGCGTTGCTGCTCGGCCTCTACGCCGTGCTCTACGTGCTGCTCAGCCTCGAAGCATGGTCGCTGCTGATCGGTGCGGTGATGCTGTTCCTGGCGCTGGCCGGGGTGATGTACGCCACGCGCAAGGTGGACTGGTCCGCCGTGGGCCGCAGCGTGGACGCCAGCCTGACACCGCCTGCGGCGGTTTCGCAGACACCCGCCTCCTGAACGGAGGCGGGCCGGATATTTCAGGAAACAGGCTGATTGGCGGGCGGTGAAACGGATGGTTGCCCGCCATCGCTATTCTTGCCGCGCTTTTGCTTGCGCGCCCGCTTTTCGATATCTTCGCGGCGTTCCTGCGCGCGCTGTTCGGCGGCCTTGTGTTGCCGATGCGCGTCGGCTTCCTCCGGCTTGGCCGGGCGCCCCGGATAGCGGCAACCCTTCTGCTGCCCGATGCCTTTGAGGAAGGCCCGGCGCATCATCCCGCCGATGATCGCGTCGCGCACTTTGCGTTCATGCGCCTTGGCGCCTGATACTTCGCGGATCAGGCCGCGAAACGGGATGAACCTGCCGACCGCCCATTGCGCGACCCGGCCCGGATCGACGCCGCGATTGCGGTCCTCGGCAATATCGAGGTCCTCGCCCAGCAGCACATCGAGTTGTTCCACCGCTGCGACGATATCGCTGCAACGGCGCAAGCCCTTGGTGTCGTAGGGGTTTGAACGCGCCTGCAGCAGCAGGGCGTCGATTTCTTCCCGCGTGAGATTGAGATCGCTGAGCGGGGTCTTGGCGACATCGCCGGCGGTCACCGTGTCATCGGTGATCGGCCGATTTGCCGTGGCCTGTTCCTGCCCGCCCGGCTGCTGTGCAAGAGCCGGGGCAGGGGAGGCCAGCGCCAGCAGAGCGGGCGCAAGAAAAATCGGACGCATTCAAATCCTCAAAATCACGACTTCAGATCGGCGAAGGTATCGCACGAATCCTCGTTGCCCGTTTCGAGACCGCGACGCAGCCATTCGGTGCGCTGAGCGCTGGACCCGTGCGTGAAGGCTTCTTCCACGGGCCGCTGCCCGGCATTGCGCATCAGCGTGTCGTCGCCGATCTGATGCGCGGCGTTGAGCCCTTCTTCGATATCGCCGGGCTCGATCAGATCCTTGTTCTTGGCGGCCCAGACCCCAGCGTAACAGTCCGCCTGCAATTCCATGCGCACCTGAAGCTGGTTCGCGGCGCGCGCATTGCGCTGCTGCGCGGCGCGAACCTGGTCGGCGACGCCGGTCAGCATCTGGATGTGATGGCCGTATTCGTGTGCCATCACATAAGCGCGGGCGAAATCGCCCCCGGCGCCCAGCCGCTGTTCCATTTCCTTGTAGAAATCGGTGTCGATGTAGATGCCCTGATCGCTGGGGCAGTAGAACGGGCCCATGGCGCTCTGCGCGGCGCCGCAGCCCGACTGGCCGTTTTGCGAATAGAACACCAGCTTCGGCTGCTTGAAGGGTATGTTCGCCTGCCGGAACAGCGGTTCCCAGGTGGTGTTGAGCGAGGCGAGCGCGGCGCAGCTTTCCCTGCTCAGCGGATCGGCGTTGCAGCTTTCATCGGTGGTTTTGCCGCCCGTGGCCGGGGCGGAGTTGCCCTGTTGCTGTTCCATCTGTTGCAGCCCGCCCAGCATCTGTGCCGGATCGACACCGAACACCAGCGCGCCGATCAGGATGAGGACGATAGAGCCGCATCCCAGCTTGCCGCCTCCGCCGCCGGGAAAGCGCATGCCGCCGCCCATGCCGCGCTGGTCCTCGACACGGATGCTGCCTGGATTGAAATCTTTGAGCCGCACCGCTGTCTCCCCTTAAAACCGGGCGCCAGCGAATAAGGGGCTGGACCTTCCCTGTTGCAATAGCGCATTCCCTGACAAGCTTCATGCAAGGAGTCGAGAATGTTCCTCAAGGGAAAACGTGCATTGGTTACCGGTTCGACCTCGGGCATCGGTCTGGGCATTGCCCGGGCGCTTGCCGCCGAAGGGGCGGAGACGATCATCACCGGCTTCGGCGGCAAGGATGAAATCGCGAAAATCTGCGCCGAACTGGGGGCGAGCCACATCGATGCCGATCTCAGCACTGCCGAGGGGGCGGAAGCGCTGATGGCCGGGGCGGGCCATGTCGATATTCTCGTCAACAATGCGGGGATGCAGTTCGTTTCGCCGGTGGAGGAATTCCCGGTCGAAAAGTGGGACAAGATCATCGCGCTCAATCTCAGCGCGGCGTTCCACACGATCCGGCTGGCGATTCCCGGCATGCGGCAGAACGGATGGGGCCGGATCATCAACACCGCCAGCGCCCATTCCCTCACCGCCTCGCCGTTCAAATCGGCCTATGTTTCGGCCAAGCACGGCCTTGCCGGTCTGACCAAGACGGTGGCGCTCGAACTGGCGCAGAGCGGGATAACCGCCAATTGCATCAGCCCCGGCTATGTCTGGACGCCGCTGGTGGAAAACCAGATCCCCGATACGATGAAAGCCCGTAACATGACGCGCGAACAGGTCATCAACGATGTCCTGCTGGCGGGCCAGCCGACCAAGCGTTTCAGCCATGTGGAGGATATCGGCGCCATGGCGGTGTTCCTCTGCCGTGAGGAAGGCGGGAACATCACCGGTTCGAATTTCTCCATGGATGGCGGCTGGACCGCGCAGTAAGCGCATATGGGGCGCCGCGCGGCGCCTCACCGGCCGAAGGTGAATCGCCACTCTTGAATCACGGCTATTGCGGTAGGCGCAAGCGGGCTCTAGATGGGCCGCCACGATTCTACCCGGACAGGAGCGGTGGCACCCATGGATATTCCGACAGGCCTTACTTTTGACGACGTTCTGCTGCGTCCGGCCGAAAGCGACATCCTGCCATCGCAGGCCGATACCTCGACCCAGCTCACCAAGGCGATCCGGCTCAACATTCCGGTGATCTCCGCCGCGATGGATACGGTGACCGAATCCGACATGGCGATCGTCATGGCCCAGTTGGGCGGTATCGGGGTGCTCCACCGCAATCTGACCGTCGAAGAACAATGCGCCGCCGTCCGGGCGGTGAAGCGCTTCGAAAGCGGGATGGTGGTCAATCCGATCACGATCGCGCCCGATGCCACGCTGGGCACCGCACAGGCGTTGATGCAGGCGCACCGGATCAGCGGCATTCCCGTGGTGGAAGGCAGCGGCAAACTGGTGGGTATCCTGACCAACCGCGATGTCCGCTTCGCCGATAATCCCAACCAGGCCGTGCGCGAACTGATGACGCACGAAAACCTGGCGACCGTTTCGCCGGGCGTGGGCCAGGACGAAGCACGCCGCCTGCTGCACCAGCGCCGGATCGAGAAGCTGCTGGTGGTCGACGACGCCTATCGCTGCATCGGCCTGATCACGGTGAAGGATATCGAAAAGGCCGTGACCTATCCGCACGCGACGAAGGACGATGCGGGCCGCCTGCGCGTGGCCGCGGCGACCACGGTGGGCGACAAGGGCTTCGAACGGACCGAGGCGTTGATCGATGCCGAATGCGATGTCGTCATCATCGACACCGCGCACGGCCACAACCGCGATGTCGCCAAGGCGGTGGAACGGGTGAAGAAGCTTTCCAATGCCGTGCAGGTGGTGGCGGGCAATGTCGCCACGGCCGAAGCGACGCGGGCGCTGATCGATGCGGGCGCGGATGCGGTGAAAGTGGGCATTGGCCCGGGTTCGATCTGCACCACGCGCATTGTCGCCGGTGTCGGTGTGCCACAGCTCACCGCGATCATGGAAAGCGCGGCGGAAGCGGCCAAGTCGGGCGTTCCGGTGATCGGCGACGGGGGGCTGCGCACTTCGGGCGATGCGGCCAAAGCGCTGGCGGCGGGTGCCTCGACGGTCATGGTCGGCTCGCTTCTGGCCGGTACGGAAGAAGCGCCCGGCGAAACGTTCCTTTATCAGGGCCGCGCCTACAAGGCCTATCGCGGGATGGGTTCCGTTGGCGCGATGGCGCGCGGCAGCGCGGATCGCTATTTCCAGCAGGATATCAAGGACCAGATGAAGCTGGTTCCCGAAGGGATCGAAGGGCAGGTCGCCTACAAAGGCCCGGCCAAGGATGTGATCCATCAGCTCGTTGGCGGGATCAAGGCGGCGATGGGCTACACCGGCTCGGCTACGATCCCCGATCTGCGCCAGCGCGGGAAATTCATCCGCATCACCAATGCGGGCCTTTCGGAAAGCCATGTGCATGACGTGGCGATCACGCGCGAGGCGCCGAATTACCCCACGCGGTAAGGCGCTATGCGCGAAGCTCTGCTCTCTGTGCCGATCGTGGCCGGTTGCTCGCCCGCCGCGCGGGCGGCATACGGGCCTTCGGTATGACACCTGCAGCGCGCGTGCAGGCGGCAATCGAGCTGCTCGATCTGGTGATCGCCGCCGCCCGTTCGCGCGGCAGCCCGGCGGACCGGATCGTGGCCGAATGGTTCAAGACCCGCCGTTATGCCGGGTCGAAGGACCGGCGTGCGGTGCGCGACCTGCTGTTTCGCGCTATTCGCGCTTGTGGGCCTCTGCCGGCTAGTGGGCGGGCGGCGATGCTGCGTTTGGCGGAAAGCGATGAAACCCTGCTCACGCTGTTCGACGGTTCGCGCCACGGCCCCGCGCCGGTCAGCGAAGGGGAGCAGGCGGCCGCGGGCGGTTATGCTCCGGGATGGCTGGAACGGCGGCTGGCGGATTCGGATATCGCCGGAGCGGAACTGGCCGCTTTGCTCGACCGTGCTCCGCTGGATCTGCGGATCAACACGTTGCGCGGGCCGGAACCGGACTTACCCGAGGCGGGAACGCCCACTCAGGCGCGGCTGGCTCTGCGCTATTCCGGCGGAACGCAGGTGGAGCAGTGGGACGCTTTTCGGCAGGGTGCGATCGAAGTGCAGGACACCGCTTCGCAGCTTGCCTGTGAAATCCTCGACGCGCGGCCGGGTGAGCAGGTGATCGACCTGTGCGCGGGGGCCGGAGGCAAAACGCTGGCGCTGGCAGCGGCGATGGACAATCGCGGGCACCTGCTGGCCTGCGATGTCGACCGGGCGCGGCTGTCCCGTCTGGCTCCGCGCGCAGAGCGGGCGGGAGCCAGCAATATCGAAACGCGTTTGCTCAATCCGGGGCAGGAATCCGGGGCTCTTGCCGATTGGCAGGGCAGGGCCGATGCGGTTCTGGTCGATGCGCCCTGTTCGGGCAGCGGGACCTGGCGGCGCAATCCCGAGGCGCGCTGGCGGCTGGATGAGGCGGAACTGGCGCGCACTTGCGCGATCCAGCAGCATGTGCTGACTTTGGCTGCGGCGCTTGTTCGTCCGGGTGGGCGGGTGCTCTATGCCGTCTGCTCGCTGCTCGATGAAGAAGGCGCGGGGCAGGTGGAAGCCTTCCTTACCGCTCATCCCGGCTGGCGGGTGGAGCGGCCCGGAGCACCCGCCGGGCGCAGCCGTGGGCCGGGTTTGCGGCTCACACCGTTTCACGATGAAACGGACGGTTTTTTCGTCGCACGTCTCGTTTCACCGTGATAGCGTCTCAAGTTATGGCGGACAGTGCAAAAATTCCGATGTCTGCCGTGAAGGAGTTTGTGATGCGTTACTATCCCGCCGCTCTTGCTCTCACGCTGTTCTGCGCGGTCAGTGCCAGCGTCGGCAACGGGGCGGTGACAGCACCTTCGCCCCGGGCGCTGGCCTTGCAGGAACAGGGCCGGGCAGCGCTCGCCGCCGGGCAGGTCCAGAGCGCGATCGACGCTTTCGAAAGCGCGCTGGCAATTGATCCGGCCTATACGGCGCTCTATCTCGATCTGGCGCACGCCGCGCGCAAGGACGGCATGCAAGGCAAGGCGATCCACTATTACCGCCTCGTGCTGACGCGCGATCCCAATAACTACGCCGCCATTTCGGGCGAAGGGGAAGCGCTGGCGGAAAAGGGCGCACTGGAAAAGGCGCGCCGTAATCTCGCCCAGCTCAAGAGCCTGTGCGGCGACGGTTGCACCGAAACGCGCGCGCTGTCGGATAAGCTGACGGCGACCCCCGCGGTGCCGGTGCTGACGGCCGAAGCCGCCACGCCCGATGCGTCGGTGACAGTCAAGAACTGATCCCGTCACCTACCTTCAGATAAGCGGGCGAAATTCTTCCACCACGGTGGTGTAGATCGTCCGCTTGAAGGGAATGATCATGTCCGGCAGCGTTTCGGGCTGAACCCATCGCCACGCGCTGAATTCGGGCGGTTGGTGCGCTGTGAGATTGATATCCGCGTCCTCGCCCGTCAGCCGCACGAGAAACCAAGTCTGGCGCTGCCCGATATATTTGCCGCGCCACAGCTTGCCTTTCAACTCGTCGGGCAGATCGTAGTACAGTTCCTCCCGCATCCGGGCTTCGATCCGCACTTTGTCGGCGTGCAGGCCGGTTTCCTCCCACAATTCGCGCAGAGCGGCATCGTTCGCATCTTCGCCCTTGTCGATCCCGCCTTGAGGCATCTGCCACCAGTCGCCTTCCTTGGTGTCGATACGCTTGCCGACGAAGGCGTGGCCTTTGGCGTTGACCAGCATAATGCCCGCGCAGGGGCGATAAAGCTTGGGATCGGGCGTGGTCATGAAGGGTGCTCCAGCATGTGAATCATGGCATCGGTGATGCATTCGAGATCGCTTTGCGCGCTGGGGATTGCCTTGCGCAAGGTCATAAAGCCGTGGATCATGCCGGAAATCTCGATTGCGCTGACGTTCACCCCCGCTTCGCGCAGCTTCGCCCCGTATTCGCGGCCGGAATCGCGCAATGGGTCCAGCTCTGCCGTCACCAGAAGTGTGGGCGGCGCACGATGGAGATCGGGATGCAACACGGGATAATGGCGTGGATCGTCCGGCGGCGCGCCATAGCCCATGTGAAACCGTGCCAGCGCTTCGCGAGTCAGCAGATGGCCATGGCGATAGGCGCGGTAGCTTTCATGCCGGGCAATCGGCCCCGCCAGCGGATAGACGGGAACTTGCAGGAGAATGGGCAAAGCTGCGGGATGTCCGGCCAAAGCCTGCGCGGTGACGATAGCGAGATTCCCGCCCGCGCTATCCCCCATCAGCACCAATCCGGTCAATGCTGGGAGAGCGAGCGAAGGCTCCCGCTCCGCGATCCGGCGTGCGGCGGCTTCGCAATCGTCGGGTGCTGCGGGGAAGGGGTGTTCCGGCCCCAGGCGGTAATCGACCGCCACGACTGGCCAGCCGGTCTGTGCGGCGAGCGCGCTGCACAGACCGGCATAGCAATCGAGATCGCCGAGAACGAAGCCGCCGCCGTGATAGAATACGATGGCAGGTGACGGGGTGTGGCGCCGTTCGGCCTCGCTCAGGCTGTCGAACAGACGCAGGCCGATCGGTCTTTCGGGCCCGGCGCAAGCGAACGACCGGAGCGTGGCCAGCGGTCGCACGGGCGCATCATGTGCATGCAGCATGGCGGCAAACGCGGCGCGGGAGCGGGCGATGTCATCGCCAGGAACAAAGGCATTGCCGCTCTCTTCTATCGCGGAAAGAAAACGGGCGACATCGTTGCGAGGGGTGCCCTTGGCGCTGTGCATGATCGGTCCTGTCCAGATTTCCGCTGTGGAGTTGCCATTGGCGTTTGCTTTAGCCCAACAAAAACTTCATTGCTGCAAGACCGGCGCGGGAATAGTGCGTTGGACATGTCGCAATATCCGTCCGCGCCGGGCGGCAAGAGGTGAGTGAATGGCAAGTTCCGTTGCAGCGGCCGATAACGTGGCCGGTATAGCGCAAAGTGATACACCCGAAGCCGTGGTGGTCCGCTTCGCGGGCGACAGCGGCGATGGCATGCAGTTGACCGGCGGTCAGTTTACGCTTTCCACGGCCCTGGCGGGGAACGATCTCGCCACTTTCCCTGACTTCCCGGCCGAAATTCGCGCGCCGCAAGGGACTCTGTTCGGGGTTTCGGCCTTCCAGATCAATTTCGGCTCGACCGATATCAGCACCGCGGGCGATGCGCCGGACGTGTTGGTGGCGATGAATCCGGCCGCGCTGAAGACCAACGTGCAGGCGCTGAAGCTCGGCGGCCTGATTATCGCGGACTCGGGTGAATTCACCAAGCGCAATCTCGAAAAGGCGAAGTACGACAGCAATCCGCTGGAGGATGGCAGCCTTTCGAAGTGGGATTTGCTAGCATTCGACATTAGCGCGCTGACGATCGAAGCGGTCAAGCCCTTCGGCCTTGGCAACAAGGAAGCGTTGCGCTGCAAGAACATGTGGACGCTCGGCCTCGCGCTGTGGATGTTCGACCGTGACCGGCAGCCGATCGTCGACTGGCTGAACAGCAAGTTCGCCAAGAAGCCCGATATCGCGCAGGCCAACATTGCCGCGCTCAACGCCGGGCATGCCTATGGCGAAACGGCGGAAATCGCCGGTCCGCTCAAGAAGCTGCATCTGGATCCGGTGCCGAGCGCGCCGGGCGTCTATCGCACGATCACCGGTGCGGAAGCGGTCAGCCTCGGCCTTGTGGCGGGTGCGCAGCTTGCGGGGCTGCCGATCTTCTTCGGCGGCTATCCGATCACCCCGGCATCGGCGATTTTGCACAACCTCGCCAAGATGAAGGAATTCGGCGTCACCACCTTCCAGGCGGAAGACGAAATCGCGGCAATCTGTTCCGCCATCGGCGCATCCTATGCCGGGCATCTCGGCGTCACCTCGTCCTCTGGCCCGGGCATCGCGCTCAAGGGTGAGGCGATGGGCCTCGCGGTGATGACCGAACTGCCGCTGGTGATCGTCAATTCGCAGCGCGGCGGCCCGTCCACCGGCCTGCCGACCAAGACCGAACAATCCGATCTCTATCAGGCGATCTATGGCCGCAATGGCGATACGCCGCTGCCGGTAATCGCCGCGCGCAGCCCGTCCGATGCGTTCGAATGCGCTATCGAGGCGTGCCGCCTCGCGGTGCAGTACATGACCCCGGTCATGCTGTTGACCGACGGATATATCGGCAACGCGGCCGAACCGTGGAAAGTGCCCGATCCTTCGGAGTACGAGCCGTTCCCGGCCAAGTTCCTCACCGAAAAGAACGGCCCTGACGACACGCTTCTGCCCTACAAGCGCGATGAACGCGGTGTGCGTCCGTGGATCAAGCCGGGCACGCCGGGTCTGATGCACCGCATCGGCGGGATCGAGAAGGCCATCGGCACCGGCAATCTCGACTATTCGCCCGCCACGCACCAGGCGCAGACCGATGCCCGCAAGGACAAGGTGGATGGCATCGCCAAGGGCGTGCCGCAGCAGGATGTCGTGCTTGGCAACACGTCGGGCAAGCTGGCGGTCGTCGGCTGGGGTTCGACTTTTGGCCCGATCTATCAGGCGGTCCGCCGCGCGCGGGCCAAGGGTCTGGATGTCAGCCATGTCCATGTCCGCCATGTCTGGCCGTTGCCGACCAATCTCGGCGATCTGCTGCGCAGCTATGACAATATCCTGGTGCCGGAAATGAACACCGGCCAGTTCAAGACCGTGCTGCGCGATCAGTTCCTGGTCGATGCCAAGCCGCTCAACAAGGTTTCGGGCCAGCCGTTCGCCATTGCCGAAATCGAAGCGGCGATTGCCACGTTCTTCGACAATATCCCGGGCAATGAAGGCGGCGAAGTGCCCGTCAATGAAACGCAGCTCCCCAGCGTGGAGGCCGAAAACCAATGAACGAGATGACCAAGATCAGCACGACGCTGAAGGACTGGGAAACCGACCAAGAAGTTCGCTGGTGCCCGGGTTGCGGCGACTACGCGATTCTCAAGGCGGTGCAGCGCACGCTGCCGGAACTCGGCGTGGACCCCTCGAACACGGTGTTCGTCTCGGGCATCGGCTGTTCCAGCCGGTTCCCGTACTATATCGAAAGCTACGGCTTCCACACGATCCATGGCCGCGCCCCGGCGTTCGCCACGGGCATCAAGCTGGCCAATCCGGATCTGGACGTGTGGCTGATCACCGGCGACGGTGATGGCATGTCCATCGGCGGCAATCACACGATGCACGTGATCCGCCGCAATCTCGATTGCCAGATTATGCTGTTCAACAACGAGATTTACGGCCTGACCAAAGGCCAGTTCTCGCCCACCAGCCGCGTCGGCACGCCGAGCCCGTCGACCCCGCTGGGTTCGGTCGATCGCCCGGCGCTGCCCTGCGCTTTCGCACTCGGTGCGGGCGGGCGCTTCGTGGCTCGCGCCTATGACGTGTCGAAGAACCTGCCGGCAGTGCTGAAAGCCGCCCATGCCCATAAGGGCGCGGCCTTCGTCGAAATCTTCCAG
Organism: Caenibius sp. WL; assembly: GCF_019803445.1. Taxonomy (NCBI): domain Bacteria; kingdom Pseudomonadati; phylum Pseudomonadota; class Alphaproteobacteria; order Sphingomonadales; family Erythrobacteraceae; genus Caenibius; species Caenibius sp. WL. The sequence goes on from NZ_CP081844.1 coordinate 1,962,769, forward strand.
AACTGCATCGTCTATAACAAAGACCGGTTCGATGATTTTGTCGCCAAGGGCAATGCCGATGCCAACCAGCTCTGGCTCGAAAATGGCGAACCGATGCTGTTCAACAAGGGCACGCAGGGTATCGCGCTCGACCATGACACGCTGACGCTCAAAGTCGTCGACGTGGCCGATGGCGATTGGCAGGCGGCCGGCGTGATCGTGCACGACGTGACGAACCGCTCGGTCGCGCATATGCTGGTCGAAATGCCATTTGGCCCGTTCCCGATGGCGCTGGGCGTGATCTATGATGATCCGCGCCCGACTTACGAGTCGTCGCTGCTCGGCCAGGATGCCAAGGCGCGCGAAGGCAAGGTTGCCGATCTCGGCAAGCTTCTCGCCAAGGGGCAGACCTGGACGGTCAAGGACTGAACCGGACGAAAGCCGTTCCTTACGAACGGATAGTCTGAATATTCGGGCAATCCGGGGCTTGCGGTGCAGGCTCCGGATTGCTTGTTTGTAGGCGTCTGAAAACACAGAGCGGGTCTGCTCACCGAAGCCATGGATAATCTGACACATAGCCTCACTGGCTGGGCCCTGGGCCAGGCCGGTCTCAAGCAACGGACCCGCAAGGGCCTGGCTGCGCTGATTCTTGGCGCGAACATGCCCGATCTCGACGTGTTCTTCGGCCATAGCTGCTGGGTTCCGCTCGCCACCCATCGCGGTTTCACGCACGGGCTGGTCGGTGGAATCATCTGGATGCCTGTCATCCTAGCGGGTCTGCTATGGCTGCTGGACCGGTGGCAGATGCGCCGGGGCGCGGTGTTCAAAAGCGGATTGCCGATGCATTTCGGGTGGCTGGTGGTGTTGAGCTACATCGGCGCCTTGAGCCATCCGTTCCTCGACATGCAGACCAGCTATGCGGTGCAGCTGCTTTCTCCCTTCAGCGAGAACTGGTTCCATACCGAATCGCTGTTCATTATCGACCTGTGGCTATGGCTGACGCTGGGCTTCGCCATCTGGCTTTCGCGCAAGCGTGAACAGGGGCGCAAGGCGGGCGATCCACGCATGCCCGCACGCGGGGCGATTGCTTTGCTTACCTGCTATATCGGGCTCAATCTTGTCTTGACGGCACAGGCGCAGCGGGAGGTCGTCCGCGCGCTACCGGGCGCTCCGCCGGAAGTGATGTTCGCAGGGCTGGAACCGCTGCGTTTCTGGACGCGTGAAGTGGTCTGGCGGCGGGATGGCTATATCGGTCGGGCGGACTGGTCGCCCTTTTCCGGGCTCGGGCCGCTTTCGGCGCCCACTCCGGACAATATGCATGATCCGCTGGTGCGCCGGGCTGCCTTTTCGACGGATGAGTTGCGCCAGTTCATGCGGTGGTCGGTGATGCCGGTGGCTCAATTGGAGCAGGAACGGTGCGGAGTGCGCATGGTATTTGGCGATGCCCGCTTCAGCGGCGGGCGCATTTTCGGGCGCGAAGTGCGCAATCCGTTCCACTATGTCGTCACCGTGCCGCAGCCGGGGCCCGGATGCGCTGCTACCGCCCGCGCGGAGGAGCTTCCGGCAGGAACCACGCGGCCATAAGAAAGGCCAGACCTGCCCCGCCGAGCCATCCCGCGATCACATCGCTGGGATAGTGCACGCCGAGCCAGACCCGGCTGCCGGCAATGGCCAGGCTGAGCATGATGGCGGCCGAAACCAGCATGACACGGGCGGGACGGCGCGTGGCCCAGCCGGCTGCAATCAGGGCCATGGCTATATAGATCAGCCCGGCGTTGAAGCTGTGACCCGAAGGAAAGCTTGGTCCGCCGGCATATGTCAGATGCGGAACGATGGTCGGGCGAGGGCGGTCGAACAACGTCTTCAGTGCGCTGTTGGCGATCCATCCGCCGATAACCGTAAGGCTGAGGCATAGAGCCTGCCGCCTGCTATGCGCGAGCACCAGTGTGATCGCTGCCGCCAGTGCGATGGCATTGCGCACCGGCACCCCGCCAAGATGGGTCAGCGCGATGACACCCGTGTTCAGCCATGGGGGACTTGCGGGGATCAAGCCGTCCGCTTCGCGCCACAGCAGTAATCCGGCTTTGTCGAACCCCGCCATATGGCCGGTGAAGGTCAGCAGGGCGACCAGGGCGAAGCCGCCCCAGCACAGCAGCGCGGCGATGAACATGGTCCGGCGATCTGGTGGTTTGTAAGGGAAAGAGGAGCCCATCGCCGGAGGATGAGGCAATCGGCCATGGCAAGGCAAGCTTTCTCGGCCTATCTTGCCCGGCGTGGAACAGCGATGATAGTCTGTCCTCATGAATACATGGGGCATGGAGAGAGGACGCGCCCTGATTGAAGGGGGCAATCGGATCGGCAGCGGTCTGGGGTGGCTCGTGCGCCTGTGGAATGGCGGGTTCGAGCGGCTGATCGGTCGTCTGGATCAAGGGCTAGAATCCGGCACGATCCGTGTGCGCCTGCCCGATGGCAGCGAGCGGGTGCTGGGCGGCAGAGTGCCGGGCTTTGACGCGGAACTGGAATTGCGCAACTGGCGCGCGTTGTCGCGGCTGGCGACGAGCGGTTCCGTCGGCTGGTATCGTGCATGGGAACTGGGGGAGTGGGACAGCCCCGATCCCGTCACCCTGTTCGCACTGGTCATGGCCAATGGCGATTCGCTGGGCAACATCGGCCGTGCTGGCGGGCTGTGGCGGCAGATCGCGCGGTTGGGCCATTGGTTCAACCGCAACAGCAAGGCGGGCGCGGAACGCAACATCCATGCGCACTATGATCTCGGCAACGATTTCTACGAAGCATGGCTCGATCCCAGCATGAGCTATTCCAGCGCGGTCTTCGATAGGAACGGTTCGCTGGAGGAGGCGCAGCATCGCAAATGGACATTGCTGGCCGATCGGGTCGGGGATGTGAAAACCGTGCTCGAAATCGGCTGCGGTTGGGGCGGGCTGGCGGATTTCTTTGCCCGGCGCGGTGCGCAGGTGACGGCGATCAGCCTTTCGGACGAACAACTCGCCTGGGCGAAAGCGCGGCAATCGCCCACTATCGCTTTCCACAAGCAGGACTATCGCGATGTCACCGGGCCATTCGATGCGATTGTCAGCGTCGAAATGGTGGAAGCGGTCGGTCGCAAGTACTGGCCGGACTATTTCGACAGCGTGGCCCGTTGCCTCAAACCCGGTGGACGGGCGGCGATCCAGTTCATCGCGATGAAGGATTCGCTGTTCGAAGCTTACGCGGCAAGCGTGGATTTCATTCAGGCCTATGTCTTCCCCGGCGGATTGCTGATTCGCGCGAGCGAATTTCGCAAACTGGCGATGGAGCGGGGCTTAAGCTGGCTCGATCAGCGCGATTTCGGCCTCGATTACGCGGAAACCTTGCGCCAGTGGCGGCTCCGTTTCGATGCGGCGGTGGCCGAAAAGCGCCTGCCTGCTGGCTTTGACGAACGCTTCGTGCGGCTGTGGCGCTACTATCTGATGTATTGCGAAGGCGGCTTTCGCGGCGGTGGAATTACCGTCAGCCAGGCGACTCTGGTCAAACAGGGGTGACGCCCCGCCTGTTACGCCACGCGTTCGCGATGGCCCGTGGGAAAAGGTTCCTGCACCAACGCTACGATCCGCTCCGCCACCGCTTCGGCGGGTTTGACCGTTTGCGGATCTTCGCCCGGATAGGCCTTGGCGCGCATGGCCGTGCGCGTAGCACCCGGATCGACGATGGCGACGCGGGTGTTGGAAATCTTCTCCACTTCTTGCGCATGGCACGCGAGCAGCGTTTCGAACGCGGCCTTGGTTGCCCCATAGGCGCCCCAATAGGCGCGGGGGGCCCTACCCACACTGCTGGTCAGGCCGATGATGCGCGCATTGTCGCTGCGCTTCATCAGCGGATCGAACGCCCCGATCAGCGCCTGCGTGGCGAGGAGATTGACAGTCAGCGCCTTGCTGAATGCGCTCTGGTCGATCTGCGTCACCGGGGTGAGCTGGGGCAGGATCGCGCCGCAGATCACCATGATATCGAGGCGATCCCAGCGATTGGCGATGGCTGTGGCCAGACGGGCAATCCCGTCGCTTTCGGCAAGGTCGAGCGGGGCAATGGTCGCTGTGCCGCCAGCCTCGTGAATGGCCTGTTCGATTTCTTCCAGCTTGCGGTCGTTGCGCGCGGTCAGGATGACATGCGCGCCCGCCGCGGCCAGCGCCTTGGCCGTGGCGGCGCCGATTCCCTGGCTCGCGCCGGTGACCAGCGCCGTTTGGCCTGCAAGTGCGCCGTTCATCAGGCGACCTTGATCGGGGTCATGAATTCGGCCTGATCGTCCTTGTCTGCATGATCGGTCAGCGTGGTGGGGTATTCGCCGGTGAAGCAGGCATCGCAATATTGCGGGCAACCCGCATCGCGCCCGCTCGTGCCGACCGCGCGATAGAGCCCGTCGATCGAAACGAAAGCTAGGCTATCCGCCTGGATGAAGTCGCGCATCGCATCGATATCCATTTTCGCGGCCAACAGCTTGGAGCGTTCGGGCGTATCGACACCGTAGAAGCAGCTATGCATCGTCGGCGGGCTGGCGATGCGCATATGCACTTCCGCCGCGCCTGCTTCGCGCATCATCTGCACGATCTTGAGGCTGGTGGTGCCACGCACGATGGAATCGTCGATCAGCACGATCCGCTTGCCTTCCACCAGCGCGCGGTTGGCGTTGTGCTTGCGCTTCACACTGGAACTGCGTTGCCCGTCGGAAGGCTGGATGAAGGTTCGCCCGACATAGTGCGAACGGATAATGCCCAGTTCGAACGGAATGCCCGATTGCTGGGCATAACCGATGGCGGCAGGCACGCCGCTGTCGGGCACGGGAACCACCAGATCGGCTTCGACAGGGGCTTCCTTGGCCAGCTCCACACCGATCTGGCGGCGGGCTTGATAGACCGAGGTGCCCCCCATGATCGAATCCGGGCGGCTGAAATAGACGTGTTCGAAAATGCACGGGCGCGGATTCGATTCGCCGAACGGGCGATGGCTCGTGATCCGGCCGTCGAGCCGCACTTCGACCAGTTCGCCCGGTTCCACCTCGCGCACGAACTGCGCGCCGACGACGTCCAGCGCTACCGTTTCGCTGGCGAAGACGATCGCATCGCCCAGCTTGCCCATCACCAGCGGGCGGATGCCCAGCGGATCGCGGCACGCGACCATGCGCTTCTTAGTCATGCAGATCAGCGAATAGGCGCCTTCGACAAGGCGCAACGCGTCCACGAACCGATCGAGCAGAGTGGGGTAGCGGCTGGTCGCGATCAGGTGGATGATCACTTCCGTATCGGACGTCGACTGGAAGATCGCGCCCTTCTGCACCAGTGCCTGGCGCAAGTGCATGGCATTGGAAATATTGCCATTGTGCGCGATGGCGAAGCCGCCCGAGGCGAGTTCCGCATAGAGCGGCTGGACATTGCGCAGGCCCGCGCCGCCGGTCGTCGAATAGCGGACATGGCCCGCGGCCATCGATCCGGGCAGTTCGCCGATCACGCTGCCGCTGGAGAAATTGTCGGCCACATGGCCCAGGCCGCGGCGGGAATAGAATTCCTTGCCATCGAAACTGGTGATGCCTGCCGCTTCCTGCCCGCGATGTTGCAGGGCATGGAGGCCGAGGGCGGTAATCGCCGCCGCATCGTTGGCATTGATAACGCCGAAAACGCCGCACTCTTCGCGCAGCTTGTCGCCGTCCGCGTCATAGAAGGGATGGGTAATCATGATCGCCTGTGAGGGTTCGCCAGCTGCCGCGCTGCTATCGATCCCCGCAATGGCGATGTTACGCGCGGATTACAAGAGGGCGTGTCGCGACAAGCGCAAATCGGTTGCCTCCACTGTGCGTGGCCCCTACATCCCGTGCAGCATTCCATTAGCACAAAGCAGGTTCCTTGCTTCTCACTCCTTTCGAACGGACGATCGCCAAGCGTTACCTTCTGCCGGGGCGCGGTGAAGCCTTTATCGCCATGGTTGCGGGTATCAGTCTCGCCGCGGTGATGCTGGGTGTCGCCGCGCTTGTCATCGTGATGAGCGTGATGAACGGATTTCGCGGCGAATTGCTGGACAAGATCGTTGGACTGAACGGCCATGCCATCATCCAGGCCTATGGTGGGCGGCTGGAAAACTGGCAGAGCGTGCTGAAAGAAGTGAAAGCGACGCCCGGTGTCGTGCGCGCATCACCCCTGATCGAACAGCCGCTGTTGACCAGTTTCAACGGCCGAGTGGAAGCGATTCTGGTACGCGGCAACACACAGGAAGACATCCGTCGGCTCGAAGCGCAGAAGACGGTGGGCGATCTTGCCGAACTGCGCCCAGGTGCCGGCAACGTGGCCATCGGCCTGCGGTTGGCCGAGAATCTCGGCGCGCGGGTGGGCGATACGATCACCATCATCAATCCGCAGGGGCGTTCCACCCCCTTCGGCACTGTGCCGCGTGAGATCGGCTACCGGGTCTCCGCGATTTTCGAGATCGGCATCTACGACTACGATCAGGCTTTCGTCGTCATGCCGATGCAGGACGCGCAGACACTGCTGCTGACAGGTGACGCGGTGGGCATGATCGAGGTCAAGACCGACGATCCCGACAAGGTCACGCAACTGCTGGCTCCGTTGACGAAGAAACTGGCTGGACAGGCAGTGATTTCGGACTGGAAGACGATCAATGCCAGCCTGTTCGAAGCGCTCGCGGTGGAACGCGTGGCGATGTTCGTGGTTCTGTCGATCATCGTGCTGGTGGCGGTGTTCAACATCCTTTCCAGCCTGATCATGCTGGTGCGCGCGAAAACGCGCGACATCGCCATCATGCGCACCATGGGGGCAACGAGGCGGAGCCTGATGAAGATTTTCGTAACCATCGGTTTCGTGATCGGAGCGCTGGGCACGGTGGCGGGGCTCGTTCTGGGTTTCGTGTTCCTCTATTTCCGCCAGCCAATCGTGCACGCGATCGAGATCGTCACCGGCCAGAACCTATGGGACCCGTCGATTCGCTTCCTCACCGAGCTGCCTTCGCGCACCGATCCGGTGGAAGTGACGGTGATTTGCCTGATGGCACTGGGCTTCAGCTTCCTGGCCACGCTCTATCCCGCGTTCAAAGCCGCCAGCACCGATCCGGTACAGGTTCTGCGTTATGAGTAATCCTATTGTGCGCCTGACAGGGCTGACCCGTAGCTTCGAACAGGGCGGTGTGCGGATCGATGTGCTGCGCGGTATCGATCTGACGATCGAACCGGGCGAGATCGTTGCGCTGCTCGGTCCCTCGGGCGCGGGCAAGTCGACGATGTTGCAGGCCATCGGCCTGCTGGAAGGCGGGTTCGGCGGGAAGATAGAAATCGCCGGGACCGACGCCAGCGCCCTTTCGGGCGATCAGCGCACGACTTTGCGCCGCGATCATCTCGGCTTCGTCTATCAGTTCCACCATCTGCTGCCCGATTTCTCCGCGCTGGAGAATGTTGTCCTGCCGCAACTGGTGGGGGGCAAGGCGTGGGACGATGGCGCGCGGCGCGCGACCGAACTGCTGGAAGCGCTAGGGCTGGGCCAGCGGCTGGATCACCGGCCGAGCCAGCTTTCCGGCGGGGAACAGCAACGCGTGGCCGTGGCCCGTGCGCTGGCCAATCGCCCCCAGCTGGTGCTGGCTGACGAACCGACCGGCAATCTGGACGAAGCCACCGCGAACAAGGTGCTCGATCAGTTTCTGCAACTCGTCCGCGGGGAAGGGAGCGCGGCGCTGGTTGCGACTCATAACGAAAAGCTGGCGCAGGCGATGGATCGCGTCGTGCGGCTGCATGATGGACATTTGCAGTAGGTTTGCGATTGATATTCCTGCTGCAAAGGCCACATATTCAGGTGAACAGCATAGGGAACCGCAAACTATGAACGACACACCCGCGCAAGGCTTTCCGGTGGAATGGGAAGATCATTCGGAATTGCATCGCAAGGATGATGGCGGCGGGGTGTTCTCAGGATTGAAAACGATTCGTAGCGGCACTCTGGCCGAACTGGTCGCTTTTGTCGCCCGCCTGCCTGAGGATGAGCGGGCGAATTACGAAATCGCGAAGTCGGGCGACCACCGCCTTTCGCTGGGCGAGATCATGGCGCTGGCTTCACGCCCCGATTTTCCCGGCGCGAACGCTTGACCGCGATTGGCGATTTCTCGGTCGCAAGGCCGGATGGCAGCCTGCTGAATCTGGCTGAGCAGCAAGGCAAGGTCCTGCTGATCGTCAACACCGCCAGCAAATGCGGCTTCACGCCGCAATATGCCGGGCTTGAAGCTCTGCACCGCAGATACGCTGATCGCGGCTTTGCGGTGCTGGGTTTTCCCTGCAACCAGTTCGGTAAGCAGGAGCCCGGCGATGCGGACGAGATCGCCAGATTCTGCAAGCTGACCTACGATGTGACTTTCCCGGTCATGGCCAAAGTCGACGTCAACGGCGATGGGGCCATTCCGCTCTACCACTGGCTCAAGGGTGAAGCACCCGGCGTATTGGGGACGCGCGGTATCAAATGGAACTTCACCAAATTCCTGATCGACCGGGCGGGCCATGTCGTGCGCCGCTATGCTCCGACCGACAAGCCCGAAGCGCTGGAACGGGACATCGAAGCCTTGCTTTAGGCTTGCAGGAATGCCTGATGCGCGAGAGCCTATCGGGCTAGGGCGCGTCCTCCGGGGTTTTCCGCACTTTCGCGTCGGGCCGGGGTTGAAAGTCGGGCTTGCCCGGCGCTACTTTCGTGCATGGCCTACGCCCCCTTTGTCCCTCTGCGCATCCTTTCGTCCTATTCGATGCTCGAAGGGGCGATCGATCCCAAAGCCATCGCGCAACTGGCCAAGGATCGCGGCTTTCCCGCCATTGCGATCTGCGACCGGAACGGTCTCTATGGCTCCGTCGCATTCGCCGGGGCTTGCCGCGACAAAGGCGTTCAGCCGATCGTCGGGACTTTGCTGGGCGTGTCCCGGGGCGAAGGCGGGCCGATCGACTATCTTCCGCTCTATGCGCAGGACGAACAGGGGTGGGACAATCTCTGCCATCTGGTCAGCCGGGCCCATCTCGACCGGCCTTTGCATGAAGATCCCCATGTCATGCGCGAATGGCTGGATGGCCATACCGGTGGCCTGATCGCGCTGACCGGCGCCGGGGAAGGGGGGCTGACGCGCCTTCTGGCCGAAGGGCAGCACGATCACGCCAAGGCCTATGCCGAATGGCTCGAAGGGTTGTTCCCGGGGCGGCTCTATGTGGAGATTGCCCGCCGCAACGACCCGGTGGAGGAAGCCGCGGAAGAGGCGCTGATCGAACTGGCCTATGCCCGCGATCTGCCCCTGGTGGCGACCAATCCCGCGAATTTCGCCGAACAGCATTTCCGTGCGGCGCACGATGCAATGCTGTGCATCGCCCATTCGACGCATATCGATGCCCCGGATCGCCCGCGCTCCTCCGCCGAAAACTTCGTCAAACCGGCGGACGCGATGGCCGAACTGTTTGCCGATCTGCCCGAAGCGACCGCCAACACGCTGGTTGTGGCCCAGCGCTGTGCCGTCGCCCCGCCCAAGCGGAAGCCGATCTTGCCGAGCCTTGCCGGGGACACGGAAGGCGAAGCACGGATGATGGCCGAGGATGCGCGGCGGGGCCTCGAAATGCGTCTTGCCCCATATGGCGAGATGTCGGACGAGGAACGACAAGTCTATGAAGACCGTTTGCAGTTTGAAGTCGACATCATCACGCGCATGGGTTTTCCCGGCTACTTCCTGATCGTTGCCGACTTCATCAAATGGGCCAAGGAAAACGGGATTCCGGTGGGGCCGGGTCGTGGTTCGGGCGCCGGTTCGCTGGTTGCCTGGGCGCTGACGATTACCGATCTCGACCCGATCCGTCTCGGCCTGCTGTTCGAACGCTTTCTCAATCCGGAACGCGTCTCGATGCCGGACTTCGATATCGACTTCTGCGAAACCCGCCGCGGTGAAGTGATCCGCTATGTGCAGCGCAAATATGGGCTGGATCATGTCGCCCAGATCATCACGTTCGGTAAGCTGAAAGCACGCGCCGTGCTGCGCGACTGCGGCCGTATTCTCCAGATGAGCTATGGCCAGGTGGATCGGCTGTGCAAGATGGTGCCCAACCATCCCACCGATCCGTGGACACTCCCGCGCGCGCTCAATGGCGCGGCCGATTTCAAGCGGGAATACGACGTCGATCCCGAAGTGAAGCGTCTCGTCGATCTGGCAATGCAGCTCGAAGGTTTGCCGCGCAACAGCTCGACTCACGCGGCGGGCGTGGTGATCGGGGATCGCCCTCTGGCGCAGCTTGTCCCGCTCTATCGCGATCCGCGTTCCGATATGCCGGTGACGCAGTTCGACATGAAACATGTCGAGGATTCGGGGCTGGTGAAGTTCGACTTTCTCGGCCTGAAAACACTGTCGGTTCTGCGCAAGGCGGTGGACCTTCTGAAGAAGCGTGGCATCACTGTCGATCTGGACGGCCTGCCGTGGGACGACCGGCAGGTTTACGAACTGCTTCAGTCGGGCAACACCGTGGGCGTGTTCCAGTTGGAATCCGAGGGCATGCGGCGCACGCTGGCTTCGGTGAAACCGACCAATTTCGGCGATATCATCGCGCTCGTTTCGCTCTACCGGCCGGGGCCGATGGACAACATCCCGCTGTTCGGCAGGCGCAAGGCGGGGATCGAACCGATCGAATACCCGCATCCCAAGCTGGAAGGCATCCTGTCCGAAACCTACGGAATTTTCGTCTATCAGGAACAGGTGATGCAGGCCGCGCAGATCCTTGCCGGTTATTCGTTGGGCGATGCAGACTTGCTGCGCCGCGCGATGGGCAAGAAGATCCAGGCGGAAATGGATATGCAGCGCGCGCGCTTCGTCGAAGGGTGCAAGGCCGTTTCCGAGATCGAGCCGAAGAAGGCCAACGAACTGTTCGATTTGATCGACAAGTTCGCAGGCTACGGCTTCAACAAGAGCCACGCGGCGGCCTATGCCTTGCTTGCCTATCAGACGGCATGGCTGAAAGCGCATTACCCGGAAGAATTCTACGCCGCGTCGATGTGTTTTGACATGCACCAGTCGGAAAAGTTGAGCGTGTTCATCGACGACGCCCGGCGGCAGCGCATTCCCATTGTGATCAACGGGCCGGACATGAACCGTTCGGAAGCCGAATTCACGGTGGAACAGACCGAGGCCGGCTATGCGGTGCGCTATGCTCTGGCGGGTATCCGCAACGTGGGCGAAAAGGCGATGGACGCCATCGTGGCCGAACGGGAAGCGAACGGGCCTTTTGCCGGGTTGGATGACCTTTTCCGCCGTCTGCCGCCCGGATCGATGAACCGGCGCCAGCTTGAAGCGTTGGCCGGGGCGGGCGCATTCGACAGCTTGGAGCCGAACCGGGCCAAAGTCTTTGCCAGCGCGGAAATCCTGATGGGTGCCGCCGATGCCGCGGTGCGGGAGCGGGAAAGCGGGCAGGCAGGCCTGTTCGGCGGGGACGATCATGCCGAACCGGCCCTGCGGCTGGTCGATGCCCAGCCGTGGAGCCGGAACGAGCAGATGGCGCAGGAACGGGACAATTTCGGTTTCTATTTCGCGGCGCACCCGGTGGAACAATATCGCGCCATCGCCAGCGCCAACGGTGCGCGATCTTACGCCGGGCTGATGGAAAGCGGCGTTTCCGGCGGGCGCAGCGCGGCGGTGATGGCGGCGATGGTGGAAGGGGTGAACCGGGGCAAGACGCGCAAGGGCAACGATTTCGTTCGCGCCGATTTCTCCGATTCCACCGGCCAGTTCAGCGCTGCCTGTTTCGAGGAAAGCCTGGTCGAACCCTTCGTCAGATGGGCGCGCGAAGGCACCTGCGTGCTGCTCAACGTGGAACTCGACAGCCCCAGCCCTGACGAACCGCCCCGGGTCACCGTGCGCGGGGCGCGACCTCTGGCCGAAGTGAAAAGCGGCGCGCGCATGCGGTTGACGCTGGAAGTGAGCGAAGCCGAAGCCTTTCAGGCTCTGGCCCTGCTGCTACCGGAGGGAGAAAAGGGGAAGGGCGAAGTGGTCGCCCGCCTGCGCACGGCGAGCGGCAACGATCCGCTGATGCGGCTGGGCGATGCCTTTGCGCTGGATGGTGAACTGGCGGAGCGGGTGCAGAGCATTCCCGGCATTGCCAAAGTCGCGCTCAGCGCGGTTCCGCAAGGCCGGCATTTGCGCCTCGTTTCCTGATCCCGGATCAAAACAGGCTGAGTTGACCCGCTGGGGACGGCGGCCGGAACTGCCCGCAATCGAGCGGGGGTGAAGTTTGCGGAATGCCCGCGCGCCGACAAGCGGTGCGAAAGCGCACGCGGATGAGATCGGCCCACACGCCCTGCGGCTTCATCCGGGTGAAGAAATCGGAATCGTTGTCACGCCCGCCGCGCATCTCGCGGACCGTGGCCATCACTTTGCTGGCGCGATCGGGAAAGTGGGTATCGAGCCATTCGCGAAACAGCGGGGCCACTTCGTGCGGCAGGCGCAAAGCGATCCAACTGGCGGATGGGACGCCCAAAGCGCCGGCTTCCGCAAGAATGGCCTCGATAAACGGATCGGTGATCGCGGGCACGATGGGCGCGATGGACACATGGGCCGGAACGCCCGCCCGCACGAGAATGCCCAGTGCGGCCAGCCGCTTGGCCGGGGCCGAGGCGCGCGGTTCCAGCAGGCGCGACAGGTGCGGATCGAGACTGGTGACGGATATGGCAACAGCGGTCAGCCTTAGCCGGGCCAGTTCGCCCAGAAGATCGAGATCGCGAAGCACCCGGTCCGATTTGGTGGTGATGGTGACCGGATGGCGGGTTTCGAGGCACAGTTCGAGCACTTGCCGGGTCAGGCGGTAGCGCGCTTCTATCGGTTGATAAGGATCGGTGTTCGTCCCCATCGCCAGCGGCGCGGGGCGATAACTGGGTTTCGCGAAGGCCGCGCGCAACAGCTTTGCCGCTTCCGGCTTGGCGAACAGCCGCGTTTCGAAATCGAGGCCGGGCGAAAGATCGTGATAGGCGTGCGTGGGTCGGGCGTAACAGTAGATGCAGCCATGTTCGCAGCCGCGATAGGCGTTGAGCGAACGATCGAACGGAATGTCGGGGGAACGGTTGAAGCTGATGATCGATCTGGGATGTTCCTCCGTCACGGTTGTCCGCAGCTTTTCCACAGCGCCATCCACATTCTCACGGTCATCCAGCCAGTCGCCATCGGCGGTCCGACCGGGAAGATTGAACCGCGCGGGTGTCACCCCCGATTGGGCGCCCCGGCCATGCACGGGCACACGGGATTTGCTGTCTGCCATGAATGGAACATATAGAGAACATATGCGATGGAGTCACGCGTGGATTGATCCGCGTGGCCCACCAAGGTTGCATACTTTGCCCGTCACCCGCATGAGCGGGGAGACAACGGAAGGATTTCACTATGATGCGTGGTGCCGGTTTGTCTGTGCTGGGTTCGCTGATCGCCGGGCCCGCCATGGCCAGCGGGTATATTCCGGGTTTCGAAACGCGTGATACCTTGGGCAGTCACGCCGAATGCGTCGCGCGGCTGGAAGCTGCGGCCGGGCAAGCCGCTGCCGCCGTGGAGCCCAAGACCGTCCGCCCGGACGGTTCGACACGCGAGGTAACCTTGGAGCCGATCACGCAGGGGGTGGAGCGGGCGAACGCGCAACAGGCGCGCTATCGCGCCAAGCTATGGTATGCGCATGGCACCCCGCGCGCCGATATCGGGCGTATGGAATACAGCGCCAGCTGGCAGGAAACGAATCTCACCTGTGATGGCAAAGTGCTGATCACGCACAATTCGCAAGGCTACACGTCCAGCGCATTCGGGCCGCTGGACACGCCGCCAGCGTCAGAAACCCCTTAAGCATCAAACGCGCTGGGTGTGACATCGCCGGTGGCGATGTCCTCTCGAACTGGGATCAGCGGGCTTTGCCACCCGTATCGTTGGCCGCGATCCGCGCGTTGCCGCTCTTGCCGATATCGGGGAAAGCGGGCCAGCGGGTCTGCGCCAGAGCCAGGCGGCTAGGCGATTCCGCATCGGCCTGCCGTTCGTACATCCAGTAGTTGCGGGTCACGATGGCGACGTACCCGCGCGTTTCCCAATAGGGAATCGATTCCATCCACAGCAGCGGATCGCCCTGATCGCGGATTTCGCTGTTCCAGCGGGTGATGGGCGAAAGGCCCGCGTTGTACGCCGCCATCACTTTAGGCAGCAAACCGCCGGTGCCCGCGGAATCGCGCAGCGCCTCCAGCGTGCGCTGGCCATAGGCGAGATTGATTTCCGGCTTTTCCAGTTCGCCATAGGTGCCGCGCATGCTGATCGATGCGGCATGGTGCTGGGCGGTGCCGGGCATGATCTGCATCAGGCCGCGCGCGCCCGCCGGGCTGACGACAGAGGTGCGGAAATTCGATTCCTGCAGAGCATGGGCATAAACTAGCGCCGGATCGATCCGCCAGCCGGTGACAGGCTGCCATTTCGGTGTGGGGAAGCGTGATGCCGGTTCCGGATTGCCGCCGCGCGGGGCGTTGTAGGCCATCCACAACTGCGTGGAGGGTATCCCGAAATCGCGGGCAAGGCGTGAGAGCGCGTCGAACTGGCGCGGATCGCCGATCCGGGCCTGATAACGCAGCACTTCGTCCGCCAGATCGTATTCGCCGATTTCGACGAGCCCCGCAGCCACGCGGACATTGGGAATATCGCGCAGCGCTTTCCAGTCGTTGGTGCTGAAATCGGCCTGCGCATATTTGCCCGGAATCTTCTGGCCCAGTTGTTCCAGCGCCAGCATGCCGTACAGCGTATCGTCCGCGCGGGCGGCGCTGCGCAGCAGGGCGGCGGCGCGTTCGGGCGTGCGGCAGCGGACATGCGCGCGGCTGGCCCAATAGTAGGCAGCCGCACCTAATTCAGGATTGCCTGCGCTGCGGGCGGTCTTTTCGAACGAGCGGGCCGCGCTTTCGCAATCGCCCAGGCGCCAGGCAGCGAGGCCCGCGACCCAATCACCCTCGGGCACCCAAGGGCCGGAACCTTCGGATACCCGCTGCGCCATTGCCAGCGCGGCGGCATCGTCGTTCTCGATATAGTAGCTCCATGCCACGCGTTGGCGCCATTCGGCGCGGGCTTCGGAACTGAGCGACGCATCGATCCCTTCCAACAGCGCGCGTGCGCCGCCCGGATCGTCGTTCTTGATCCTTTCGAGAATCGCCGCCGAAATCGATGCGGGCATGGTGCCGTCATTGGTCGGCCGGGGGCGGATGCGCTTGGGATCGGTGCCCTGATAATAGAAGGGTTGTGCCTGGGGGAGCGGTGGCGCGTATGTCAGGCCCCGGCGCAGGCCAAGCCGGGCGATCTGTTCGGCCTGCGGCAGATTGATCGCAGCCGTATCGGCAAGCCATTCCTGAATTTGCGGCAATTCCACCTTCGGCGAATTGGCCGCGAGATAGAGCCGGGCAGTCGCGATCTGGCGTAGTGGCCCGCCCTTGTCCCCCGCCAGCAGAGATTGCGCGCGGCCCCACTGTTCGCCCCGGATGGCTTCGAAAATCGAACGGTAAAGTTCGCGTTCTTCGCGGCTGAGAACGGAAGGAACCTGATAGGATGCAGCGCGCGCGCTGAAGTATTCGGCGGAAGTGCGCGCTTGCACCTGCGGGGCGGTGAGCAGCGCGCCAGCGGCCAGCGCAGCGGAAATGCTCCCTGTGCCCAGCCATTTTTTCAAATGCTTCACAGTTATGAATCCGTCCATTCAAGCCATCGCTGCCAGTGGGCCGATCGTGCTTTCGTCCGCGAAAGCAGCGCGGCCAGATCCCATCCAGCCAGCAGCGGTATTACGCCATTCTGATGGTTTATATTCTGTAAACTGGCAGGGTTTTGCGCTGGATCGTGCCCTATCAGCGACAGAATGTTGCGTCCGAAGACCATCAGGCGTTCAGGAGCAACCAATCCTATATGGTGCAAGGTCACCGCGCCGAGGCCGCTTTCGGCCAGCGCGGGCCAATCCGCCAGCGGCGTATTGCGCGGCAGGACGGACGCGCGATAGATTTCTTCCGGTGCGATCCCCATCGCCTGAAGCATCGCGTCGAGAAACTGGCCGAGCGGGCCGGACAGGAGGAGATCGCGATCGTCAGCTTCCGGTTCGGCCACGAGGACCATCAGCGGCGGGTTGGTGGGGCCGCGCGGCGGCACGCGCGGCGCCATGCCCCCCTGGTCGAGCGCCGGCTCGTTCAACCACCAGGATGAGAAATCGGCCAATGTGGCGGGCCAGTTCGCCTGCCCGGCGAGCAGCGGGGGCGGTGCCTTTTCAACTGGTTCCGGCGTCTTGGCTGGGCGCTGGGGGCGGGCATCCGGTTCGGTCGCGGGATCGGGTGACACGGCGATCCATGTCTGCGCCGTGTCGAGGAAATGCTGATCCACCCCCGCCTCGCGCCACCAGTTCAGCGCGCCGGCGAGATCCTCGGCAGGCGTTCGATTTGCGTGTCCACCCATGTCGCGGGTCTTGACCTGCCGTTGCGCAGCAATCAAGGCGTTATTGGACAGAATGCGCAGAGTAGTGCACTCGAAATTTTGACGGAAGGCGCCAACAGGCGCAGCCGGACGGCGAAACGGGGAAAACAGGACAGCAGGTCATGAGTGAACGTGAATCGATGCCATATGACGTCGTCATCGTCGGCGGGGGGCCTGCGGGCCTGGCCGCAGCGATCCGGCTGAAGCAACTGAATGATGAATTGTCGGTCTGCATTCTCGAAAAGGGTTCGGAAATCGGCGCCCACATCCTGTCGGGCGCGGTCATCGATCCCAAGGCGCTGAACGAACTTCTGCCCGATTGGCGGGAAGACGGCTGCCCGATGGCAGAAGTGCCGGTGACGGACAACTGGCACTGGGTGCTGACCCGCACCGGCAAGATGGCGATGCCGCACGTCATGATGCCGCCGTTCATGTCGAACGATGGCAATTACACCGGCTCGCTCGGCAATCTGTGCCGCTGGCTGGCCGAAAAGGCCGAAGGGCTCGGTGTCGAGATCTTCCCCGGTTTCCCGGCCTCCGAAATTCTGTTCGACGAAAAGGGCGCGGTCAAAGGTGTCGCGACCCAGGATATGGGCGTTGCCCGCGATGGCAGCCACAAGCCCGATTATCAGCCGGGCATGGAACTGCACGCGAAATACACGCTGTTCTGCGAAGGCGCGCGCGGGCACCTGACCAAGCAGCTCAAGACGCGGTTCGATCTCGAATCCGATTGCCAGCCGCAGGTTTACGGCATCGGCATCAAGGAACTGTGGGATATCGATCCGGACAAGCACGTGCCGGGCCGTGTGCTGCACACGCAGGGCTGGCCGATGTCGGAATCGGATAGCTGGGGCGGTGGCTTCCTCTATCATCAGGCGAACAACCAGGTCGCGCTCGGCTTTGTCACCGCGCTCGATTACGCCAACCCCTATGTCTATCCGTTCGAGGAATTCCAGCGCTGGAAGCAGCACCCGGAAATTCGCGCCATTCTCGAAGGTGGGAAGCGTGTGGCCTATGGTGCGCGCGCGATCAACGAAGGCGGTTGGCAGTCGGTCCCCCGGCTCTACTTCCCCGGTGGCGCTCTGGCCGGTTGCTCGGCGGGTTTCGTCAACGTGCCGCGCATCAAGGGCAGCCACACCGCGATGAAGAGCGGTATGCTTGCCGCTGAAAACATCGCCG
This sequence comes from Caenibius sp. WL, assembly GCF_019803445.1. Taxonomy (NCBI): domain Bacteria; kingdom Pseudomonadati; phylum Pseudomonadota; class Alphaproteobacteria; order Sphingomonadales; family Erythrobacteraceae; genus Caenibius; species Caenibius sp. WL. The sequence goes on from NZ_CP081844.1 coordinate 1,980,421, forward strand.
CCGCCATTGCCGCGGGTCGGGAAAATGACGAACTGCCCGAGTATGATGCCGCCGTTCGCGAAAGCTGGATCGCCAAGGAACTGCAACTGGTCAAGAACGCGCAGCCGCTGATTGCCAAGTTCGGCGGCGATCTGGGCACTGTGCTGGCCGGGATCGACATGTGGATGCGCACGCTCAAGCTCGGGCTGCCGTTCACCATGAAGCATCACACCGATGCCGAAGCGCTGCGTCGGGCCGACCTTTACCGGCCGATCGAGTACCCCAAGCCCGACGGGCAGATCAGCTTCGATCGCCTGACCTCGGTCTCGTTCTCCTTCACCAACCATGAAGAAGACCAGCCCTGCCACCTGCAGTTGAAGGACCCGACGATCCCGACACGGATCAATCTGCCGGTCTATGCCGGGCCGGAAGCCCGTTACTGCCCGGCCGGGGTGTACGAATTTGTGGGGATCGAGGAAGGCGAGCCGCGATTGCAGATCAACGCGCAGAACTGTGTCCACTGCAAGACCTGCGATATCAAGGACCCGACCCAGAACATCAACTGGGTCACGCCGGAAGGTGGCGGCGGGCCGAACTATCCGAATATGTGAGGGCCTGCTTGGCTCTCACCGAAACCGCATATGCCAAGATCAACCTCGCGCTGCATGTCCGCAGGCGGCGCGAGGATGGCTATCATGAACTGGAAACGCTGTTCGCTTTCGTGGATGGCGGCGACCGGCTGACCGCGCGCGAAACCGCGCTGGATGAAGTGCGGGTATGCGGCGAATTCGCCCCGGAACTGGATGGAGGCATCGGCAATATCGTTGCCAGGGCGCTCGGCGTGCTGCCCCGCGCGGAGGGGCTGGCGATCACGCTGGAGAAGAATCTCCCGGTTGCGGCGGGGCTGGGCGGCGGCTCGGCCGATGCCGGGGCGATTTTTCGTCTTGTCGAGCGGACGCACGGCCTGCCTGACGACTGGCAGACACGCGCCGCATCATTGGGCGCGGACGTGCCCGCCTGCGTGCTGAGCGCACCCTGCATCGGGCGCGGAACGGGGACGGAACTGGAAACCGTCGCCAGCGATCTGGCAGGCGCCCCGGTGCTGCTGGTCAATCCCCGGGTGCCGATGCCCACCGGGCCGGTCTTCGCCGCGTGGGACGGGGTGGATCGTGGCCCACTGCCCGAAGGTCCGGTCAGCAGGATCGCGCGGGAAGGGCGGAACGATCTCGAAGCACCCGCCATCGCCCTGTGCCCCGCGATTGGCGAAGTGCTCGACGCCTTGCGCGAAACCGCGGGCTTTCTGGTGCGCATGTCGGGTTCGGGCGCAAGCTGTTTCGCGCTCTATGCGGAGGCGGGACAGCGGGACGACGCCCATGCCGCAATCCGCGCCGCACGCCCCGATTGGTGGATCATGAAAGGAAAGCTTCGATGAGCGAGGAAGCGTGGCGGATTGTCGGGACACCGCGTTTCGGCGGGATTCTCGTGGTCGCCGATCACGCATCCGACCGCGTGCCCGCCGATATCGATCTGGGCATCGATCCGGCCTTGCTGCACAATCATATCGCTGTCGATCTCGGCGTGGCCGGTGTGGGGGAGCGGATGGCGGCGCAGCCGGGCATCGCGGCGTTCCTTGGCAATGTCAGCCGGCTCGTCTGCGATTTCAACCGTGAGGAACATGCGCCGGGGGTGGTGCCGATTGCCAGCGATGGCCACGCCGTGCCCGGCAACGCGCTGGATCACGCCGGGCACGAGGCGCGGCTGGCGCGGTTCTTCCGCCCTTATCACGATGCGCTGGCGCGCCAGCTGGACGAGGCGCCGCCGCTGCTGATCCTGTCGCTGCACAGTTTCACTCCGCATCTGGCGAGCAAGCCCGAAGAACAGCGGCCGTGGCAATGTGGCGTGCTGTACAACGAGGATGATACCGCCTCGCGCCTTGCCATCGCCCTGCTGCGGGAGGAAGGGCTGACCGTGGGTGATCAGGAGCCGTATTCCGGCCGGCTGCTCAATGCGACGATGAACCGCCATGCGGAAGCGGACGGGCGGCCTTACTTCGGGATCGAGATCCGGCAGGATCTGCTCGCCACGGAAGCGATGCAGGCCGAATGGGCCGCGCGGCTCCACAAGGTCTGCAATCGGATCGCAATTGCCATTGGTGGGTAGGAAAGCGGCTTCCGACACCCTATTTTGGGATTTTCCGCTTCGGCTGAAGCGGCGCCTGCGTTAGAGGCGCGCGAAAGCATACCGAAATATTATGAATTCCACTGGAGCCAAGACCATGCCCGCCTATCGTTCCCGCACTTCGACCCACGGCCGCAACATGGCGGGCGCGCGCGGCCTGTGGCGTGCGACGGGGATGAAGGACAGCGATTTCGGCAAGCCCATCGTCGCGGTGGTGAACAGCTTCACCCAGTTCGTGCCCGGCCATGTCCATCTCAAGGATCTGGGCCAGATGGTCGCCCGCGAAATCGAAGCGGCGGGCGGTGTGGCCAAGGAATTCAACACCATTGCGGTCGATGATGGCATCGCCATGGGCCACGATGGCATGCTCTACAGCCTGCCGTCGCGCGATCTGATCGCCGACAGCGTGGAATACATGGTCAATGCGCACTGCGCCGATGCGATGGTGTGCATTTCCAACTGCGACAAGATCACGCCGGGCATGCTGATGGCGGCGCTGCGGATCAACATTCCGGTGGTGTTCGTTTCGGGCGGCCCGATGGAAGCGGGCAAGGTGGTACTGCGCGGCAAGGAACATGCGCTCGATCTGGTCGATGCGATGGTCGCCGCGGCGGACGAGCACTACACCGACGAGGAAGTGCAGACGATCGAACGGTCGGCCTGCCCGACCTGCGGTTCCTGCTCCGGCATGTTCACCGCCAATTCGATGAACTGCCTGACCGAAGCGCTTGGCCTTTCGCTGCCCGGCAACGGCTCGACACTGGCCACGCATGCGGATCGCAAGAACCTGTTTCTCGAAGCGGGGCGGCTCGCGGTCGATCTGTGCCGCCGCTACTACGAGCAGGACGATGAAAGCGTCCTGCCGCGCGCGATCGCCAATTTCGCCGCGTTCGAAAACGCCATGTCGCTGGATATCGCCATGGGCGGATCGAGCAACACCGTTCTGCATCTGCTGGCCGCCGCGCATGAGGCGGGCGTCGATTTCACGATGAACGATGTCGATCGCCTGTCACGCAAGGTGCCGGTGCTCTCCAAGGTCGCCCCGGCCAAGGCGGACGTGCACATGGAAGACGTCCACCGGGCGGGCGGGATCATGGCGATCCTCGGCGAACTGGATCGCGCAGGCCTGCTTCACACCGATTGCACCACCGTGCACAGCGTGACGCTGGCCGATGCGCTCAACCAGTGGGATATCGCCCGCACCAACGATGCCGAAGTGCAGAACTTCTTCCGCGCCGCACCCGGCGGCGTGCCGACGCAGACCGCGTTCAGCCAGGATCGCCGGTGGGATGATCTGGATCTGGATCGCCAGAACGGGGTGATCCGTTCGGCCGATCACGCGTTCAGCCAGGATGGCGGGCTGGCGGTGCTGTTCGGCAATATCGCGCTCGACGGCTGCATCGTGAAGACGGCGGGCGTGGATGAAGCGATCCTCAAGTTCTCCGGTCCGGCCAAAGTCTATGAAAGCCAGGATGCGGCGGTGACGGCGATCCTCACCGGACAGGTCGTCGCGGGCGATGTCGTGGTGATCCGCTACGAAGGGCCGCGCGGCGGGCCGGGCATGCAGGAAATGCTCTATCCGACCAGCTATCTCAAATCGAAGGGGCTGGGCGCGGCCTGTGCGTTGATCACCGATGGGCGTTTCTCCGGCGGGACTTCGGGCCTGTCCATCGGCCACGCTTCGCCCGAAGCGGCCGAAGGCGGGGCGATCGGTCTGGTCGAAAACGGCGATGTGATCGAAATCGACATTCCCAATCGCACGATCAACCTCGCGCTCAGCGATGCGGAACTGGACGCGCGCCGCGCCGCGATGGAAGCGCGCGGCGATGCGGCATGGCAGCCGGTGAAGCCGCGCAAGCGGCAGGTGTCGGTTGCCCTGCAAGCCTATGCCGCGATGACGACCAGCGCCGCGCGCGGGGCTGTGCGCGACGTATCGCAATTGAAGCGCAAGTGACGAAGGCGGCGCAGGGGGTGAAGCGCGGGGCTGCTCTTGGCACGCTCGTGCTGGGGGTAGGGCTGGCGTCCTGCTCCGGCCCTGCGGGCACGCCTTTGCCCAAGGGCGATCCCCTGGCCTGCGCAGTGGGCGGGGCGAAGGCCTTCGCTCAGGAATGCACGGTCGAACGGCAGCGGGAAGGGGACACGCTGTTCGTCACCGTCCGCCATCCCGATGGCGGATTCCGGCGGTTTGAAGTGCTCAAGGATGGCAAGGGGCTGGCGCCCGCCGATGGCATGAAACCCGCCACGGTCGCTTTCGCGAACGATGTGCTGACTGTGACGGTCGATGCGGATCGCTACCGGTTTCCAGCCACCGCGATGAAGCATGCCGACACGCCCTGATCCGATACTGACGGTCGCGCAGATGCGCGCGGCCGAACAGGCATTGATCGATGCCGGGGCCTCGGTGGAATCGCTGATGGCTATGGCAGGGCGCGGCGCCGCGGACTATGCCTGGCGGATCGCGGGCAGGCGGCCGGTCACGGTGCTGTGCGGGCCGGGCAACAATGGCGGCGATGGTTATGTCCTCGCCGAAAGCCTGCGCCAGCGGGGTGGCGCGGTTTCGCTGATTGCCCCCTATGAACCGGCCACCGCTGCGGCGCGGGCCGCTCGCGCGGCTTATGGCGGCGATGTATTTCCGGGCAGCGCGCGGCCAAAAGGCGATGTGCTGGTCGATTGCCTGTTCGGCAGCGGCCTCAGCCGCCCCCTCGCGCCCGAAATCTTCGCGCTGATGGCCGATCTTGCCGCCAGCCATGCCTATCGCATCGCTGTCGACATGCCGAGCGGGATCGACAGCGATGGCGCTACGCCGCTGAACCTGGGCCTGCCGTCCTTCGATTGCACTTTGGCTCTGGGGGCATGGAAATTTGCCCATTGGTTGATGCCGGTCGCTCAGATGATGGGCGAACGCCGTCTGGTGCCGATTGGCGTTGCCCCGGTTCCGGGGGCGGCCCATCTCGTGGCGAAGCCGGAACTGGCGCCGCCGCCGATCGATGCGCACAAGTACACGCGCGGGTTGGCGGTGGTGGTTGCAGGCGAAATGCCGGGGGCCAGTCTCCTTTCCTGCCAAGCGGCGACGCATGGCGGGGCGGGCTATGTGAAACTGCTCAGCAGCACACCGCCCACGCTGCGACCGCCTGAACTGGTGATCGATGATGCGCCGCTCGATCAGGCTCTGGCAGACAAGCGTATCGGCGCGGTGCTGGTGGGCCCGGGCATGGGGCGTTCGCCTGCGATGCGTGAACGTTTGCAGGCGGTGCTGCGCCGGGACGGGCCGCTGGCGCTCGATGCCGATGCGCTGGCCCTGCTTCTGCCGGAAATGTTGCAAACGCGGTCGATACCTGCCGTGGCCACCCCGCACGAAGGCGAACTTGGCGCGCTTCTGGCGGCTTATGGGATCGCGGAAACGGCCAAGCTGCCCGCTGCCCGCGCGCTGGCGCGAAAAAGCGGCATGGTGATTGTTGCCAAGGGCCCCGACACGATCATCGCCGCGCCCGATGGACGCGTGGCCATTGCCCACCCCGCGCCAAGCTGGCTTTCGGTGGCGGGAACCGGCGATGTTCTCGCCGGGCTGCTGGTCAGCCGTCTGGCGACGGGGGCGGAGCCTTTCATTGCCGCCTGCGAGGCGGTGTGGCTGCATGGCGAGGCGGCCCGCCGCGCAGGGCCGGTGTTTCATGCCGGAGAGCTAGTAACGCATATCGCTGCCGCTTACGCGGTTTGCCTGTAAGAGCCTGACCATGATCGAAAATGACGTTGTGATCCGCATTGCGGCCAAGGGCGATGGCGCCACCGCATCGGGGCGGCATGTCCCCGGCGCCGTTCCCGGCGATGCCGTGCTGCCCGATGGCACGCTTGTCCGCGGGCCGCACCATGTATCGCCGCCCTGCCGCCATTTCGGTGCCTGCGGCGGGTGCGAACTGCAATATGGCGATGATGCAGTTCTGGCCCAGTTCGTGGCTGAACGCGTGGTCCATGCCGCCGAAGGGCAGGGTATCGTGGCGGAACAGGTGCATCCGGCGCACCTTTCCCCGCCGTACAGCCGCCGCCGGGCAACGCTGCATGCTGTCAACGGCGGGGGCGGGCCTTTGATCGGCTTTCGCGAAGCGGGTTCGCACCGGATTGTCGGGTTGAAAGAATGCCCGGTGCTGGCCCCGGAACTGTTCGCGCTGATTGCGCCGCTGCACACGATGCTCAAATCGCGCAAAGGCAAATATGCGCTCGATATTACGCTGACGCTGACGGATCAGGGCGTCGATGCCGGGTTCAAGGGACTGACGCTTGAAGGGCTGGCGCAGACCGAGGCGGTGCTGGATTTCGCTCGTGACCACAAACTGGCGCGGTTGACGCTCGATCAGGGTTATGGCCCCGAAGCGATGTGGGAACCGGAACCGGTGACGGTTTCTCTGGCGGGCGTTCCGGTGGGCTTTCCGCCCGGCGCGTTCCTGCAGGCGACAGCGGATGGCGAAGCCGCGCTGGCCGCATCGGCGCGCGAATGGCTGGCCGGATCGCGCACGATTGCCGATCTGTTTTCCGGGTTGGGAACCTTCGCGTTCGCATTGGCGGGCGATGCCAAAGCGCTGGCGGTGGAAGCGGCGCAGGATGCCCATCTCTCTTGCAAGGCGGCTGCGGCGCGGATGCATATTCCGGTCCACGCGATGCATCGCGATCTTTTCCGCAATCCGTTGCAGCCCGATGAACTCAACCGCTTCGACGCCGTGCTGCTCGATCCGCCCCGTGCTGGCGCGCGGGAACAGATCAGGGCGCTGGCACAAAGCGCTGTGGGCCGGATCGTCTATGTCAGTTGCAATCCGATAAGCTGGGCCCGCGATGCGCGGATTCTGGCCGATGCCGGTTATAGGCTGGCGCAGTTGCGGCCGGTGGGCCAGTTCCGCTGGTCAACGCATGTGGAACTAGTCAGCCTGTTTGTCAGGCAAGGTATTTAACAATCTGATTGTACAGCCATTCCTTTGCATCCTTTTCGGCAAAGGCATGGCTGGCACCGGGGCAGCAGGCGACGTGTGGATCAGCCTTCTCCCACTGCGCTGCGAAGATTTGCGCGGTGCGGTCACGTTCGGCCAGCAGGATATGCACCGGCCCGCCAAAGGCGGCGATCCCGTGTCGGAGCGCATTGGCCAGAGGTGTCGGCCGGGCTGCGTTGGGCCGGGCGGCGGTGGTCAGGCCGCGTAACAGCTTTGCCGGGGAGATGCCGCCCGTCAGCAATCGCCGCCATTCCGCTGGCCTCAGCAGTTTTTCGCGATAGCGGGCGCGGATTGTGGCAGGCGGATGAGGCGCTTCGATGCCGGTATCGTCCTGCACCCATGGATTGGCGAGGATCAGCGCGTCCAGCCCGGCGTCGGCGGTAAGCGCCAGCGCGGTCGCGGCATCGCAAATGCCGTAGCCCACGATCCTGCGCAAATGCGGCGCCTGCGCGCGAAAGCTGGCCACTGCCGCGCGAATATCGGGCCCGCTGTGGAGGAAGCCGCGATTCAGGCCGCTGCTGTCGCCCACACCGCGCCGATCGAACCGGAACACGGGATAACCAGCCGCTGCCAGCCGTGTGGCAAGATGCGCCTGCCCCGAGAAAGCCCCTGCGCGCAATTCGTTGCCGCCGGACACGACCAGCAGGCCGGTCGTTCCCGCGCCATGGTCGAGCGTTGCCGCAAGTTCTTCCCCCTCGCAGAGGAACGAGAAGTGCCGGCGGGTCACGGTGTGAGCCCCCGGATCAGCATGTCGGCCAGTGCGCGGGCCTGAGCGGGCGACATATCGGGCTCGGCCCGCAACCACAGCCCGCTTTCGCCCAATGCTTTCTGGGGAATATCGATGAGGGCATGGCTCTGCTCCAGCCGGGCTTCTTCCAGATCGGCGAAGAGGCGTGGTCCGAGGCTGTATCCGGCGAGCGCCACCCCCGCCGTGCGCCCGGTTTCCTGCAATGCGGCGAGTGAGAGGTCGCGGCCCATTTCCCGCGCACCGATCTGTGCCGCCCGCAACATGGTTCGCAACTGCGCATCGCCGCCTGTGGGGGCATAGCGCCAGCCAGGCAGCCCGCCGGGTGCAAGCATGGCGCCTGCGCGGATGGTCAGCATATGCGTGGCGGCGAAATGGCAGGCAGCCGCCTGCGCCGCATGACGCCAACGCGCGAGATCTTGCCGCGCCAGCGGTTGCAGGCTTTCGTTGCAGCCCGGAAGGTCGGGCAGGAAACTGTCGATTCCCGCGTGGTCGAGCACGCGCATGACAGCGACCGTCAACTGGCGCAGCTTGTGGGCTTCGTCGAACAGCGCGGGGAGGACGAGCAGCCGCCGCGCGCGCGCGCTGTCGAAAGCTATCGCCAATTCGTCCTGAACCGCGCCGTCATCCCGTGGACAAGGCCAGCAAGCGATCACTGCCGCCCGTCAGCCCCGCGCGGATTTTTCGTCGATGAAAGCCAGCAGTGCGCCGTAGGTTTCCAGCAGTTCGCCATCGACTTCGTCATCGTCGATCACAATGTGAAAACGGTCTTCGATTTCGGTCAGAAGCGTGGCCACCGCCATGGAGTCGAGTTCCGGCAAATGGCCGAACAGGCCGGTTTCGGCCGTGAACGCAGCCACCGCGTCGGTATTCACGCCCAGGACGTCGATCAATACGCGCCGCAAGGTCGCATCGCTGGCGGTGCCCTGCAGCGCGGGGAGTCCGGCTGCGCTATCCTCCGGTGTTTCGGAACTGGCTCGTATCTGGTCCATGGTGTACCCCTTGGAAATTGCCCCTAGCCAGCGGATATGCCGCTTGCAAGCCGTTGCAGTGCAGCACGGGCGATGTGAGGCCAACTGCCAACGTGCGCGGGGTTATGGCAATCGAGCCGGAAACGCGGCCGGATTTCCTCCATCCAATCCGCCTTGTAACGATCGTGCCCGGTGCCGAAATCGACCAGAGCGACATGATCTCGATCGATCACATGCTCCATCAGCGCAGCGGTGAGCACGGTCCCGGGGGAGAGGCGGTTCGATTCGGAACGATGGGCGAGCTTGTGGATGTAAGCCGTTCCTTGTTCGACCGTCCAGAACTGTGCGGCGACCGGTGCGCCCCCGTGCCGGGCGATCCCGAGGCGGAGCCTGCCTGCGCGGCCTTCCTCCATGGCGAAATCTTTCAGAAAGCGGGGATCGCCTTCGGACGGTTTCCAGCTTCCAGCATAAATATCCTGATAGATATCCCAGACATCACGATGAAATTCCGTGATTATATCGATGGAGAGAGCTTTCTCGCGGCGTGCAATCGTGGTGCGCAGAGGGCCGGGGCGGCTGGCAAGATAATCCGTATACCTGCGTCCTTTGACAGGAAGGATGTGGTTGGTATCGCACGGGGTGCGGTGAACGAACCAGCCTGCTTCGCGAAACGCCTTGGTCAACAGGCTGGCGCTGGCGTCTTCATCGGGCAGCGGGGCGAGAACGATCCGCCGTGCGCGGCTTTTCAGATCGCGGGCCATGGCGGCGAACAGCGGCGCCGCAACGGCATTCTCCGTCAGAAGCGGCCGCCAGGTGAATGAGTACCAGTTCGTCAGCGCATCGAGCCGCTTGCTATCCATTTGCTGTAGAGGGAGCGCAGCCATGGTATCGCCTTGCTTGGCTACACAAAACACTATTTTCTTTTCATTGTGTTGTGTGAAAAGGTTAAACCATTCTGTGCGGTCAAAGGGGCCGGCCGAAACCGGTTTTGCCTCTTGCAAGACTGCCAAGCTGTCGTGATAGCTGACTGCAATCACTCGTACCGTCCCCTTATCGGAGCTGCCAAGCCCCATGCCTATTGCGCTCGATCCCGTGGCCAAGCCGGTCGATCATCTGGCCGAGTTCGGGGCCGATGATGCGCCTGCGCTGATCCTGCGCGACAGGACGCTTACTTATCAGGACTTAAGGCAAGGTATAGCGGCCTTGGCCGCGTGGCTGCAGGCAAAAGTGCCGCAAGAGGGCGCGCGGGTGGCCAGTTGGGCGGCGAAAGGGGAACTGACCTGCCTGCTGCCTTTGGCCGCGGCGCGTGCGGGATTGGTTTATGTGCCGATCAATCCGCTGCTGAAACATGCCCAGGTGGCGCATATCCTGGCCGATAGCGGCGCGGTGCTGCTCATAGGCAATGCCGCGCGCCTCGCCACGCTGGCAGACGATGACGTGCCGGAACCATGCGAAGTGGTGGAGGAACAGGCGATCCGGGCCGCAATCGACCGGCAGGCACCGGGCCTGCCTCCTTCGGTGCGTGATCCGGGGGAACTGGCGGCGCTGCTCTATACCAGCGGTTCGACCGGCCGCCCGAAAGGGGTGATGCTGAGCCATGCCAATCTGTGGCTGGGCGCTGTCAGCGTGGCCCATTATCTGGAGCTGGAAGCGGACGATGTGGTGCTGGCGGTCTTGCCGCTGTCTTTCGATTATGGACAGAACCAGTTGCTATCCATCTGGCGCGCGGGCGGTTGTGCCGTGCCGCTCGACTATCTGACGCCGCGGGATGTGATCAAGGCCTGCGCCAGGCACGGGGTCACCACTCTGGCGGCGGTGCCGCCGCTGTGGGTGCAACTGGTGGAACAGCCATGGCCCGACGAAGCGGTGGCGGCGATGCGGCGCTTGACCAACAGCGGCGGCGCTTTGACAGTCGATCTCGTCACCCGGCTGCGGGCGCTGTTCCCGGCCGCGCGCTTGTTTCCGATGTACGGGCTGACGGAAGCGTTTCGCTCCACGTATCTCGATCCCGCGCTGGTCGGCAGCCATCCGACGTCGATGGGGCGGGCCATTCCCTTCGCCGAAGTGCAGGTGATCGGCGATCACGGGGGGGAGACGCAGGCGAACGAGGAAGGGGAACTGGTCCATTGCGGCCCGTTGGTGGCGCTCGGTTACTGGCAGGATCCGCAGCGGACCGCCGAACGCTTCCGCCCCGCGCCGCCCAGTTCCACTTATGGCGGAACCGCTGTCTGGTCGGGCGATCGGGTACGGCGTGACGGGGAAGGGTTGCTCTATTTCGTCGGCCGCCGCGATGCGATGATCAAGAGCGCGGGTAACCGGATCAGCCCGCAGGAAGTGGAAGACGCCGCCCGTGCTACTGGACTGGTGGCTGAAGCGGTGGCAATCGGCGTGCCCGATGCGCGCCTGGGGCAGGCCGTGCATCTGGTGGTGCGCGCTGCGCCCGCCGCCGTCGATGCGGAAGAAGCCTTGCCCGCCGTGCTAGCCAGGGAGTTGCCCAATTTCATGCGGCCTCAGCAGATTCATTGGCGCGCGGCGATGCCGCTCAATCCCAACGGAAAGATTGATCGCGCCGCGCTCGAAGCGGACCTGCGCGCATGAAGCCTCTTGGCCCCATTCCAGCCGGATATGGCACTGTCGATGGCGAACTGGCGGTTGGCGGAGTGCCGGTCAGCATGCTGGTGGAACAGGCGGGGGGCACACCGCTATTCGTCTATTCGCGGCAAATGCTCGCCGATCGCGTGGCCATGTTGCGGGCAGCGATGCCGAAGCGGCTGGCACTGCATTATGCCATAAAAGCCAATCCATTTCTTCCGATACTTGAGGCAATGGATCAACTTGTGGACGGGTTCGATATCGCTTCTGGCGGCGAACTCGATCTCGTCCGGCAGGCCGGTATTGATCCTGGGCGGGTCAGTTTCGCCGGGCCGGGCAAGCGCGATGCGGAACTGGAAAGCGCGATCGCGGCCGGGGTGGCGCTCAATCTCGAATCCGAAGGCGAAGCGCGCCGCGCACTGGCTATCGCCGACCGCTTGGGCGTGAGCCCGCGCCTTGCCGTGCGGGTCAATCCCGATTTCGAATTGCGCGGATCGGGCATGAAGATGGGCGGCGGGGCCAAGCCGTTCGGGATCGATGCCGAACGGGTTCCGGCGCTGATCCGCACGATTGTGGCCGCAGGCGCGCAATGGCATGGCCTGCACATCTTTTCGGGCAGTCAGGCGCTCAGCGCCGAGGCGGTGAGCGAAGCGCAGGCCAACGCCCTGGAACTTGCCGCCCGTCTGGCCGAAAGTGCGGGGGTGCCGCTGCCGCATTGCAATCTTGGGGGCGGTTTCGGCATTCCCTATTTTGCGGGGGATGCGCCGCTCGACATAACGGCGGTTGGCGTGGCCCTGGAGGAGCGGTTCGCGGCTTTGCCCGATGCGCTGCGCGAGACCGAATTCTGCATCGAACTGGGCCGCTATCTGGTGGGCGAAGCGGGTGTGTATCTGACACGGATCGTCGATCGGAAAATCAGCCACGGCGAAACCTATCTCGTCACCGATGGCGGGCTGCATCACCAACTGGCGGCATCCGGCAATTTCGGGACGGTGGTCCGGCGCAATTATCCGGTGGCCATCACCTCGCGCTATGGCGCGGAACCGGTTGAAGAAGCGAACATTGTCGGCTGTCTGTGCACGCCGCTGGACCGGCTAGCCGACAAGGCGCCGGTGCCGCATGCGGAGGAAGGCGATCTGGTTGCCGTGTTCTGTGCCGGAGCCTACGGCGCCAGCGCCAGCCCGGCCATGTTCCTGGGGCAGGGCCCGGCTCGGGAAGTGCTCGTTTGAGAGCCCAATAGCCCCCTCTTATGCGTCCCGTTCTGGCACAGCGACCAATTGCTGTACTGCAAGCGAAGATTCGGTCGCAAAAGGCTAACGGTATGTTCACCTTTTCTCGCGATAGCGGACCCGAACACAGGTGAGCGGATTTCGGGCAGGTGAGCCTGGGCGTCCGCCGCCCCCGCCAGGCCGCAAGGATGCGCATAGATGTTGAATACATGTTTCGCCCGAACCCTGTCGCTGTGCGCGCTTGCCGTCATGGCCTTGACGGGCTGCGCGGCAACCGGCGGCAGCCAGCTTCCGCCCGCGCAATTCGTGGCGATGCAGGAAGGGCCGGGCGAAGACTATGTGATCGGCCCGCTCGATGAACTCACCATCCATGTCTGGCGCAATCCCGAACTGGGGGCCAGCGTGCAGGTGCGGCCCGACGGGCGCATCACCACCCCGCTGGTGACGGATATGCCCGCGGTGGGCAAAACGCCGTCGATGCTGGCGGAAGATATCCGCCTGCAATTGTCGCAATATATCAACGAACCGCTGGTGTCGGTGATCGTCAACAAGTTTGCCGGCACGTTCAGCCAGCAGGTGCGCGTTGTCGGGGCGACGGAGAAGCCGGCCTCGATCCCTTATCGCGCCAACATGACGCTGCTCGACGCGATGATCTCCGTGGGCGGCCTGAGCGAATATGCGGCGGGCAACCGCGCCAAGTTGATCCGGTTCGACAAGGAATCCGGCCGGCAGAAGGAATACAACATCCGCCTCGGCGATCTCCTCAAGAAAGGGGAGAGCAAGGCGAATGTACTGTTGATGCCGGGGGATGTCATCATCATTCCGGAAAGCCTGTTCTGAGGTACGAGCCAGGGGCATGAACGAACTCTACGAACAGATTCTGGCGGCGCTCCATTCGGTGTGGAACAGGCGCTGGCTGGCGCTGGCGGTGGCCTGGATCGTATGTCTGGCGGGCTGGCTGGTCGTGGCCATGATTCCCAACAGCTATGAATCCAAGACGCGCATTTTCGTTCAGCTGGAAGACGTTCTGGCACAACAGGTCGGCATCGGTTCGGGCAGTATCAAGCGCGACATCGAACGCGTGCGGCAGACGATGACCAGCTCGGTCAATCTGGAGAAAGTGATCCGTTCCACGCATCTGGGGGACGAAATCACCACGCCGCGTGAGATGGAATCGGCGGTCGCGGGCCTTGCCAAGCAAATTCAGGTCAAGAGCGAGAAGGAAAACCTGTTCGAGATCACCGCGACATCGGGGCGCAGCGATTTTTCGGACGGTGAGAACGCCAAGCTGGCGCAGGATATCGTCCAGAAGATGATCGACATCTTCCGCGAGGAAAATCTTTCGGGCAGCCGGGGGGAAATGCGGGAAACGCTGGCTTTCCTCGATCAGCAACTCGCGGCTCGCCAGAAGGAACTCGAATCGGCTGAACAGAAGCGTCTCGCTTTCGAAGCCGCGCATCCGCAACTGATCGGCGGTGCGCAAGGGCTGTCGCAGAAACTCGACAACACCAGCGATGCCGTGCGCAATATAGAAGCGGATCTGGCTGCGGCACAAAGCGCGCTGGCGGCAATCGATCAGCAACTGGCCGGCACGCCGCGAACTCTGGTCGTCGCAGGGCAGGCGGGCGGGCCGCGCGGCGCTTTGGCCCAGGCGGAAGCGGACCTGACCGCGATGAGAGCGCGGGGGCTGACCGACAATCACCCCGATGTGATTTCCGCCAACAAGCAGATTGCCGCCTTGCGCAAGCAGGCGGCAAGCGCGGGCGGGGAAGCAGGTACGCCCAATCCGGCTTACAGTTCGCTCCTATCGATCCGGGCGGACCGGCAGGCGACGATCCAATCGCTGCAGGTGCGCAAGGCCGGGCTTCAGGCGCAGATCACGGCCATCGCGGCCAATCAGACGCAGGAACCGGGCGTTGCCGCCGAAGCCCAGCGGATCAGCCGCGATTATGACGTGCTGCGCCAGCAGTATGACAAGCTGCTGCAGGATCGCGAACAGTTGCGCCTGCGCGGCCAGGTTGAAACCGAACGGAACGCCATCAAGTTCGAAGTGATCGATCCGCCCAGCGCGCCGCGCGTGCCCGTAGCGCCCAATCGGCCGTTGCTGTTGCTTGGGGTGCTGGTTCTGGGGATCGGTGCTGGCGTGGGCGCGGCCTTTGCCATCGGACAATTGCGTTCCACTTTCGCGACGGCCAACGGCCTGGAACGCGCCATGGGAATGCCGGTATTGGGGACGATTTCCCTCGCATTGACGGATGCCGCGCGCAGTGTGCGAGCACGGCGGAACAAGCAGTTCATCGCAGCCGGGGCAGCGTTGGGCGCGCTTTTCGTGATCCTGCTGGCAACCGAATTTATTCAGCGCGGCAGTGTGGCGTGAGGAGCGGAACGTGACGGATCAGAGCAACACGCCTACACCCCCTGACAAGAAAGCTGACGAGAGCGAAGGCCGCTCGCTGCTCGAACGTGCGACCAAGGCGTTCGACCTCAAGGGTTTCAAGGCCGCGCCGGTGCCTGCACGGTTGGTTTCGACCGGAGCCGGACGCGCCAGCCCGCGCGCGCGGCAACTGGCCCGCAAGACGGAAAAGCGCGCTTCCGCCCTGGTTGCATCCGAGCCCGAGGCGGAGAGGCCTGCGCCGCCGCCTGCCACCGCAATCCCTGCGGCGCCTGCTCCTGCGGCAGCAGTGGCCGCGCCTCCGCCGCCTCCGGTCGAACCGGTTCGGTTCCAGGGGGAAGTGCAGCAGATCGACCGTGCACATCTGCGGGTGCAGGGATTGATCCAGCCGGAAGGCACCGTGACACGCCTGCTGGAGGAATTCCGCATCGTGAAGCGGCAGGTGCTCGACACGGCGCGGGCGTCGCTTGCCGGGCGTGGGCCGGTCAATGGCCAGCGGGTGCTGATATGTTCGCCGCTTCCGGGCGAAGGCAAGACGTTCTGCGCCGTCAATCTCGCGCTGGCCCTGGCGGCTGAGCGGGACAGCGAAGTGCTGCTGGTGGATGCCGATTTCGCCAAGCCTTCCGTGCTGTCCACACTGGGCCTGCGGTCCGGGCCGGGATTCATGGATGCGCTGGCAGACCCATCGATCAGGGTCGAAGATTGCGTAATCGCGACGGATATTCCCGGCCTCTTCGTCCTTCCCACCGGAAACCAGACGACCAACGATAGCGAGTATCTGGCCAGCAGCCGGACAGGCGCTGTGCTGGAACGGCTGACGCAGGGTGCCCCCCACAGGATGATGATTTTCGATTCGCCGCCCGCTCTGGCGGCATCCCCGGCGGCCGAACTGGCCAAGCATGTCGGACAGGCAGTGCTTGTCGCACGGGCTGACGCCACGGGGCAAAGCGCGCTTGACGATGCCTGCCAGTTGCTGGCGGGATGCCCGGATATCAAGCTGCTGCTCAACGCTGCCCATTTCAGCCCGAGCGGGCGGAAATTCGGCTCGTACTACGGCTATGGTGGGGCATGAGGGCTGGACTGACCATATATCCGCTGTCCACCTTGCTGGCGGGCCTGGCGCTGGCGGTTCCCGCACATGCGCAGGATGGAGCGCCGGTTGCTGGCGCAGCGGGCGGGGCAGGCGATGCCCCGCTGGCCAAGCCGCGGACGGGCGGCCATGGGCGATTGAAAGTGACGCCCTACATCGAAGCGGAACAGGTGCTGACGAGCGAACTGTCCCCGGGCAGCGAAACTCTCACCTACACGCGCGTGGCGGCGGGCGTCGACGCGGCGATCAATGGCAGGAACACGTCCGGTGCGGTCTCACTGCGTTACGAACATCGCTTCGGCTGGGGCAAGAATGCGGAAGACGGGGACACGCTGAGCGGCCTGGCCCGCGTCTCGGCGGCGATCATTCCCCGGACACTGACGGTGGAAGCAGGCGGGATGGCCGCCCGGACACGGCTGGATGGCGGCGGCGCGTTTCTCGGCGGTATCGGCGACAACGATGAGGTGGGGCATTTCTATTCCGCTTACGCAGGGCCATCGTTGACCACCCGTGTCGGCGATGTCGGCGTCAACGCGAGTTACCGTTTGGGTTACAGCCGGGTCGATACCTCCGGTGGCGATATCTTTTCCTCCACCGGCGACGATGCCGATGACAGTATCCAGCATGCGGCGCAGTTCCGTGCGGGGGTGAAACCGGGCGATGTGCTGCCGGTGGGCCTGGGCGTGGGTGCGGCGTGGTATCGCGAGGATATCTCCAATTTCGATCAGCGGATCGACGATTTCCATGTGCGCGGGGATGTCACCCTGCCTGTCAGCCAGACTGTCGCTCTTGTCGGCGGTGTCGGCTACGAACGGGTGAAAAGCTCGCAGCGCGATGTCGTCCGCGATGGGGCGGGCAGGCCGGTGATCGATGACGATGGCCATTACCGCCTCGATAAGGATGCCCCCCGCCAGATCGCCTATGATGTCGATGGCCTGATCTGGGATGTGGGGCTGTTATGGCGACCGTCGCCGCGGACTTCGCTCGAAGCGCATATGGGGCGCCGCTATGGCTCCGCCACCTATTACGGCAGTTTCAGTTGGCAGGCATCGCGCCGGAGCAGCGTGAATGTCTCGGTCTATGACAGCATGAGCGGCTTCGGCGGACAATTGAACCGTTCGCTGGTGTCTCTGCCGACCGATTTCGAAGCGATCCGCGATCCGGTGTCGGGCGAACTCAATGGCTGCGTCGGCAGCCTGAAAGAAGGTAGCTGCCTTACCGGCGCGCTGGGTGGGCTGCGTTCCGCGATATTCCGTGCGCGCGGGATTTCCGCGAGCTACGCGGTGGATATGGGGCGGATCAGCACCGGAGTGGGGATTGGCTATGAACGGCGCAAATACGTGGCGCCGCGCGAAAGCGTTCTGGGCCTTATCGATGGCGTGACGGAGAAGAACCTGTGGCTGTCGGCCTACATGCGCGCCATGCTCGATGAGCGTTCAAGCGTTACCACGAACTTCTATATCAACCGCTATTACAGCGGGTTGGAACTTGTTGGGGATAGCACGTCGTTCGGTGCATCGGCCGCCTATTACCGTATGCTGACACGCAGGCTGTCGGCAAGGGCCGCTGTCGGCATCGATGGCAATACCCGCCAGGACGATGACGATTACTGGACCGCCACGGCCCTTGTCGGCATGCAATACGCGTTCTGAGCCCAGGGAGCAGCAGATAATGTTCGAAGAATTCTATGGGCTGACCGGCAAACCTTTCCAGCTGACGCCGGACCCGCAGTTCTATTTCCACAGTCTCACCCATCGCAAGGCGCTGTCCTATCTCGGCTATGGCCTTGCGCAGGGGGAGGGTTTCATCGTCATCACCGGCGAAGTGGGGGCGGGCAAATCGACGCTGGTCGAGCATCTGGTGTCGACGATCGATCCCGCGCAACTGACGGTGGGTCAGATCGTAACCAGCAAGCTGAACGAAGACGAGATCGTTCATGTCGTCGCGCAGAGCTTCGGTCTCGAAATAGAAGGGCATGACAAGGCGACGGCGCTCGGCATGATCGAGACACTGTTGCACGAAGAAGCGCGCGCGGGGCGGCGGTGCCTGCTGATCGTGGACGAATCGCAGAATCTGTCGGTGGCCGCGCTCGAAGAACTGCGGATGTTCTCGAATTTCCAGCTCGGCTCGCATCCGTTGCTGCAGACGCTGCTGCTCGGCCAGCCGGAATTTCGCGCCACTTTGCAGCACGAGCGGCTGGAGCAGTTGCGCCAGCGCGTGATCGCGACGCATCATCTCGAACCGATGCAGCGCGAGGAAATCCAACCCTATATCGAGCATCGCCTCGGGCTGGTCGGCTGGCGGGGCAATCCGGCGTTCGATCAGGATATTTTTGCGGATCTCTTCAAGGCATCGGGCGGGATTCCGCGCCGCGTCAACGTGCTGGCCAACCGGCTGATGCTGTTGGGCGCGGTGGAGCAACGGACCCGCTTCGATCCGGCGATGCTCAAGGCCGTTATCGCGGACATGGCGCGCGATAGCGAAATACCTGCCTCCGCGGCCAATGCACGGATCACGGCTCCCGATATGGCGGCGGACGGTGCGCGCGGCCAGGCGCGGCACGCGCAGGCTCCCGCCGCTGCGCCACTGCAGCTCGATATGGTTGCGGTCACCGCCATGCTGGCGGAGCGCGATGCCCTGATCGCCGAATTGCAGCAGGCAGTGGTGGAACTGTCGCAGGCACAGGAGAGTGACGCCTCGCGCGATATGCCCGTATTGGCGGACCTTGCGCGCAGGCTGGAAGCGCTCGAAGCGCGCGTGGCCGATCAGGAAAGCGCCATCCGCCACACTTTGAGCATGCTGATCGAATGGATCGAAAGCGGCGGATTGAAGCCGATTGCCGCTTGAGGAGGGCATGGTGACCAGCAAGGGGCCGGTCAATGGCCTGTCGGTGGATGTGGAAGACTGGTTCCAGGTCGGTGCGTTCGAGAATGTGATCGCGCGCGATGATTGGGCAGGTCTTGCCGATCGCATTGAGCGCAATGTCATGGCGATTCTCGATCTCTTTGACGAAGCGGGCGCGAAAGCGACATTTTTCACGCTCGGCTGGGTGGCCGAGCGTCATCCGGCGCTGATGCGCCGCATCGCCGATGCCGGGCACGAACTGGCCAGCCACGGCTGGGACCATGTGCGGGTGCACACGATGGGCCAGACGCGATTCGGCGAAGATATCGCCCGTGCGCGCAAGACGATCGAGGATGCGGCGGGCATCGGTGTGACCGGCTATCGCGCGCCAAGCTTTTCCATCGATCAGCGCACCCCTTGGGCGCACGAGGAACTGGCGCAGCAAGGCTATGCCTACAGCTCCAGCGTCGCACCGATCCGGCACGATCATTACGGTTGGCGCGATGCGCCGCGTTTCGCCTTCCGCCCCCTGGCGGGGGCGGATCTGATCGAAATTCCGGTGACCACCGCGGAATTCGCCGGGCGGCGGCTGGCAGCGGGCGGGGGCGGTTTCTTCCGCGTGCTGCCCTATGGCTTTTCGCGCTGGGCGATCCGGCAGGTCAATCGCCGGGATGAACGGCCGGCGGTGTTTTATTTCCATCCGTGGGAGATCGATCCCGATCAGCCGCGCGTGGCAGGGGCGCCGCTGAAATCGCGGTTGCGTCATTACACCAATCTGGATCGCATGGCGGACAAGCTGCGGCGGCTGGTGCGCGAATTCGCGTGGGGGCGGATGGACCGTCTGGCCCACCACGAAGCCCGGAATCTGGCGCGGGAAACGGCATGAATGCCCCGTTCGCACATGATGCCGATGCGGTAAGGTTGGCGGATCTGCACGATCCGGGTGAGGCCGTGCGGATTGAGCGGTTCGTTGCCGACCACCGGGATGGGACGGCGTTCCATCGCCCAGCCTGGCTTGTCGCCGTCGAACAGGGGACGGGGCAGCACGCCGTGGGGCTGGTTGCGGAACGCGGCGGGATAATTACCGGCTGGCTGCCGCTGACTGAATTGCATTCCCCCATTTTTGGCCGCGCGCTGGTGTCCAGCGGTTTCGCGGTGGGCGGCGGCGTTCTGGCGGATAGCGATGCCACGGCACTGCGGCTGGCGACAATCGCGGAGGAACTGGCGCTGCGGCGCAGTTGCGCCACGGTCGAACTGCGCGGTGGGGCGCTCCCGTGGCACTGGTCCATTCGTCGGGATAGTCATTGTGGATTCACCGCGCCGCTCGCCCATGACGACGAGGGGCAACTGCTCGCCATCCCGCGCAAGCAGCGGGCCGAAGTGCGCAAGGGGTTGCAGCAGGATTATGCGGTTGCCGTAGGCACGGGCGAAGCGGAGCGCGCAGCCCATTACGCGGTCTATGCCGAAAGCGTGCGCAATCTCGGTACGCCCGTTTTCCCTCGCGCTCTGTTCGATGCCGTGCTGGATCGGATGGATGCGGACATTCTGACGATCCGCCATCGGGGACAGGCGGTGGCGAGCGTCCTTTCGCTGTATCATCGCGGGGCGGTGCTGCCCTATTGGGGTGGCGGTGTGTTCGCCGCGCGGGCGCTGCGGGCAAACGATGTCATGTATTACGAACTGATGCGCCATGCCCGCCAGCGGGGCTGCACGGTGTTCGATTTCGGCCGTTCCAAGACGGGCAGCGGCGCCTATCATTTCAAGCGCAATTGGGGCTTCGAACCCGCCCCGCTTTCCTATGCCAGTTGGACGGCGCCGGGGCAGCCGCACCGCGATGCCGATCCGACGAGCGCACGCCATGCCACGCGAATCGCGTTGTGGAAGCGTTTGCCTTTGCCCATCGCCAACCGTCTGGGGCCATGGATCGCCAGGGGGCTGGGATGAGCGGGGAAATCCTGTTCCTGGCGCATCGTTTGCCGTTTCCACCGGACCGGGGGGACAAGATCCGATCGCACCATATCCTGCGCCGGTTGGCCCGCATCGCCCCGGTGCACGTGGCGACTTTCACCGACAGCACGGCCGATCTGGCGCACGAAGGGGCGTTGAAGGCCGTGGCGAAAACGCACTGGCTGGCGGTGCGGCGCAAGCCTTTGTGGCGGGCGGGGCTGGAAGCGCTGATGAAGGGCGAACCGGTCAGCCTGGCGGCTTTTTACGACGAGGGTCTCGCTGCCTATGTCCGCGATCTGATCGCCAGCGGCAGGATCGGCACGATCTACGTCTTTTCCGGGCAGATGGGGCAATATGTCCCTGAAGATTTCACCGGGCGCGTCCTGCTCGATCTGGTGGATGTCGATTCCGCCAAGTTCGAAGCCTATGGCCAGGCGGGTGTGTCGCCGCGCCGATGGATCGATGCGCGGGAAGGGCGTCTGTTGCGCGGGGTGGAGGAACGGCTGGCCCGCCGCGCCGATGAAACCCTGCTGGTGAGCGAAGCGGAGGCCGCCCTGTTTCGCAGCCGCCTGTCCGATCCCGCAGGCGTGGCCGTTTCGGCGCTGCGCAACGGAATCGATGCGGATTTCTTCGATCCCGCGCGGCACGGCGGATCATCGCCGTTCGCGCCGCACCGCGGGCCCCATATCGTGTTTACCGGCCAGATGGATTACGCCCCCAATATCGCCGCGGCCGAGCGGTTGATTGCGCGGATCATGCCGGGCCTGAGGCAAAGCCATCCGCAGGCCCAGTGCCATATCGTCGGGCGCAACCCGCCGGCGTCATTGCTGGCGCATGACGGGAAAGCGGGCGTGCGTGTCTGGGGGGAAGTGCCCGATGTTCGGCCCTATGTCGCGGCGGCCGATCTGGTGATGGTGCCCCTCGCCATCGCGCGGGGCGTGCAGAACAAAGTGCTGGAAGCCATGGCGATGGCGCGCCCGGTTGTGCTGACCCCGCAAGCTGCAACCGGGATCGAGGCGCAGAATGGCATGCACTTTGCCATTGCCGATGGGGATGCAGCCCTGATCCGGCAGGCGCAGGATTTGCTGGCTGATCCGCAGGCCCGGCAGGCGATGGGCCACGCCGCGCGGCACTTCGTTATCGAACATCTGGGGTGGGAGGCCGTTCTGCAACCGCTGGAAAGCATGACCCGTGGGCCGTGCAATGCGGAAAGGCGTTACCATGCAGCCTGATGCAACCGTTCCCCGGCCGCTGCAAGGCGTGGTGGCCCGCATTTCGGAAATCTGGCGCATGCCGCTGCTGCGCCTTGCTCTGGCATGGGTTGCGTTGATCGCGGTGTTCTTCCCCGACTGGCGTGACATGGCGGCGCAGTGGTGGGACAGTTCGACCTACAACCATGTTCTGCTGATTCCCGTCATTCTCGTCTGGTTGGTTCTGCTGCGGCGCCAACAACTCGCGCGGATCACGCCGGTTGCCTGGTGGTGGGGGCTGTTGCCTTTCGCAGGCGCACTGGTGCTGTGGCTTCTGGGCGCCTTCTCGGGGCTCAACCTTGCTCGCCAGGCAGGCGCGGTGCTGATGCTGCAAGGGGCGTTTCTGGCGTTGATGGGGCCGCGTGTGGCGGTGGGATTGCTGTTTCCGCTGGCCTACATGCTGTTTCTCATTCCGTTCGGCGATGAACTGGTGCCCTTGCTCCAGACGATCACCGCAAAAATCACTATCGCGCTGACGCATTGGAGCGGAATCCCCGCGCATATCGATGGCGTATTCATCGATACGCCAGTGGGCCTGTTCGAAGTGGCGGAAGCGTGTTCGGGCGTTAAATTCTTGATTGCGATGATCGCGCTGGGGACGCTGGTTGCGCACGTGTGCTTCCGCGGCTGGCGCAGGCGCACAGCTTTCCTGGCTGGGTGCGTGCTGCTGCCGATCCTCGCCAACGGCGTGCGCGCCTGGGGCACGATCTATATCGCGCAGTTTCGCGGGGTCGAATTCGCGGCGGGATTCGATCACATTTTCTATGGCTGGGTGTTCTTCGCGCTGGTGATGGCGACGGTGCTGGCCCTTGCCTGGCGTTTCTTCGATCGGACGGTCGATGACAGATTCATCGATGGCGCCGCAATCGAACAGATGCCCTTGCCGCGCTGGCTCGATAAGCGAGCGGTTGCTTCGCCGCTCAAGATCCTGACGGCAGGGGCGGGACTGGTCGCGATGACGCTGGTGTGGAGCGCGCTGGCGGCGCGTCTTTCCGCCCCGATGCCGGAACGGGTGGCGCTGCCCGAAGTGCCGGGCTGGACGGTGGTGGACTATCGTCCGCTCGCCTGGTGGGAACCGCGCGCGCAGGGGGCGGCGCATCGCCTGATCGGCAGCTATGCGGACGATCACGGGCGGCGGGTGGACGTGTTCATCGCGCTCTATCCCAATCAGAACGAAGGCAATGAGGCGGGCGGATTCGGGCAGGGCGCCCTGATGCCCAACAGTTCCTGGTCATGGATCGGTAATGGCCCCGCCACGCAAGGGGCGAAAAGCGAACGCTTGCTGTCGCAAGGTTCGCCTGTCGGCCGCGTGGAGCGGTTGGCGCTGACCTGGTATCGCAATGGTGAGAGCGTCACCGGCAGCAATATGCGGTTGAAACTCGCCAATATGGCCGACCGTCTGCTGTTGCGCGGGGATGCCACCACCTTGTTGATCGTTTCGGCGGAGGAACGGGAAGGGCAACGGGCGCAGGAGGCCATCGACGCGTTCCTCACGGCCACCGGGCCTGTCGGGGCGTGGATGGACCGCGTGGCGAATCTGCCGTAACCCGCCGCCATGTGTGCAATTGCCGGTATCTTCCATTACGGAACCCCCAAGCCTGTGGAGGCGGCCCGTGTCGAACGGATGTGCGATGCGATGGTGCACCGTGGGCCCGATGGCGGCGGGGTCTGGACCGCGCCCGGCGTGGGGCTGGGGCATCGGCGCCTGTCGATCATCGATCTTGCCGGTTCGCCGCAGCCGATGGCCTCGGTGGATGAGCGGGCGATAATCGCTTTCAACGGCGAGATTTACAATTTCCGCGAATTGCGGCGCGAACTGGCGCAAGCGGGCGCGCAGTTCCGCACCGATGGCGATACCGAAGTAATTCTTGCCGCGTGGCAGCGCTGGGGCGTCGATTGCGTGAAGCACTTGCACGGCATGTTCGCGTTCGCGCTCTATGATCGTGCGGCGCGAACGCTTTTCCTTGCGCGCGACCGGTTGGGGGTGAAGCCGCTCTACGTGGCGCATCTCAGCGACGGGAGCATTGCGTTCGCATCGGAGCTGAAAGGGCTTCTGGCGCACCCGCTGTTGCGGCGGGATGTCGATCCGTTGGCGGTGGAAGACTATCTCGCCTGGGGCTATGTCCCCGATCATCGCGGGTTCCTCAAAGCGGTCGAAAAGCTTCCGGCGGGCCACTACCGGCTGTTGCATCATGACCGTGCTCTCGCGTCCCCGGTGCAATGGTGGGACGTTTCCTTCGCCGAACGGCGCAAGGGCCGCGAAGCCGACCTGTCGGCCGAATTGCTGCATCTGATGCGGCAAGCGGTCACTTCGCGAATGGTGGCCGATGTGCCTCTGGGCGCGTTCCTGTCCGGCGGGGTCGATTCCTCCAGCGTGGTGGCGCTGATGGCGGAAGCCAGCCACGATCCGGTGCGGACCTGCTCGATCGGCTTCGATGTCGCCGCGCTGGATGAAACGTCCTACGCGGCGAAAGTGGCCGGGCTGTTCGGCACCGATCACCAGAGCGGAACGGTGGGTTCGGAGGAATTTCGCGAGATCGATCGTCTCGCCGCGATGTTCGACGAACCTTTCGCCGATGCCTCCGCCTTGCCGACATGGCGGGTTTGCGCGCTTGCCCGCGAACGGGTGACCGTGGCCCTGTCGGGCGATGGCGCGGATGAGGCGCTGGCCGGATATCGCCGCCATATCTTCCATGCGCGGGAGGAAGCTGTGCGGCACATGCTGCCAGCGCCGTTCCGCAATCGCGTGCTTGGCGGGCTGGGGGCGCTCTATCCCAAGGCCGACTGGCTGCCGCGGCCCTTGCGCGCCAAGACGACGCTTCTGTCGCTCGCCGACAGTGGGGAAGGGGGCTATGCCCGGGCTGTGGGGATTACTCCGCCCGAACTGCGCCAGCGGCTGTACAGCCCGGATTTTCTGGCGCTGCGCGGGGATTACCGGGCGGAAATGCCGTTCGAGGCCACGATGCGCCAAGCCCCGGCGCGAACCGGTCTGGACCGCGCGCAATATGCCGATCTCAAATTCTGGCTTCCCGGCGATATCCTGACCAAAGTCGATCGCACCAGCATGGCGGTCAGCCTTGAAGCGCGCGAGCCGCTGCTGGATCATCGCCTGATCGAATTCGCCGCATCCCTGCCGCAACGGATGCGGATACGGGGGCGGCAGGGCAAATGGCTGCTGAAGCAGACCATGCGGCGCTATCTGCCCGACGATATCCTGTTCCGTCCCAAGCAGGGTTTCGTCACCCCGGTCAGCGCCTGGCTGCGCGGCCCTCTCGCCGGGCAGGCCCGCGCGATCGCGGCGGGGGCATCTTTGAATCAGTTGGGTTGGTTCGATGCCCGGACGATTGCGAAATTCGCGGACGATCACATTGCCGGGAAGAGCGATCATGGCCGGCTCTTGTGGCAATTGCTGATGCTGGACCGTTCGCTGCGGAACCTCGGCGTCATCTGAACGCGGTTGCCGCTTTTCGCCGGCAAACTGTCCCAGCCGGGGGCAGTGGAGGCGAATTATGGTAAATATCGGATTGCAAAGCAACTCCCGCGTGTAATATGAATGCGCGGTGGGCGAAAAACATACCACCGGGTATGTTTCGGTGACCGCTTTGGGGGCATAGTATGGATCGTCTCAATCGAAAGTTGAAAGGGGTCCAGAATTGCCCGGGACCAACCGAATCGTTGTCATTGGACAATGGCGATGGTTCCAAGGATTTTGCTCCGAACGAGGCTGCGGAAATTGCTATTTCCGACGACCTTTATTTGCTGAACGAACTGGATGTATTTTACGACGGCGACATCAAGGCCTTGTGGACCTATATGCGTCCTCAGGGGCGCCCCAGCTTTACGGCAACTATGTTGCGCGACTTTGTCAATTGGCAGCGCTTAATTGTTGAGAATTTTGGGGACGGCCGGGCGCCATTGAATTTCCTTATTCTCGGCAGCCGCTCGCCGGGGGTGTTTTGCTTCGGCGGCGATCTCGCCCTGTTCCAGAGCCTGATCCGCGAAAGCAACCGCGAAGGGCTGGTAAAGTACGGTTATCGCTGCGTCGAAATCCTCGAACGCAACGCACGCGCGCTCGATCTTCCGATGCTCACGATCGGGCTCGCGGAAGGCTCCGCTCTCGGCGGCGGGTTCGAGGCGTTGTTGTCGTTCGATGTGCTTATCGCGGAGCGTGGGGTGACGTTCGGCCTGCCCGAAGTCATGTTCGGGCTGTTTCCGGGCATGGGCGCGCACGCGTTCCTCACTCGCAAGCTGGGCGCGGCGATGGCCGAACGCATGATCCTTTCCAATCAGAGCTATTCGGCCGAGCAGCTTTACGACATGGGCGTTGTGCACGTGCTGGCGGAACCGGGCGAAGGACAGGCAGCCTGTCAGGAATACATGCAGAAAAACCTGCGGCGCCACACCGGGCTGGTCAAAGCGAAACAGGCGATGCGGGAAGTGTGTTCCGTGCCGCTGGATGAACTGCGCCGGGTTGTCGATCACTGGGCCGATGCCGCGCTCGCGCTGACCGAGCAGGATCTCAAGATCATGAACCGGCTGACCAAGGCGCAGTCGCGCTTCGCGGACGCCGCCTAGGCCGAACGACCCTATTCCTCGCCGTGGCCAGCGGCGAGGTAATCGGCGCTCTGCATTTCCTGCAGGCGGCTGATCGTCCGGTCGAATTCGAACCGGCCATCGCCCGCCTGATAGAGATTTTCCGGCTCCGCATCGGCGGTGACCAGCAGCTTGACCTTGTGCTCGTACAACTCGTCGATCAGAGTGACGAAGCGCGCCGCCTCGTTGCGGTTTTCCGGCCCCATCAGCGGAATGCCGACCAGGATGACCGTGTGGTAAGTCTGGGCGATGGCCAGATAGTCCGATGCGCCGCGGGCTTCGCCGCACAAGCGCTTGAAGCTGAACACGGCCACGCCCTTGAAGCTCTTGGGCACATGCAGGATGCGCCCGCCGCCGACATCCAGATCGGCCGAAGGGACATGCTCCGCATCTTCGGGTTTGTAATCCGTCAGCCTGAAGAACGCTTCGCGCACTTGCGCCGTCGCAGCGTCGCCCAGCGGGGTGTGCCAGGTGGCCATGCCGCCGAGGCGGTCGAGGCGATAATCGACCGGCCCGTTGAGCGTCAGCACATCAAGGTCGCGTTCGATCAGGCCGATGAAGGGCAGGAAATGTTCGCGATTGAGCCCATCCTTGTAGAGATCGGATGGCGCACGGTTCGACGTGGTCACCATCGTCACGCCCTCGTCCATCATCAGCGCGGTGAACAGCCGGCTCATGATCATCGCATCGGCGGAATTGTTGACCACCATTTCATCGAAGGCGAGAACCCGCAGGCCCTGGGCGAGCCTAGCCGCGACCAACGGGATCGGATCGCCGCTTTCGGATGCGCGCACTTCGCGCAACGTGGCGTGCACTTCCAGCATGAAGGCATGGAAATGAACGCGGCGCTTTTCGGGAATCGCCAGCGTGTCATGGAACAGGTCCATCAGCATCGATTTGCCGCGCCCGACACCGCCCCACATGTAGATGCCCCGGGGCGGCTTCGCCTTCTTGCCGAACAGCTTACCGAACAGGCCGGGCTTTCCGTTGCCGGATTCGAGTTCGTTCTGCAGGGCCTGTAGGCGCGTTGCAGCCGCTTTCTGTTCGGGGTCGGGGCGCAATTCGCCGGCGGAGACGAGCGCTTCGTAGCGGGCGAGCAAACGTGTCATCGGGGTTTCGAGGGCTTGCGTATAGTGGCGGAATAGGAGGCGATGAGCGCACCGTCCTGTTCGACAACGCCGCGCATGAAAGCGAGCCGCCCGGTTTCGCGGAGCACTTCGGTCACCGCGTCGAGCGGGTGGTCGAGCGTGCCCGCGCCGATGAACTGGGTGGAAAGGTCAAGCGTCACCGCACGGGCCGCATCGCCTTTGCAAACGGTGGCGAAAGTCGCGAACAGTGCCATGTCGAGCAGGGACATGGTGATCCCGCCATGCACGGTGCCGCGGGCGTTGGTATGGTGCACCTGGGGAAACAGGCGCAGGCGGGCGCTGCTTTCGCCTTCCGGCCGCACCACCATCGGGCCCATTACCGTGGGTTGGAAACGGGTGGTGTCGGCCAGATTCCAGGTATGCCAGCCCGGATGATCCGGATCTGGCACATGAATGAATTCGCTGGTCTGCTCTGTGGCCAAGTCAGATGTGCCGTTCGGCCTGCATCTTCTTGATTTCGGCAATGGCCTTGGCGGGCGACAGCCCCTTGGGGCAGACATTGGCGCAGTTCATGATCGTGTGGCAGCGATAGAGGCGGAAGGGATCTTCCAGCTCGTCCAGGCGCTCACCGGTCATTTCGTCGCGGCTGTCGGCCAGCCAGCGATAGGCCTGCAGCAGGATAGCCGGGCCGAGGAACTTGTCGGAATTCCACCAGTAGGACGGGCAGCTGGTGGAGCAGCAGGCGCACAGGATGCACTCGTACAGGCCGTCGAGCTTTTCACGCTGTTCGGGGCTCTGCAGGCGTTCCTTGCCGCTGGGCGTGGTCGAAACCGTTTGCAGCCAGGGGCGGATCGATGCGTACTGGGCGTAGAAGTGGGTGAAATCGGGGACCAGGTCCTTGATCACTTCCATGTGCGGCAGCGGCGTGATGCGGATATCGCCCGAAAGATCGTCGATCGCGGTGATGCAGGCGAGGCCATTGCGGCCATTCATGTTCATCGAGCACGAACCGCAGATCCCTTCGCGGCACGAACGGCGGAACGTCAGCGTGGGATCGATTTCGTTCTTGATCTTGATAATCGCGTCGAGAACCATCGGACCGCATTGGTCGAGATCGATTTCGAACGTGTCATAGCGCGGATTTTCGCCGCTGTCGGGATCGTAGCGATAGACCTTGAACTTCTTCACCCGGCTCGCGCCTTCGGCCTTGTGGACGTTGCCCTTGCCGGAGATCTTGCTATTCTTGGGAAGTGTAAAGGTTGCCATCGCCTACTATTCCTGCTGGCGGCGCATGCCGCGGGACTCGCGGTGCCTTCTAACGATTCATCGCCATGCCGCAAGTGTGCGGTGGCACATTCTGCATAGGAATGTGTCCGGCGGGCGCTATGATCGGCACCAATGGGAAGGGGGCTCGCTGATGGGATTTGGCGCTTGGTACGAAGACAAGGTCCTGCCGCATGTGATCCGTTGCGGCTGCGCCAACGCGCATATTGCCGCCTTGCGTGCGAAGATCGTGCCTCTGGCGCAAGGGCGGGTGTTCGAAATCGGCGTGGGTGGCGGGCTGAACCAGCCGTTTTACGACACCGCGAAAGTCACCGGATTTTCCGGCATCGACCCGTCCGGCAAATTGCTTGATTTCGCCCGCGGCGCGGCGCGGGAACGGGGCTGGGACAGCGATATCCGCCAGGGGGTGGGGGAAGCGATCCCGTTCGATGATGGTCAGTTCGACAGCGTGGTATGCACCTTCACTCTGTGTTCGGTGCAGGATCAGGCGCAGGTCTTGCGGGAAATGCACCGCATCCTGAAACCCGGCGGCCGCCTGCTGTTTCTCGAACACGGCCGCGCGCCCGATGCGGGCCCCGCCAGATGGCAGCAACGGATAGAGCCTGTCTGGAAACGGGTGTTCGGCAATTGCCATTTGAGCCGCGAAGTGGCGCCCGCCGTGGCACGGCAGGGGTTTGCCGTTACACAGGTGGACCACACCTATATGGCGAAAACACCCCGTTTTGCAGGCTTTATGGAATGGGGCGTCGGCACGAAAGCCGGAGTTTGAGGCAGGCCTCATCGTCTTCGCGATGCCAAACCGGCTCATCCTCCTGAACTGGCTTGGTTTAGACAGGTATTCCCCGTCGTCATTCCCGCTTTCGCAGGAATGACGAAGGTTATTTGCATCCGGGCGATGGGCATATGAAAAGCCCCCGTGCCGGGTTCGGCGACGGGGGCTTTGCGGATATTATTCGCCGAAGGTGCGTTGCCACCAGCCCCGGCGTGGAGGGGAGGCCTCCGTCTCGTCGGCGGGGGTGTCCGCCGCTTCTGCGGCAGGTTCGGCGACCGCTTCCACCTGTGGGGCAGGAGCCGCTTCTTCCGCTTGTGCCGGTGCGGTTACGGTATTTTCGGTTGCCGTGGCTTCCTCGGCGGGCACGACCTTCTTGCGGCGGGTCCGCTTAGGCTTGGCCGGGGGCGTGTCTTCCGCGGCGGGGGTGGCATCCGCTTCCGGAGCGGCTGCCTCGGCAGGCGTTTCCGTGTCGGCCTTCTTGCGGCGCGTGGTGCGGCGCTTGGGCTTGACCTCCTCGACCGGGGTCTCTTCGGCAGCAGCTTCCGCCGGGGCAGCCGCAGCGGCTTCCTCATCGGTCGCCACAGCCGTTTCCTCGGCGGCGGGTTCGGCCTTCTTGCGGCGCGAGCGGCGCGGCTTGGCCGGGGTTACTTCGGCGGCTTCCGCCACTTCCGCAACCGCTACGTCCACGGTTTCCGTGGCAACGGCTTCCGCTGCTTCGGGTGCCGGCGCGAGGATATCGGCGGGTTCGCTCTCCGTGGAGGCATCCGCATCATGTTCGGCCAGGCCTTCGTCGGCTTCGCTATCCGCCTCGGTCAGTGCTTCATCGCCTTCCATCCGCTTCTTGCGGCGGCGACCGCCACGGCGGCGGCGCTTCTTCGGGCGATCTTCGCCTTCGAGCGTATCTTCCGCCTCGTCCGATTCCCCGGCAACGTGCTCCTCTGCGTCGTTGCGGGTGTCGTCGCCATCGTCATCGGAGAGTTCGTCCCCGTCCTGCGCGTCGGTGTATTCGCCATCCTGATCGCGCCGTTTGCGGTTGCGCCCGCCACGGCGGCGGCGGCGTTTCCTGCGCGTTTCGTCGCGGTCGTCTTCGCCGCCTTGCGCTTCGAATTCCTCGTCCTCTTCCTCGACGACGTCGTCGAAATCGTCTTCAAGCACGAGCGGTTCGAATCTCGGCGTGTTCGCGGGGCGCGGGCCGGCGCTGACAGCGCGCATTTTCGCGCCTTCGTTTTCGCCTTCGGGCAGCACTTCGACCGTCACGCCGTAGCGATCTTCAATCTCGGCCAGATCGGCGCGCTTCTGATTCAGCAGGTAGATGGCTGCTTCGGTCGAGGCATAGAGCGAGATCAGCGTGCCTTTGCCCTTGGCCGCTTCGTCCTCGATCAGGCGCAGCGCCGAAAGGCCCGCGCTGGAAGCCGTGCGGACAAGGCCCGTGCCATCACAATGCGGGCAGGCGCGGGTGGTGGCTTCGAGCACACCGGTGCGCAGGCGCTGACGGCTCATTTCCATCAGCCCGAAGCTGGAGATCCGCCCGACCTGGATACGCGCGCGATCGTGCTTGAGCGCATCCTTCATGGCCCGCTCGACCTTGCGGATGTTCGAGCTGTATTCCATGTCGATGAAGTCGATCACCACCAGGCCGGCCATGTCGCGCAGGCGCAACTGCCGCGCGATTTCCCGGGCCGCTTCGAGATTGGTGCTGAGCGCGGTCGCCTCGATCCCGTGTTCCTTGGTGGAGCGGCCCGAGTTGATATCGATCGAAACCAGCGCCTCGGTCGGGTTGATGACGAGATAGCCGCCGGATTTGAGCTGCACCACCGGATCGTACATCGCGGTGAGCTGGTCTTCCGCGCCGAACCGCTGGAACAGCGGCACCGGATCGGCATATTGCTTCACCCGGCGGGCATGGCTCGGCATCAGCAGCTTCATGAACTGCCGTGCGGCCTTGTAGCCTTCTTCCCCTTCGACCACGACTTCTTCGATGTCGCGGTTGTAGATGTCGCGGATGGCGCGCTTGATCAGATCGCTGTCCGAATGGATCATCGCCGGTGCGGTGGACGACAGCGTGTTGTCGCGAATTTCGTCCCACAACCGGGCGAGATAATCGAAATCGCGTTTGATTTCGGTCTTGGTGCGCTGCAGCCCGGCCGTGCGGATGATGCAGCCCATCGATTTGGGCAGCTTGAGTTCCGCGACGATCTGCTTGAGCCGCTTGCGGTCGGCCGAACTGGAAATCTTGCGCGAAATGCCGCCGCCGTGGCTGCTGTTGGGCATCAGCACGGTATAGCGCCCGGCAAGGCTGAGATAGGAGGTGAGCGCCGCGCCCTTGTTGCCACGCTCTTCCTTGACGACCTGCACCAGCAGAACCTGCCGCCGCTGGATGACGTCCTGAATCTTGTAGCGGCGGCGCAGCGCCATCCGCCGTGCGCGCAGTTCTTCCGCTTCCTTCGAACGGGCGCGGCCCTGGCGCCGCCCACGGCCGCGCCCGCGCGACCGTTCGTCACGGCCATCGTCCGCCTGCGCTTCGTCCGCCGCACCGTCTTCGTCGTCGACAGAGGATTCGTCGCCGAGATCGCCGTCGACGAGGCCGCCTTCGATAGTCGCGACGTCGTCCTTCTCTGACGTGTCGATTTCCTCGATACCGTCATCGCCGGCGAATTCGTCCATCAGGCCGCCGTTGTCGTCGAAGCCGTCGTTTTCCTCCTCCGCGGCGCGCAGGCGCTCTTCTTCTTCGGCGGCGGCGGCTTCTTCGGCCAGCAACGCTTCACGGTCTTCACGCGGAATCTGGTAATAGTCGGGATGAATTTCGCTGAAGGCCAGAAAGCCGTGGCGGTTGCCGCCGAAATCGACGAAGGCCGCCTGCAACGAGGGTTCTACCCGGGTGACTTTGGCGAGATAGATATTGCCTTTGATCTGCTTCTTGTCAGCCGATTCAAAGTCGAATTCTTCAATACGATTGCCTTTGAGCACCGCCACCCGGGTTTCTTCCGGGTGGCGCGCATCGATCAGCATGCGCGTGGTCATTGTGGATTCTCCAGGCGCGCCGCGTGCCAAGGCCCTTTGCAAGGGCGATGTTCAAGGCTGCGCGCGCATTAGTAGATGCCCCGCCGGGCGCAGAAAACTGGCGAGGCAGGGGATGGGAAATGAAACAATTCCCGGAATGCTTGAGCAATCCGGGAATGCGAAATGTGTCTGCCCTCATGAAATCGCGCTGGCCCATGAATTCTTGAAAGGTGCTATGCGCAGCCCGACCCGCCGCAAAAGCAGCGCCGTAAGCGGGCTGCAGCGGTCGGTGTTGGAACGGGCTTTTCATTCGGGCGTCAACCTGTGTGAAACCGGCGCCAGATGGCGCCGGTCGCGATGCGGGGCGGTAGCTGCCGAATTCCCGGCGTGTTTCGCGCTGGCACCGATGTGCCGGAGCGATTCCGGATAAGGCTGGCTTGCCCCGTGCGCGGATTGCTAGCACCGGCTTGTAAAGTCGGCAACCTTATTGCGGAATAAGGCGAAATTGCACTTGTCCAACATGGTTACGGACGATTAACCCGCTGGCGATGCCAACGCGTTTCCGGCTTTACCTGATCCTTGCGGTCGTTGTGGCGCTTGCCGGCGCGGTTTTGGCGTTCGGGGCGCACAGGCAGCGGATGGCGGGGCACGGCTATGTCGTGCGGTTCGAATTGCCGCAGGCCGGAAAGCGGATAGGCTTGCCGGCGATCAAGGGACCGCAGGACCCCGCGCGGCCGTTGGTGGTGATCGATGCGGGCCATGGCGGGCACGATCCCGGGGCGGCAGGCGCCGATTTTCAGGAAAAGACTCTCACGCTCGGCCTGGCCAGGGCCTTGCGGGGTCGCCTGCTGGCTGGCGGGGGTATCCGCGTGGCGCTGACCCGCGACGACGACAGATTCCTCGCCTTGGCCGAGCGGCGGGAGATCGCGCGGGCGTTGGGGGCGAGCGTGTTCCTCTCGATCCACGCCGATTCCGCCGGGGATGACCTCAATATTGCGGGCGCCACGCTCTACACGCTGGCCTCGCGGGCATCCGATGCGCTGGCGGCGCAAGTGGCGGCCCGCGAAAACCATGCCGACCGGATCAACGGGGTGACGCTCGATGGGCAAAGCGATGCGGTCAGCGCGATCCTTGTCGAGCTTTCCCAGCGGCGCGCGCGGGAGGAGGCCGGGGCGCTCGCCCG
Source organism: Caenibius sp. WL (assembly GCF_019803445.1). Lineage (NCBI taxonomy): Bacteria > Pseudomonadati > Pseudomonadota > Alphaproteobacteria > Sphingomonadales > Erythrobacteraceae > Caenibius > Caenibius sp. WL. Next base: position 2,014,531 of record NZ_CP081844.1, read on the forward strand.
CCTGATCGTGCGGGAAGGGGAAGGGCGCCTGGCGTTCCATCCCAGCCCGCACCGTTCAGCGGCGTTTGCGGTGCTGAAATCGCCCGATGTGCCCTCGCTGCTGTTCGAAGCCGGCTATATTTCGAACCCGGACGAGGCCCGGCGTCTGGCTTCGCCCGAAGGGCAAGCGGGGTTCGCGGACGCCGTCGACAAGGCGATCCGGATCTATTTCGCGCGGCAGGCGGGAAACTGACGCGGTGTCGGGTATGAGGCGATGAATTGCGTCGCTTCTGACTGGCATAGCGTCAACCGGGCGTGCTAAGGGCGGCGCACGATGGCCGACGAGACCGATTTCGAAACCGCCCGATACAGGATCCGCCGTGACGCGAAAGGCGTGTTTGCACGGTTTCACGAAGCCTTGGCCTGGGCCAAGCTGCAATGGCGCGAAAGCAGGCTTTTCCGCTGGGCCGCTATCGCTTTGGGCGCGCTGTTCGTGCTCTGGCTGGTGGTGTGGTTCACGCTGACGCGCGACCTTCCCGATGCGAAGACTTTGCTCGATTATCAGCCGCCTTTGCCGACGATGGTGCGCGGGATCGATGGCGAAATCGTTGATTCCTATGCGCGTGAACGGCGTGTCCAGCTGCAGTTCGTCGACTTCCCGCGCCCCCTGACCAATGCGTTTCTTGCCGCCGAGGACAAAACGTTCTGGTCTCATGGGGGGATCGATTACACCGGCTTCGCGGGCGCCGTGTTCGACTATGTCAGCAAGTTCGGTTCGGGACAGCGGGCCAAGGGCGGTTCGACGATCACCCAGCAGGTGGCCAAGAACATTCTGGTGGGGGACGAATATTCGATCACCCGCAAGCTGAAGGAAATGGTGCTCGCGCGCAGGATCGAGGGCGTGCTGACGAAGCAGCAGATTCTCGAACTCTATCTCAACGAAATTCCGCTCGGCCGCCAGAGCTTCGGCGTGCAGGCCGCATCGCGCGCCTATTTCGACAAGGATATCGGCGATCTGCAACTGCACGAGGCCGCGTTCCTCGCCATTCTTCCCAAGGCGCCCGAACGGTATGGCCGCGCCAAATATGCGGAACTGGCGCTGAACCGCCGCAATTTCGTGCTCAATCAGATGGCCGCCAACAAATTCATCACGCCCGCGCAGGCGGAGGAAGCCAAGGCCAAGCCACTGGGGGTCATTCCCCGCCGCATTCCCAGCAAGACGGTGGATGCCGGTTACTTCCTTGAGGAAGTGCGCCGCCAGTTGATCAAGGATTTCGGCGAGAAAGCCGAGGACGGCCCGAACAGCGTCTATGCCGGCGGGCTTTGGGTGCGCACGTCGCTCGATCCCGAATTGCAGATGGCGGCGCGCGATTCGTTGCGGGCCGGGCTGCTGCGGTTCCATGGCGGGCGCGGATGGACCGGCCCGATCGCCAAGATCGACGTTTCCAAAGGCAATTGGCACAGCCAGCTCGCCAGTTCCTACCTTGGGATCAATTATCAGAACTGGCGCGTCGGGGTCGTCATCAGCCGCAATGGCGGTTCTGCCCGGATCGGCTTCGTCGATGGCAAGGATTATCCGTTGACCGGCCTGCCCGACGCCTTGCGCGCGGGGGATGTGGTCGTCGCCTCACCGGATGGCGGCGCATACAGGGTGCGTTCCATTCCCGAAGTGTCCGGCGGCTTCTTGGCGCAGGACCCCAACAATGGCCGGGTTCTGGCGGTGCAGGGCGGCTTCGATTCCCGCCTCGGCGCGTTCAATCGCGCGACTCAGGCGATGCGGCAGCCCGGTTCGACCATCAAGCCTTTCGTCTATGCGACGGGCCTCGATTTCGGGCTGACCCCGGCCTCCATGGTCTCCGATGGCGCATTCTGCGTCTTTCAGGGCACCCGGGGCGAAAAGTGCTTCCGCAATTTCAGCGGCGGCGGCGGCGGTGAGCACACCATGCGCTGGGGCCTTGAACAGTCGCGCAACCTGATGACGATCCATATCGCCAACGATGCCGGGATGGGCAATGTCATCCGCACGTTCGACAAGGTGGGGATCGGCGAATACAAACCTTATCTCTCCTTCGCGCTCGGCGCGGGCGAGACGACGGTGATGAAGATGGTCAACGCCTATTCGGCGCTCGCCAATCAGGGGCGGCAGTTCGATCCCACGCTGATCGATTATGTGCAGGATCGCCAAGGCAAAGTGATCTGGCGCGCGGACAAGCGCAAATGCACCGGCTGCAACATGCGGGAATGGGACGGCAAGCCGATGCCGCGCTTCGCCGCGCGGGGCAAGCAGGTGCTCGATCCGCGCACGGCCTATCAGGTGGTCCATATGCTGGAAGGTGTGGTCCAGCGCGGTACGGCGGTTTCCCTGCGCGATCTCAAATTGCCGCTGTTCGGCAAGACGGGGACGACCTCCGGTCCGACGGATGTCTGGTTCGTGGGCGGTTCGCCCGATATCGTGGCGGGCGTCTATCTCGGATACGATCGGCCGCGCAGCCTTGGCGGCGGCGCGCAGGGCGGGCGCCACGCGGCCCCGATTTTCAAGCAGTTCGTGCAGGAAACGCGCGATCACTGGGCCGATGAACCGTTCCCGGCGCCCGCCGGTGTGCGGATGGTCCGGATCGACCGGCGTTCGGGCAAGCGGGTGTTCGGCGGATGGCCCAGCGACGATCCCAAGGCGGCGGTGATCTGGGAAGCCTTCAAGCCCGATACCGAACCGCGCCGCAGCACCCGTCAGGACGAAGTCGACGCGATGCGCGAAGAAATCCTCACGCTCATCCGCCGTGGGCGGCAGGCGGAAGCCCAGCGCAGGGCGCAGCCGCGCGGCGAACAGCCGGGTAATTTCGTGGAACAGCAGGGCGGACTCTATTAGAAGACGCCTCCTCGTGACATACTGGACAGCATGTGTTGCACGAGTCATGGTGACATCATGAAACGCCTGTCTGCTTTCCTCTGCGCCCTCGGGCTGTTCGGTACGCCTGCCATGGCCGCTTTGCCGGTCGGCGCTCAGGCGCCCGCTTTTGTCACGAAAGGGGCGCTTGCGGGCAAGGATTTCACTTTCAATCTCAGGGCCGCCCTGGCCAAAGGGCCGGTGGTCCTCTATTTTTATCCCAAGGCCTTCACGCAGGGGTGCACGCTGGAAGCGCACGCTTTCGCCGAAGCGATGCCGGAATTTCGCGCGGCGGGCGCGCAGGTGGTGGGGCTGTCGGCGGACGATCTTCCGACCTTGCGCCGTTTCTCCACCGAAGCCTGCCGGGATGCGTTTCCGGTGGCGGTCGCCAACGCGGCGACGATTAGGGCCTATGATGTCGCCCTGACACGCAATGGCGCGCAAACCGGGATGACGGACCGGACCTCCTACGTCATCGGCCGGAACGGACGCGTGGTCATGGTTCATTCCGATCTGGACTGGCGAGAGCATGTCAAGCTGACGCTTGCAGCGGTGAAAACGCTCAAGACCAAATAGGCGCTTGCATCGGCCTGCACTGGCGGGCAGGGGCGGCGAATTGTCGCACCCACTTTCGCAAATCCCGCACCTCAGCTAAGCGGGCCCCGATACTGACGGAGTTGAACAGCCATGCGTGCCGAAGGGCAGGCCCAAATAGATCGCATCGAAGCCGCTCTGGCTCTGGTTCGCCGGTCGCTCGACTGGGACCGCGCCTTGCGTCGTCTCGATGAGTTGAACGCGCGCGTTGAAGACCCGACCTTGTGGGACGATCCCAAACAGGCGGAAGCGATCATGCGCGAACGGCGGCGGCTCGAAGGATCGATCGGCACGGTCAACGAGATCGGGCAGGAAATGGCCGATGCCATCGAATTCATCGAAATGGGCGAGGCCGAGGGTGACGATGCGGTGGTCGAGGAAGGCCTGGCCACGCTTGAAAAGCTCGCGCAGCGGGCCGACGCCGACAAAGTGCAGGCCTTACTGTCGGGCGAAGCGGACGCGAACGACACCTATCTCGAAATCCACGCCGGCGCGGGCGGCACCGAAAGCCAGGACTGGGCCGAAATGCTGCAGCGGATGTACACCCGCTGGGCGGAACGGCGCGGGTACAAGGTGGAACTGGTCGATTATCATGCCGGTGAACAGGCGGGTATCAAATCCGCCACGCTGCTGCTCAAAGGCGAAAACGCCTATGGCTATGCCAAGACCGAAAGCGGCGTGCATCGTCTGGTGCGGATCAGCCCCTATGACAGTTCGGCGCGCCGTCATACGAGCTTCAGCTCGATCTGGGTCTATCCCGTGATCGACGACGATATCGATATCGATATCAACCCCGCCGATCTCCGGATCGACACCTATCGCGCATCGGGCGCGGGCGGGCAGCACGTGAACACCACCGATTCCGCCGTGCGCATCACGCACGGGCCGAGCGGCATCATTGTGGCCAGCCAGATCGACCGTTCGCAGCACAAGAACCGCGAAATCGCGATGAACATGCTGAAGGCGCGGCTGTTCGAAGAGGAAATGCGCAAGCGCGAAGAAGCGGCCAGCGCGGAACATGCTTCCAAGACCGATATCGGTTGGGGGCACCAGATCCGTTCCTACGTTCTGCAGCCTTACCAGATGGTCAAGGACCTGCGGACCGGTGTGACTTCCACCAGCCCCGACGATGTGCTCGACGGTGAACTCGACGAGTTCATGGCCGCGGCGCTGGCCCAGCGGGTGACGGGCGAAGCTGTCGAGGTCGAGGACGTCGAGTGATACCGGCCCGCGCCCTTTGCGCTGCGGCATTGTTGTCCCTGGCTGCCTGTCAGCCAGCGGACGAGAATGCCGACCGCGCGGAGACATCGCGGGATTTCCCACGGGCGGATCGCCCGGTCTCCCAGGCCGGTAACACCGGCGCCACATCGGAACAGGCGCGCGATGACCGGCGCGAGGCGACCACGGTGATGGACCTCGCCCGCATCAGCAAGGGGATGAGCATTGCCGATATCGGCGCGGGGGAAGGGTACTATACCGTTCGTCTGGCCGAACGGGTCGGGCCGCGCGGGCGTGTTCTGGGGCAGGACATCGATCAAGCCGCGTTGAAGAAGCTCGGCGCCCGGGTGGAGCGCGAACGGCTCGACAATGTTTCGATCAAGCATGGCGAACCGGACGATCCGCAATTGCCGGAAAACAGCTTCGACCGGATTTTTCTCGTGCACATGTATCACGAAGTGGCCGAGCCTTACGCCTTTCTCTGGCGGTTGCGCCCGGCGCTGCGCGCTGGCGGGCAGGTGATCGTGGTCGATGTCGACCGGCCGACCGATCAGCATGGAATCGATCCGCATCTGCTGTTCTGTGAATTTTCGAGCGTCGGCTTCCGTCTGGTTGAATTTGTTCGCAAGCCGGAACTGGCAGGGTATTATGCGCAGTTCGAAGCGACGGGAAAATCGCCCGCGCCGAAAGATATAGTCCCCTGTCGCCAATCCGGCGTCGTGAAAAATGCTACAGCCGCCTGACGCGGCTCGTTTGGTTAGGAAAGAGAATGTCATTCAAGGGGTTGCAGCCAATTGTATATCGCGGTCGCGAAGTCTGGCCGCTGATTGAAGGCGGCAAGGGCGTATCTGCGACCAATCATACGAGCTCCGGCGCCTGGGCGGCGGCGGGCGGTATCGGCACGGTCAGCGCGGTCAACGCCGACAGCTACGATGCCGAGGGCAAGATCATCCCCCAGATCTACGAGCAATTGACCCGGCGCGAACGGCACGAACAACTGATCCGCTACGCCATCGATGGCGGCGTGGAACAGGTGAAGCGCGCCTACGATATCGCCGGGGGCAAAGGCGCGATCAATATCAACGTGCTGTGGGAAATGGGCGGCGCCCAGACAGTGCTCGAAGGCATTCTCGAACAGACCCGCGGTCTGGTGACGGGTGTCACCTGCGGGGCGGGGATGCCCTATAAGCTGGCCGAAATCGCCGCGCGGCACGATGTGGCCTATCTCCCCATCATCAGTTCCGCGCGCGCGTTCCGCGCGCTGTGGAAGCGGGCTTACAGCAAGGTTGCCGATCTCATGGCGGCGGTCGTCTATGAAGACCCGTGGCTGGCCGGCGGCCACAACGGCCTGTCCAATGCCGAAGATCCGACAAAGCCGGAAGATCCCTTTCCCCGGGTGAAAGCGCTGCGCGACACCATGCGGGCCGAAGGGATTGCCGACAGCGTGCCGATCGTGATGGCCGGCGGCGTCTGGTTCCTGCGCGAATGGCAGGACTGGATCGACAACCCGGAACTGGGTTCGATCGCTTTCCAGTTCGGCACTCGCCCGCTGCTGACGCAGGAAAGCCCGATCCCGCAAGGCTGGAAAGACCGCCTGCGCACGCTGGAGCCGGGCGATGTCCTGCTGCACCGCTTCTCGCCCACCGGCTTTTATAGCTCGGCGGTGCGCAATCCGTTCCTGCGCAATCTCGAAGCGCGCAGCGAACGGCAGATTCCCTATTCCCGGGTGGAAGCGGGCGCACACACGGTGCAGCTCGATGTGGGCGTGAAAGGCAAGAATTTCTGGGTCGCCCCGGCCGATCTCCAGCGGGCCCGCACCTGGGCGGCGGAAGGCTTTACCGAAGCGCTGCGGACGCCCGACGATACGGTGATCTTCGTGACGCCGGAAGAACGGAACACGATCCGTGAAGATCAGGCCGCCTGCATGGGTTGCCTGTCGCATTGCGGTTTCTCGTCATGGAAGGACTATGACGATTACACCACCGGGCGCCTGGCCGATCCGCGCAGCTTCTGCATTCAGAAGACCTTGCAGGATATCGCCCATGGCGACGATGTGGAACGCAACCTGATGTTCGCGGGCCATGCCGCCTATCGTTTCAAGCAGGACCCATTCTATTCGAACAATTTCACGCCCACCGTGAAGGAACTGGTCGACAGGATCCTGACCGGCGATTGATCGGGGCAGGGTGCACGGCCGCACACCGGCCAGTCACTCGCAGCGCATTCGGAAAGGAGCGATGGCCGGGCCGTCGCTCCTTTTTCGTGGGTGATTTTTTCGTGAGCGATTGTCTCGTTTCAAATACCCCATCCGCTCAGCCTGAGCCCGTCGAAGGCTGCACGCAACAGCAGCCTCCTGCTCTGGAAAGTGCTAGCCACACTTTGGGTGCGCAGCCTTCGACGGGCTCAGGCTGAGCGGGATTGGTGTCCGGGCAATTGGTATTGGCAAACAAGACAGTCGCCTTGTAGTGCGCTGATCGCACGGTCCAAAAACACACCATGCGATAGATCTTTCCTACACGCGCGAAACGTGGCTTATCCTGTGCGATGTCATGCGCATATCTTCCGTTTTCCCGGCTTTCCGTCAGCCCTGCGCCCGCCGCGATCTTGCCGCTTTTCCGGTATCATAATACCGGCGTGAAAAGTCACACACCATGCATGACGCGTGGTGATCGGCGGAAAGGGCGCGATGGTGGCGGTTTCTGCCAGATATTCCTATTTTTCAGGATATTGGTAGATCACAAGCGTTCCGGGCGTGGCGGCGGTTTGGGTCGCATCAGGGGCGAAGAAGGCGCACTTTCGCGCCGTTCTGCGTCAACCGCTCGCGGATGGTTCCCCTTGTCGCCGGCCATTCAAGGCAGGCTGGACGGCGATACGTGCAGGATCAATCCTGCCGGGCAGCATCCCAAAATGCGGCATCGAGCCCTTCGTTTTCCTGCGCTTCGCTCACGCGCATCGGCAGAAACAGTGAAATGCCCAGCGCGATGATCGCAGAGCCGACCGCCGACACCAGCACGACAAGAGCCGACGCCACTGCCTGCGCGGTCAACTGGCTGGCCATGCCCATGCCCGGGGCATAGCCGGTGCCGCCCAGTTCCGGTGCCAGGAAGATCGCGAGAGCGATCGAGCCGAACACCCCGCCGACGCCATGGATAGAAAAGATGTCGAGGGAATCGTCGATATGCAGCTTGTGCTTCACCAATCCAATCGCGCCCCGGCACAGCACGGCGCTGGCCACGCCGATCAGCATCGCGCCGCCGGGGGAAACGAAACCTGCCGCGGGGGTGATCGCAACCAGCCCCGCCAGCGCACCCTTGGCGAACCCGGCCATGGAGATTTTCCCGGCGGCGATCCGTTCGATCAGAAGGAACGTCAAAGCCGCGAGACAAGCGGAAACGTGCGTGTTGATGATCGTGGCGGAAGCATCGTCATTGGCGGCCAGCGCGGCGCCGCCGGCGAGGCCAAGCCAGCCGATCCACAGGAGCAGCCCCCCGGCCAGGGACAAGGCAGGGGCATAAGCGGAAAAGGCGGTTTGCGGGAAGCCACGCCGCCGCCCGAGCAGAAGCGCGACGACAAGCGCGGAGGTGCCCGCCGTGGCATGGATCGTCAGGCCGCCCGCGAAATCGAGCACGCCCAGCCGGGCGGCCATCCAGCCGTGGCCCCAGATCCAGTGGGTGATGGGGGCATAGATCAGCACGCTCCACAGCGTGCAGAAGATCACGACCCAGCCGAGACGCGCGCGTTCGACCCATGCGCCGACCATCAGCGCCGCTGCGAAAGCGGCCAGGGCCAGATGGAAAAGGGCGAATGTGCTTTCCGGGATAGCCAGCCCCACCCGGACATTGCCGAGATTGTTGAGCATCCAGGAACTGCCGCCGCCGATCCAGCCGTTCACGACCGGGCCGAACGCCAGCGTATATCCGAGCGCGACCCACAGGGCCGAGACTGCGGCCACCACGGCGGCGCCTTGCAGGGCCGTAGCCAGGACATTCCGGGCTCTCACCCGGCCGCAATAGGACAGGGCCATGCCGGGGAGCGCCATGAGCAGAACCATGATCGCCGCGATGAGGACCCAGGCAGTGTCGCCGCTGTCGTTGACGGCGGCGTAGGGGCTTTGCGCGGCGGCCATGCTGGCCCAGCCCAGCGATAGCGCGGCGGCTGCCGGTCCGAATTTGCGTATCATGCGTCCCCCTCTGGCGCGTCCTGCCCCGGGGGACGCATATGCTTGAGCTACCTAAGCAACAACCCCTGCGCGCGGCAAGGCGGTGTTGGCGAGATGTCCCGTAATCAGACCAGCCCTTCCAGAACCTGATCGGGCGGGCGGTGCCCATCCGCCCAGAAGCGGATATTGGTGATCACTTTCTCCCCGGACGCTTCGCGCCCCTCGATCGTGGCGCTGGCCATGTGCGGCAGGGCAAGGACGTTGGGCAGGGCGACGAAGCGGGGGTCGATATTCGGCTCGCCGGTATAGACATCGAGACCCGCACCGCCGATCCGGCGGTTGGTCAGGGCATCGATCAGCGCTTCTTCGTCGATGATGTTGCCGCGCGCGGTGTTCACGAGAAACGCGGTGGGCTTCATCAGGCCGATCCGCCGCGCATCGAGCAGATGGTAGGTTTCGGCGGTGGCCGGGCAATGGACGGTGAGAATATCGGATTGCGCGAGCAAACGGTCGAGATCGGGTTCGTAGCGCGCGCCGAGCATGTTCTCGACCGCTTCGGGCAACCGGTGGCGGTTGTGATAGACGATATCGAGGCCGAACGCGCGAGCGCGATGGGCCACGGCTTGCCCGATGCGGCCCATGCCGATAATGCCGAGTTGCTTGCCGCCGATGCGATGGCCGAGCATGAAGGAAGGGCCCCAGCCGGGCCATTTGCCCTGGCGCAACGTGGCGATCCCTTCGGCGAAGCGGCGCGGCCCGGTCAGAATCAGGGCCATGGCGGTGTCGGCCGTGTCTTCGGTGAAAACGCCCGGCGTGTTCGTCACGATAATGCGTCTGCGCCACGCGGCCGCCACATCGATGTGATCGGTGCCCGCGCCGAAGCTGGCGATCAGGCCGAGACTGTCCCCCGCCGCGGCGATCATCGCTTCGTCGATCCGGTCGGTCACTGTCGGCACCAGCACTTCGCAGTTCTGCATGGCCGCGATCAGATCATCGCGGCTCATCACCCGGTCGCCGGTGTTGAGCGTGACGTCGAACAGTTCGCTCATACGCGCTTCCACGGAAGGCAGCAGGCGGCGGGTGACGACGACGCGCGGTTTGCCGGGGAAGTGCCGACTCGGTTCGCTCGGCGTGGCGGAAGGGGGCGCTGTGTCACTCATGACATGATGCGCTAGGCCCGGCGAGTGGCGCCGGTCAAGCGTCCGCTTGGCGGCATGCTGTACCGCCTGTGGGGAATGCTGCATCACATGGCTTGCAGTGCGTGCGGACGTGGCGCTATGGCTATCGAAATGCGGCCCTTTCCTGTCAAATCCACCTTGTTCGCGCTTGTCGTCATCATGCTCGGCCATGCAGGGCCTGCGGCGGCGCAGGATCGGGAAACGCCCTACTGGGCATCGATCCGGGTCGAACGGGTGAATATGCGGGTGGGGCCCAGCGAATCCTACAACATCGACTGGGTTTACAGGCGGCCCCACCTTCCGCTGAAAGTGCTGCGTCTCAAGGAAGGGTGGCGTTTCGTGGAAGACGTCGATGGCGACCGCGGGTGGGTCATCGCCCGGTTCCTGAGCCCGGAACGGACGGCGATCGTCATCGGCAAGGGGGTGGCGCCGATGCGGGCCGATCCTGAGGCCGACGGCAAGCTGATGTGGAACGCCGAGCCGGGCGTGGTCGGCAAACTCGGGAAATGCGAAGACAGGTGGTGCCTGCTCGATGTGGCGGGCCGGAAAGGCTGGATTCCGCAAAGCCGCCTGTGGGGCGCGGGCGAGCCCTGATTGCGCGCTGCGCGCTCAGGGCTCTCAATCTCAAAGCAGTTCGATGGCCACCGCCGTGGCTTCTCCGCCGCCGATGCACAGGCTGGCGACCCCGCGTGTCTGCCCGCGCGCTTTCAAGGCCCCGATCAGAGTCGTGATAATGCGCGCGCCGCTGGCCCCGATCGGATGCCCCAGCGCCGTTGCCCCGCCATGGACGTTGACCTTGTCGTGCGGGATGGAAAGATCGCGCATGGCGAACATGGTGACGCAGGCGAACGCCTCGTTGATTTCGAACAGATCGACATCCTCCACGCTCCATCCTGCCTGATCGAGGACTTTGGCGATTGCGCCCACCGGGGCAGTGCTGAACGCGGCGGGCTCTTGCGAATGGGCGGCAAGGCCGACGATCCTGGCCACCGGCGTCAGCCCTCGTGCTGATGCCGCACTCGCACGAGTGAGAGCCAGGGCGGCCGCACCGTCCGAAATCGAACTGGAACTGGCGGCTGTGATCGTGCCATCTTTGGCGAATGCGGGCTTGAGCGTGGGAATCTTGTCCGGGCGGCCCTTGCCGGGCTGTTCGTCCGTGTCGACCACGGTTTCGCCCTTGCGGCCCTTGATCGTCACCGGGGCGATTTCATCGGCAAAAGCGCCGCTTGCGATCGCTGCGTTGGCCCGGCGCAGGGATTCGACCGCGTAAGCATCCTGCTCTTCCCGCGTCAGTTGATACCGGTCCGCCATATCCTGCGCGAGAGCGCCCATCGCCGTGCCCGCCTGATAGGCATCCTCCAGCCCATCGAGGAACATATGGTCATAAGCGGTATCGTGCCCGGCCCGTGCGCCTGCGCGATGCTTCTTCAGCAGATACGGCGCGTTGCTCATACTTTCCATGCCGCCTGCCACGATCACGTCGGCAGAGCCCGCGGCCAGCGTTTCGGACGCCATGATGACCGCCTGCATGCCCGATCCGCACACTTTGCTTACGGTGGTCGCCTGCACCGACTTGGGCAGTCCGGCCTTCAACGCCGCCTGGCGGGCAGGGGCCTGGCCGAGCCCGGCGGGCAGGACGCATCCCATATAGACCCGGTCGACCGCTTCATCGGCGATGCCCGCGCGGTCTACCGCCGCGCGCACCGCCGTCGCCCCGAGTTCGGTCGAACCAGCCTCGGACAAAACGCCGAGCATGCCGCCCATGGGGGTGCGGGCATAGGAGAGGATGACGACAGGATCTTGCGCGGAAAACTGGGGCATGGGAACCTCGCAGAGTTTGTGGGCCGGATGGCCCAACAAGATGTAACTCTCCGTCGCACCGATGACAAATTGAGAATCGCTCGCAAAATGGCGGAATTCCGGGGTGAAAAGGAACCATCCCCCTCTTGCACCTGCGGGAAGGGGCGACTAGGGCGCACCGTATCCCCGGTTGCATACGAGTCAGCCCCAAAAGGACTGTAGAGTGCTCGATCTCACACAATATCTGCCGATCCTGATATTCCTCGGCATTGCGCTGGCGCTCTCGGCGCTGTTCGTCTTCCTGCCTATCGGGGTGTCGTACCTCACCGGCACCAGCAATCCGACGGCGGACAAGTTGAGCGAATATGAATGCGGCTTCCCCGCGTTCGAGGATTCGCGCAGCCAGTTTGACGTGCGCTTCTATCTCGTGGCGATCCTGTTCATTATTTTTGACCTCGAAGCCGCATTCCTGTTTCCCTGGGCGGTCAGCCTCGATCTGACCGGTTGGCCGGGCTGGATCACGATGATGATCTTTCTCGGGGAACTGATTGTCGGCTTTGCCTATGCTTGGAAGAAGGGAGCACTCGAATGGGAGTGATCGAACCCGCAAAGGCCGCTCAGACGCTGCCTGACCAGGCCTTCTTCGACAGCCTCAATGCCGAGGTGAGCGACAAGGGCTTTCTCGTCACCACCACGGAAGAACTGTTCCAGTGGGCGCGCACCGGCTCGCTTTGGTGGATGACGTTCGGTCTGGCCTGCTGCGCGGTGGAAATGATCCACGCCAACATGCCACGCTACGATCTCGAACGGTTCGGCGCTGCCCCGCGCGCCTCGCCGCGGCAGAGCGATGTGATGATCGTCGCGGGCACGCTGTGCAACAAGATGGCGCCCGCACTGCGCCGCGTGTACGATCAGATGTCCGATCCGAAGTATGTGATTTCGATGGGCAGCTGCGCCAACGGCGGTGGCTACTACCACTACAGCTATTCGGTGGTGCGCGGGTGTGACCGTATCGTGCCGGTCGATATCTACATCCCCGGCTGCCCGCCGACTTCGGAAGCGCTGCTTTATGGCGTGATGCAGTTGCAGCGGAAAATCCGCCGCGAAGGCACGTTGGAGCGTTGACCATGGCACAGGTTCTGCACGCTGCCCCCCGGATCGCGCCGGTCGACGGACTGGCCGACGCGCTGACGAAAGCGCTGGGGGTCAATCTCCTCGCGCTCAAGCAAGAGCATTTCGAAACCGTGCTCACCGTCGAGCGCGACAGCATCGAAACGGTGCTGCGCCAGTTGCGGGACGAGTTCGAATATCAGCAGCTCATGGAAATCGCCGGGGTGGATTACCCCGCGCGGGCCGAGCGTTTCGAAGTCGTCTATATACTGCTGTCGGTGACGAAAAATCATCGGCTGCTGGTGAAAGTCCGCGCGGCGGAAACGACACCGGTGCCCACGGTCACGACGCTGTGGCCCAATGCTGGATGGCTCGAACGCGAAGTGTTCGACCTTTATGGCGTGGTCTTCGCTGGCAACACCGATCTGCGCCGGATTCTGACCGACTATGGGTTCGAAGGGCATCCGTTCCGCAAGGATTTCCCCCTCACCGGTTATGTGGAGCTACGCTACTCCGAAGAGGAAAAGCGTGTCGTCTATGAACCGGTCGAACTGCCGCAGGACCTGCGCCAATTCGATTTCATGAGCCCGTGGGAAGGGGCGCAATACGTCCTTCCGGGCGATGAAAAGGCCGAAGGAGAGGCGAAGTGAGCGGGCTGACTCTCGAGCAGTCGCCGACCACCGGCGATGAAGTCATCACCAATTACACGATCAACTTCGGCCCGCAGCATCCGGCCGCGCACGGCGTGTTGCGCATGGTCATGGAACTGGATGGCGAAACGATCGAACGGATCGATCCGCATGTCGGCCTGCTGCATCGCGGCACCGAAAAGCTGATCGAGCACAAGACCTATCTCCAGGCGTTGCCCTATTTCGACCGGCTCGATTATTGTTCGCCGCTCGCCATGGAGCACAGCTACGTTCTGGCGATCGAGAAGCTGCTCAATCTGGAAGTGCCGCTGCGCGCCCAGTATCTGCGTGTTCTGTTCGCGGAACTGACCCGCATCTGCAACCACATGATGAACATCGGTTCGCACATCATGGACGTGGGTGCGATGACGCCGAACCTGTGGCTGTTCGAAATCCGCGAAGACTGCCTCAATTTCTTCGAACGCGCATCGGGCGCGCGCATGCACAGTGCATGGTATCGGCCGGGCGGGGTGCATCAGGATGTTCCGCTCAAGCTGCTGACCGACATCGCCGACTGGCTCGACACGCGCCTGCCGGAACTGTTCGAAGATGCGATGAGCCTGTTCGTCGACAACCGCATTTTCAAGCAGCGCAACGTCGATATCGCCAAAGTGAGTAAGGAAGACGCGCTGGCATGGGGCTTTTCCGGCCCGATGATCCGCGCGGCGGGCATTCCCTGGGATATCCGCAAAAGCCAGCCTTACGATGTCTATGACCGGATGGATTTCGAAGTTCCGGTCGGCACCAATTCGGATTGCTATGACCGGATGATGGTGCGTGTGGAAGAAGTGCGCCAGTCGGCCCGCATCATGAAGCAGTGCCTGCAGCAGATGCCCGATGGCCCGATCGCATCGACCGACCGCAAGGTTTCGCCGCCCAAGCGTGGTGAAATGAAGCAGTCGATGGAAGCGCTGATCCATCACTTCAAGCTCTACACCGAAGGCTTCCACGTGCCGGCCGGCGAAGTCTATGTCGCCACGGAAAGCCCGAAAGGCGAATTTGGGGTCTATCTGGTCAGCGACGGTTCCAACAAGCCGTATCGCTGCAAGATTCGCCCGACGGCGTTCAGCCACCTTCAGGCGATGGATTTCATGAGCAAGGGCCACATGCTGCCCGATGCGACCGCCATTCTCGGCGCGATGGATATCGTGTTCGGGGAGTGTGACCGGTGATCCTTCGCGAAATTTTCATTCTGGTTCTGGTGTTCGCGGCTTTCGCTTCGGCGGTCGCCGCGTACCTTCTGGCCTTCCATGGCGCCTCGTCGGTGAAGGAAGTGGTTTCGACCGCTTTCGCCGGAACGATCGGTGTCTATGTCGGGCGTTTTATCGAGCGGAGACTGGCCCGTGGCTGATTACCTCGCCATCGCAGAGCAGATGATCGCGCACTACAATGCGCAGGATGCCGATGCATACGTCACGCTGATGACGGACGACGCCTGTGAAGGCGCCTATCGCGGCGCGGTGGCGCGTGAGGGCAAGGAAGGCGTGCGCTCGGGATTGAGGGCGATGTTCGCCGAGTTTCCCGAAAACCGCGCCGAAATCGTCGATCGCAAAGCGCTTGGCAATTATGTCGTGTTTCTTGAACGGGTGTGGCGCTCGAACGATGCCGAACCGTTCGATGTCATCGCGATCTACAGTTTCGAGGGCGACAAGTGCTCTCGTGTGGAGTTCGTTCGCTAATGGCTGACCGTTATCTCGAACCTGATACACCCGATCTGCGCGCGCGCTGGGGGCAGTTCGCCTGGAACGCGGAAAACGCGGAAAAGGCGAAGGAAATCATCGCCCGCTATCCCGAAGGGCGGCAGCGCTCGGCCGTGATGCCGCTGCTCGACCTTGCCCAGCGCCAGGTGGGTGCGGAAACGAACACGCAAGGCTGGCTGCCGATCCCGGTGATGGAATATGTCGCGTCCTATCTCGACATGCCGATCATTCGCGTGGTCGAAGTGGCGACATTCTACACCATGTACAACCTTGTGCCGGTCGGCCGCTATCATGTGCAGGTCTGCGGCACGACGCCGTGCATGCTGCGTGGCAGCGACGATATCCTCGCCACCTGCAAGGCGCGTGGGATGACGAAGGGCCATACCACGGCAGACGGCATGTGGACGCTGACCGAAGTCGAATGCATGGGCAACTGCGCTTCCGCGCCGATGGTCCAGATCAACGACGACAATTACGAAGATCTCACTGCCGAACGGATGGATGCGGTGCTCGATGCGCTGGCGCGGGGCGAAACGCCCAAGGCCGGTACGCAGGAACCCGGCCGCCATACGGTGGAGCCGGTGGGTGGGCCCACGACGCTGAAAGAAATGGTCAGTGCCAATCACGATTATCGGGGGGAGTGGTAAGCCATGCTCGCTGATAAGGATCGCATTTTCACCAATCTCTACGGCTATCAGCCGTGGAATCTCGCCGCTGCCCAGGCGCGGGGCGATTGGGACAACACCAAGGACATTCTCGCCAAGGGGCGGGATGCCATTATCGAGGAAATCAAGGCGTCCGGTCTGCGTGGCCGTGGCGGTGCGGGCTTCCCCACCGGGATGAAGTGGAGCTTCATGCCCAAGGAAAGCAAGGATGGCCGTCCCAGCTTCCTCGTCATCAATGCCGACGAATCCGAGCCGGGTTCGTGCAAGGACCGCGAAATCATCCGCCACGATCCGCACAAGCTGATCGAAGGCGCGCTGGTGGCCGGTTTCGCCATGGGCGCGCGTGCGGCCTACATCTACATTCGCGGCGAATATATCCGCGAGGCGGAAACGTTGTTTGCGGCAGTGCGCGAAGCGTATGACGCGGGCCTGATCGGCAAGAACGCGTCGGGTTCGGGCTACGATTTCGATGTCTTCGTCCATCGCGGCGCGGGCGCTTACATCTGCGGTGAAGAAACCGCGATGATCGAAAGCATCGAAGGCAAGAAGGGGCAGCCCCGTCTCAAGCCGCCGTTCCCGGCGGGCGCGGGCCTCTACGGCTGCCCGACCACGGTCAACAACGTGGAATCGATTGCCGTTGCCCCCACGATCATGCGGCGCGGCGCGGCATGGTTTGCCGGCTTCGGGCGGGAAAACAACAAGGGCACGAAGCTGTTCCAGATTTCGGGCCATGTTGAAAAACCGTGCGTGGTCGAAGAAGCGATGTCGATCCCGTTCCGCGAACTGATCGAAAAGCACTGCGGCGGCATTCGTGGCGGATGGGACAATCTGCTGGCGGTGATCCCCGGTGGCTCGTCGGTTCCGCTGGTGCCGGCGGCAGAGATCATGGACGCGCCGATGGATTTCGACGGGCTGAAGGAAGTCGGTTCGGGCCTCGGCACGGCGGCTGTCATCGTGATGGACAAGTCGACCGATATCGTCCGTGCGATCAGTCGCATCAGCTACTTCTACAAGCATGAAAGCTGCGGCCAGTGCACGCCGTGCCGCGAAGGCACGGGCTGGATGTGGCGGGTGATGGAACGGCTGCGCACCGGTGATGCCGCGGTCGAGGAAATCGACATGCTGCAACAGGTGACCAAGCAGGTGGAAGGCCACACGATCTGCGCGCTGGGCGATGCCGCGGCGTGGCCGATCCAGGGCCTGATCCGCCACTTCCGCCCCGAACTTGAACGCCGGATCGCCGAAAACGTGCGGGAGGCCACCGAATAATGCCTAAAGTTACCGTAGATGGTCAGGAAATCGAGGTTCCTGCAGGCGCGACCGTCCTGCAGGCCTGCGAAGCCGCGGGCAAGGAAATCCCCCGTTTCTGCTACCACGAACGCTTGTCGATTGCCGGCAATTGCCGGATGTGTCTGGTCGAAGTGAAGCCCGGACCGCCCAAGCCGCAGGCAAGCTGCGCGCTGCCCGCCGCCGATGGCCAGGAAATCCGCACGGATTCCGAAATGGTCAAGAAGGCGCGGGAAGGGGTGATGGAATTCCTGCTTATCAACCACCCGCTCGATTGCCCGATCTGCGATCAGGGCGGCGAATGCGATTTGCAGGACCAGTCGGTTGCCTATGGCCGCGGTGCTTCGCGCTATGACGAGAACAAGCGCGCCGTCACCGAAAAGAATATGGGGCCGCTCATCAAGACGACGATGACGCGCTGCATCCATTGCACGCGCTGCGTTCGTTTCTCGGAAGAGATCGCGGGCGTGGATGAAATCGGCGCGCTCTATCGCGGCGAAAACATGCAGATCACGACTTATCTGGAGCAGGCGGCCAAGCATGAGCTGTCGGCCAATGTGATCGATCTGTGCCCGGTCGGTGCGCTCACCAGCGCGCCTTACGCTTTCGAAGCGCGGCCTTGGGAACTGAAGAAGACGCTGTCGATCGACGTGTCGGATGCTGTCGGGTCGAACATTCGCCTCGACAGCCGGGGCCGCGAAGTCATGCGTATCCTGCCGCGCATCAACGATGACGTGAACGAGGAATGGTTGAGCGACAAGGGTCGCTATCAGGTCGATGGCCTGACCCGCCGCCGCCTCGACAAGGTGTGGGTGCGCAACGGCTCCGGCAAGCTGGAGCAGGCAAGCTGGAACGATGCCTTCCAGGCCATCGCGGCCGCGCAGCCGGGCAAGAACATCGCGGCGATTGCCGGCGATCTGGTCGATTGCGAAACCATGTTCGCGGCGCAGAAGCTGCTTGGCGCGCTGGGTTCGGATCTGCTCGAAGGCCGGCAGACGGGCCTCGATTACGATGTCTCGAACCTTGCGGCGGTGAATTTCAACTCCACTTTCGCCGGGATCGAAACCGCTGATGCGATCCTGATCGTCGGCAGTCAGGTCCGCTGGGAAGCGCCGCTGGTCAACGTACGCCTGCGCAAGGCGGTCAAACGTGGCGCCAAGGTGTTCATCGTCGGGCCTGAATGGGAAACGACCTATCCGGCGCAGTTCCTCGGCAACGATTTGGCGGTTCTCGGCAAGCTGCCTGCGGATGTCGCCGAAGCGTTCGAAAAGGCTGAACGGCCTGCCATCGTTCTGGGTGGCGCGGGTCTCGGCAAGGGGGCTCTCGGTCCGCTGCTCGCGCTGGCTGGGAAGTATAATCTGGTCCGCGATGGCTGGAACGGCTTCAACGTCCTGCACATGGCGGCATCGCGCATGGGCGGGCTGATGCTCGGCTATGCGCAGAAGGGCGGGATCAAGGATATCGTTGCCGCGCAGCCGAAAGTCGTGCTCGCGCTGGGTGCCGACGAGGTGGATTTCTCCACCTTCGCCGGTTCGCTCAAGGTCTATATCGGCCATCATGGCGACAAGGGCGCCCATGCGGCGGATATCATCCTGCCCGCCGCAGCCTACACCGAAAAGACCGGCACGTACGTCAACACCGAAGGCCGCGTGCAATATGCGGAAAAGGCGGTCTTCGCGCCGGGCGATGCCCGCGAGGACTGGACGATCCTGCGCGCGCTGGCCGATGCGCTGGGCGTTTCGGTCGGGTTCGACAGCTTCGCGCAATTGCAGGCTGCGATGATCGCCGAAGTTCCCGCGCTGGGCGAGGAAGGGCTGGCCGATTACGGCTCGCTTCCGGCCGGTGGCGGCGAGGCTTCGGGTACGATTGACGCCTATCCGATCAAGGATTTCTACATGACCAACCCGATCGCGCGCGCCAGCGCGACGATGCAGCAATGTTCTGCCGAACTGCTGCATGGTGAGCAATTGCCGGAGGCTGCGGAATGACCGCTTTCTTCCAGAACCTCGGCATGTCCTACGAATGGGCGTGGTTCGTTGCCACGATCTGCGGGATCTTGCTGATCGCCCTGCCGGTGATGCTGGCCGTGGCCATGGTCATCTACGCGGATCGCAAGATCTGGGCGGCGATGGCGCTGCGCCGTGGCCCGAACGTGGTCGGCCCGTGGGGTCTGCTGCAATCCTTTGCGGATGGCCTGAAAGTCTTCCTCCAGGAAACCATCGTCCCGAGCGCCGCGAACAAGGGCCTGTTCGTGCTCGCGCCGATCGTGACGTTCACCGTGGCCCTGCTGGCCTGGGCGGTGATCCCGTTCAATTCGGGCGCGATCCTGGCCGATATCAACGTCGGCCTGCTTTACATTCTCGCGGTCAGCTCGCTGGGTGTTTACGGCGTGATCATGGCCGGTTGGTCGTCGAACTCGAAGTATCCGTTCTTCTCCGCGATGCGTGCCTCGGCGCAGATGATTTCCTACGAAGTCTCCATCGGGTTCATCCTGATCTGCGTGGTGCTGTGGGCGGGGACGTTCAATCTGAACGATATCGTCAAGCTGCAGCAGGGCCACGTGCTCGGCTTCTTCAACGGCTATGCGTTCAATCCGCTGCTGTTCCCGGCCTGGGTGCTGTTCCTGATTTCGAGCATGGCCGAAACGGCGCGTACGCCGTTCGACCTGACCGAGGCGGAATCCGAACTGGTCGCCGGGTATCAGACCGAATATTCGTCGATGGCGTTCGCGCTCTACTGGCTGGGCGAATATGCCAACGTCCTGCTGATGTGCGCGCTCAACGCGACGCTGTTCTTCGGGGGCTGGCTGCCGCCGGTCGACTGGGCGCCGCTCTATTATGTTCCGGGCATCGTCTGGCTGCTGTTGAAGACGTTCTTCTTCTTCTTCGTGTTCAGCTGGGTGAAAGCCACTGTCCCGCGGTTCCGCTATGACCAGCTCATGCGCCTGGGTTGGAAAGTCTTCCTGCCGCTGAGCCTGTTTTTCGTGGTGGTTATTTCTGGTTATCTGATGCTTACGAGGTACGCGGCATGAGCGTTGCCCAGCTCATCAAATCGTTCACGCTTTGGGAGTTTCTCAAAGCTCATGCCCTGACGCTGAAGTATTTCTTCAAGCCCAAGGCGACGATCAACTATCCGTTCGAGAAGAACCCGCTTTCCCCGCGCTTTCGCGGCGAACATGCGCTGCGCCGTTATCCCAACGGCGAAGAGCGCTGCATCGCCTGCAAACTGTGCGAAGCGGTCTGCCCGGCACAGGCCATCACTATCGAGGCCGAGCCGCGCGAGGACGGTTCGCGGCGCACCACGCGCTACGATATCGACATGACCAAGTGCATCTATTGCGGCTTCTGCCAGGAAGCCTGCCCGGTGGATGCGATCGTCGAAGGGCCGAATTTCGAATATGCGACGGAAACGCGCGAAGAACTGCTTTACGACAAGGCTAAACTGCTGGCGAACGGGGACAAGTGGGAGCGGGCTATCGCCGCGAACCTTGAAGCCGATGCGCCCTATCGCTAGGGGGCTCGCGTTTCCATGATCCATGCAATCGCCTTTTATATTTTCGCTACGCTGGTGGTCGCTTCGGCGGCGCTGGTGATTATGGCGCGCAATCCGGTGCATTCGGTGCTCTGGCTGATCGTCGCTTTCTTCAACGCGGCCGGCTTGATGGTGCTGGTCGGCGCCGAGTTCATCGCCATGCTGCTGGTGATCGTTTACGTCGGCGCGGTCGCGGTGCTGTTCCTGTTCGTGGTGATGATGCTCGACATCGATTTCGCCGAACTGCGCGCCGGGTTCGTCCGCAATTTCCCGCTGGGTATCGCCATCGCGGTGATCCTGCTGGCCGAAATGGTGCTGGGCATCGGCGCCTATCGCGCCGGGGCGCTGGAACTGGGCACGCCCGACGGGCTGGCCGCGCCGCTGGTGGGTGAAAGCAATATCGAAAGCATCGGGGCGCTGCTTTACAGCCGCTACCTGTTCCTGTTCGAAAGCGCGGGCGTGATCCTGCTGGTGGCGATGATCGGCGCGATCGTGCTGACCCATCGCGAACGCACCGGCACGCGGACGCAGAACATCAGCAAGCAGAACAGCCGTCGCCCGGAAGACGCGACGATCAACATGAAACCCGAAGTCGGCAAGGGGGTGCAACTGTGATCGGCATCGAACATTATGTCGTCGTCAGTTCGATCCTGTTCGTGCTCGGCGTGCTCGGCATTTTCCTCAACCGCAAGAATGTGATCGTGATCCTGATGGCGATCGAACTCATCCTGCTGGCGGTGAATATCAACTTGGTGGCTTTCAGCGCTTTCCTCGGCGATCTGGTGGGTCAGGTCTTCGCCATGTTCGTGCTGACGGTTGCCGCTGGCGAGGCCGCAATCGGCCTGGCGATCCTGGTTATCTACTTCCGTGGCCGCGGCACCATCGCGGTTGACGATGTCAATCGGATGAAGGGGTAAAACAACGTGTCCTCCATCCTGATCATCGTTTTCGGGCCCTTGCTTGCGTCCATCATCGCCGGTCTCGGCAATCGGGCGATCGGCAACGTTCCGGCCAAGATCATCACCACCGGTGCGCTGTTCCTGTCGTGTGCTTTGTCCTGGCCGATTTTCCTGTCGTTCGTGGCGGGTTCCGCGCAGGCGAGCGTTGTGCCGGTGCTGCACTGGGTGCAGTCGGGCACGCTGACGTTCGACTGGGCGCTGCGCGTCGACACGCTGACCGCGATCATGCTGGTGGTCATCACCAGCGTTTCGGCACTCGTCCACCTCTATAGCTGGGGGTATATGGACGAAGACCCGGATCAGCCGCGCTTCTTCGCTTATCTCTCGCTGTTCACGTTTGCCATGCTGATGCTGGTGACGGCCGACAATCTGGTGCAGATGTTCTTCGGTTGGGAAGGGGTGGGCCTGGCCTCGTACCTCCTGATCGGTTTCTGGTTCAAGAAACCCACCGCTTGTGCGGCGGCGATCAAGGCCTTCGTGGTCAACCGTGTCGGCGATCTCGGCTTCATGCTGGGTATTTTCGGGACCTATCTCGTCTTCCAGACGACCTCGATCCCCGAAATCCTCGAAGCCGCGCCGGGCATGGCCGGTTCAACTATCGGTTTCTTCGGTTTCCGCGTGGATACGATGACGCTGCTGTGCTTGCTGCTGTTCATCGGCGCGATGGGCAAGTCGGCGCAGCTCGGTCTGCACACCTGGCTTCCCGACGCCATGGAAGGCCCGACCCCGGTTTCGGCGCTGATTCATGCCGCCACCATGGTGACGGCGGGCGTGTTCATGGTCTGCCGCCTCTCGCCGATGTTTGAGACGAGCGATGTCGCGATGATGGTGGTCACGATCGTTGGCGCGGCCACGTGCTTCTTCGCGGCGACTGTCGGCACGACCCAGTGGGATATCAAGCGGGTCATCGCCTATTCGACCTGTTCGCAGCTGGGCTACATGTTCTTCGCTGCGGGCGTCGGGGCTTATGGCCCGGCGATGTTCCACCTGTTCACGCACGCGTTTTTCAAGGCGCTGCTGTTCCTCGGCGCCGGTTCGGTGATCCACGCGATGCATCACGAACAGGACATGCGCTATTACGGCGGCCTGCGTAAGCACATCCCGCTGACCTTCTGGGCGATGATGGCCGGTACGCTGGCGATCACCGGCGTGGGTGTGCTGGGCGTGTTCGGCTTCGCCGGCTTCTATTCGAAGGATGCGATTCTCGAAGCGGCCTTCGCCAGCGGTTCGCAGCATGGCCAGGTGGCTTTCTTCGTCGGTATCTTCGCCGCCCTGCTGACCAGCTTCTACAGCTGGCGCCTGATGTTCCTCACGTTCTGGGGCAAACCCCGTTGGGAACAGTCGGAGCATATCCAGCATGCGGTGCATGATGCGCACGGCCATGGCGATCACGCCCATCATGGGCACGATGACCATGCGCACGCCCACCATGGCGCAAGCGACGGCACGGCGGGCTATCATCCGCATGAAAGCCCGTGGGTCATGCTGGCGCCGCTGGTGGTGCTGTCGATCGGTGCGATTTTCGCCGGTTTCGTGTTCCATCACGCTTTCATCGAAAGCGAAGGGTTCTGGAACGGCGCGATCTTTTATGACGGACATCTGATGCATGCGATGCATGAAGTTCCGCTGTGGGTGAAGCTTGCCCCGGCGGCGGTCATGCTGATCGGCCTGTTCCTCGCCTGGAATTCCTATATCCGGAATACGGCGATCCCCGCGGCATTCGTTGCCCAGTTCCGCCAGCTTCACGCTTTCCTCTACAACAAGTGGTATTTCGACGAGCTCTATAATGTCCTGTTCGTCCGTCCCGCCTTCTGGCTCGGTCGGGTGTTCTGGAAGCAGGGCGACATCGGCATCATCGACCGGTTCGGTCCCAACGGCGCTGCCTGGGCAGTCGCACAAGGCACCCGGATCGCGCAGAAGGTGCAGTCGGGTTATCTCTACAGCTATGCGCTGGTCATGCTGCTCGGTCTCGTGGCAGCTATCAGCTGGGTGATGGTACGCTGATTATGGCCGGTTTCCCCATCCTTTCCGTAATGCTCCTCGTTCCGCTGGTTGCGGGGATCATCTGCCTTTTCCTCGACGCGAAAGCGGCGCGCGTGCTGGCTCTGCTGGCAACGCTGGTCGATCTCGCGCTCGGGATCGTGTTGTGGGCCAATTTCGATATCGGCGGCGCGCAGTGGCAATTCGTCGAACGGGTTCCGCTGTTCGCGGGCTTCAACTGGGCGCTGGGCATCGATGGCATCGCCCTGATGCTGATCATGCTTTCGGTCTTCCTCATGCCGATCTGTATCGGCGCGAGCTGGAAATCGGTCGAGAAACGCGTCGGCGAATACATGGCCGCCTTCCTGCTGATGGAAGTGCTGATGATCGGCGTGTTCACCGCGCAGGATCTGTTCCTGTTCTACATCATGTTCGAAGCGGGCCTCATTCCGATGTATCTCATCATCGGGATCTGGGGCGGGCAGGACCGGATCTACGCCAGCTACAAGTTCTTCCTCTACACCTTGCTCGGCTCGGTGCTGATGCTGATCGCGATGCTGTGGATGGCGCACGAAGCGGGTACGACCGATATCCCGACGCTGATGGCCTACGATTTCTCGCCGCAGGCGCAGACCTGGCTATGGCTTGCGTTCTTCGCCAGCTTCGCGGTGAAAATGCCGATGTGGCCGGTCCATACCTGGCTTCCCGACGCGCACGTGCAGGCGCCGACCGCAGGCTCGGTCATTCTGGCGGGTGTGTTGCTGAAGATGGGCGGTTACGGCTTCATTCGCTTCTCCCTGCCGATGTTCCCCGAAGCGTCGAGCCAGTTTGCATGGCTGATCTTCGTGCTGTCGATGGTGGCGGTGGTCTACACCTCGCTGGTGGCTCTGGTGCAGAGCGACATGAAGAAGCTCATCGCCTATTCGTCCGTGGCGCACATGGCGATCGTGACGATCGGCCTGTTCTCGTTCAACGTGCAGGGGCTCGAAGGCGCGATGGTGGTGATGTTGAGCCACGGTCTCGTGTCGGGCGCGCTGTTCCTTTGCGTCGGGGTGATCTACGACCGGCTGCACACGCGTGAGATCAACCGTTACGGCGGTCTGGCAATCAACATGCCGAAGTATGCGCTGTTCTTCATGCTGTTCACCATGGCTTCGATCGGCCTGCCGGGGACGAGCGGCTTTGTCGGAGAATTCCTCAGCCTGGCCGGTATCTATCAGGTGTCGACCGTGACGGCCGCCGTCTGCACCACCGGCATCATTCTGGGCGCAGCCTACATGCTGTATCTCTATCGCCGGGTCATATTCGGTGAACAGAAGAACGCCGATGCCGCGGCCATGCCGGATATCGATGCCCGCGAATGGGTGATGCTCGGTTCGATCGCCGCCGTGGTGCTGTGGATGGGCGTCTATCCCGAAAGCTTCCTGGCGCCGATGCGGGCGGATATCGCCGCGCTGGATGCCCGCGTTTCGCGCGCGGAGCCGCAGAGCGATTCCCGCTTCAAGCTGGGCACGCCCAAGCCCGCGGATCATGCCGATCATTCCAACCATGCGGCTGCCGCCGCACCTGCCGCGCCTGAAGGGGGAGCGCACTGATGGATTTCGCCGCTTCACTGAAGCTCGTCGCGCCGGAAATCGTTCTGAGCGTTACGGGGCTCGTGCTCCTGCTGGCTTCGGCCTGGATCGGCGACAAGGCCAGCCGGGCGATCAGCCTGGTTGCAGTGGCGTCGCTGGCGGTTTGCGCCTTCCTTGTGGCGCCGTTGCTGTGCGGCGGTGCGATGGGGCCGGATACGGTCGTGTTCGACGGCCAAATGCGGGTCGATGCCTTTGCTGCTTTCGCCAAGCTGCTGATCTATGCTTCGGCCGGTGTCGCGCTGCTTATCGCCCCCGCTTATTTCGAACGTTTGCAGGCCATGCGCGCCGAATATTCGGTGCTGGTGCTCTTTGCCGTCGCGGGCATGGGGATCATGGTTTCGGCCACCGATCTGCTCGCGCTGTATATCGGTCTCGAACTCAACAGCCTTGCCGCTTACGTTCTGGCGGCTTTCCTGCGGAACGATAACCGTTCGGCGGAAGCGGGCCTCAAGTACTTCGTGCTGGGCGCGCTGGCTTCGGGCATCCTGCTGTTCGGTATGAGCCTGACTTACGGCTTCACTGGCACCACCAGCTTCGAAGGCATTCGCGCGGCTCTGTCGGGCGAGCTTTCGATGGGGGCGCTGTTCGGGATCATTTTCGTTCTCGCCGGCCTTGCATTCAAGATTTCCGCGGTGCCGTTCCACATGTGGACGCCGGACGTCTATGAAGGCGCACCGACCCCGGTGACGACTTTCTTCGCCACCGCGCCGAAAGTCGCGGCGCTGGCGCTGACGATGCGCGTTGCGCTCGAAGCCTTCGGTATGCAAACGGGGGCCTGGCAGCAGATCGTGATCTTTGCCGCGCTGGCATCGATCATCGTCGGGGCGCTGGGTGCGATCGGGCAGACCAATATCAAGCGTCTTCTCGCCTATTCGTCGATCAACAACGTCGGCTTCCTGCTGATCGGCCTTGCGGCGGCAACGCCCAAGGGCGCATCTGCGATGCTGGTCTATATGATCATCTACGTGGCGATGACGGTTGGCGGCTTCGTTGCCGTGGCGATGTTCAAGGACGCCAACGGCGAACAGCGGGAAACCCTGGCCGATATGGCTGGCTTGTCGCACACTCGGCCCGGGTTGGCGTTGTGCTTTGCCACGGTGATGTTCAGCCTTGCCGGTATTCCGCCGCTGTTCGGCTTCTGGGGCAAGTTCGTCGTGTTCCAGGCCGCCGTCGATGCGGGGCTGATCCTGTTGGCGGTCATCGGTATCGCTGCCTCGGTCATCTCGGCCTTCTACTACATCAAGGTGGTGAAGGTGATGTACTTCGATGAACCGGCGGAAACGATCCAGGGCAAGAGCGATTGGGTCCACTGGGCTCTGCTCGCGATTGCTGCGCTGTTCGTTTCGCCGCTGGGCTATCTGCTGACCAAATGCCTCGGCACTCTGGCAGATAAGGCTGCCGCTGCACTGTTCTTCGCGGCCTGATTTGGGCGCGCAGATCGAGATTCTGCCGGAAACGGGTTCCACCAACGGCGATCTCGCTGCGCGTCTGCATTCCGGCGAACGCCTCGCCGAAGGTTTTTGGCTGATTGCTGACCGGCAATCGGCGGGCCGCGGGCGGCAAGGCCGGGAATGGTTTGACGGCTCGGGCAATTTCATGGGCTCCACTGCCGTCCATGTGGGCGAAGGGGACCCACCTGCGCCAAGTCTGGCATTCGTGGCTGGAATCGCGGTGTGGGAAGCGGTGTCCCACCGCATTCCTGATCCCTCGCGCCTCGTTCTGAAATGGCCTAACGATCTGATGCTCGACGGGGCCAAGCTGGCGGGTATCCTGCTGGAAGGTGTGGGCGATGCGGTCGTGGTCGGGATCGGGGTGAATCTGGCGCGCGCGCCGGAATTGCCCGACCGGCGGACTATGGCCCTTTCCGCTCTGGGCCCCGCACCGGATCGAGACGGATTTGCGGCCACGCTCTCCACTATCTTCGCGGAAGCATGTGCGCGTTGGCGGCAATATGGCCTTGAACCGACGCTGTCGCGCTGGCAGTCAGTGGCTCACCCCGTGGGAACGCCGCTGACAGTGCATGAACCGGGGGCGGAACCGGTGCAGGGCGCTTATGCCGGGCTGGCTCCCGACGGGGCACTGCGCTTGCGCTTGCCAGACGGGGCGATCCGTGTCGTTCACGCTGGCGATGTTTTTGCCTGAAGGAGTGCCTTCCATGCTTCTTGCCATTGACGCGGGCAATACCAACGTCGTTTTCGCTCTGTTCGAAGGGCGCGACCTGAAAGCGCGCTGGCGCATCGCCACCGATCCGCGCCGCACCGCCGATGAATATGCGGTCTGGCTGGTGCAACTGATGGCGATTCAGGGGATCGCGCGCGAAGCGGTGACGCAGATCATCATTTCGACGGTAGTTCCACGGGCGCTGCACAATCTCAATGTCCTGTCGCAGAACTATTTCGGTATCGTGCCCCTGGTTGCGGGCGAAGGGAACGCCGACTGGGGCATTCACATTGATGTCGATCAGCCGCGTTCTCTGGGCGCGGATCGTGCGGTGAACGCCATCGCGGCGCACGCCAAATATGGCGGGGACCTGATTGTGGTCGACTTCGGCACTGCCACGACGTTCGATGTGGTCGATTTCAACGGGGCCTACAAAGGCGGGATCATCGTGCCGGGAATCAATCTGTCGCTTGACGCATTGGTTGGCAACACGGCCAAATTGCCGCGTATAGCCATAGAAGCGCCCCGTTCGACCAGTGTGATCGGCCGGAACACCGAAGATCAGATGCTTATCGGGGTGTTCTGGGGTTACGTTGCGATGATGGAAGGCCTTATTGCCCGGCTGCGTAACGAGATTGGCCGCCCTGCGAAAGTGATCGCAACCGGCGGGCTGGCGATCCTGTTCGATCAGCGCACCGATATCTTCGACGCGGTCGATGCAGAACTGACTCTGGATGGCCTGGCCATTCTTGCCGAACGGGCAGGGACGGTCGCACCATGAAGAAAGATTTCACGCCCGAAGCCGAATTGCTCTTCCTCGCGCTCGGCGGATCGGGCGAAATCGGCATGAACGTCAATCTCTACGGGTGTGACGGCAAGTGGCTGATGGTCGACCTCGGCATGAGTTTCGGCAGCAACGAATATCCCGGCACCGAACTGGTGTTCGCCGATCTGGAGTTCATTGAGGACAGGCTGGACGATCTGCTCGGCATCGTGCTGACGCATGGACACGAAGACCACATCGGTGCGGTGCCCTATTTCGCGGCGGAACTGGGAGTGCCGCTTTACGCCACGCCGTTCACCGCGGATCTGGTGCGGCACAAGCTTGCTGAGGCCGGAAATGGCGATCAGATCGAACTGAACGTGATCGACACGCAGGACAGCTTCGCGCTCGGGCCATTCGATATCACCTATGTGCCGCTGGCCCATTCGATCGCCGAAGGCAACGCGCTGCTGATCGATACGCCCTATGGCCGCATTTTCCATACCGGCGACTGGAAGCTGGATGAAGAGCCGATGATCGGCGAGCCGGCCACGGAGATCGAACTGACCGAACTGGGCGATGCCGGGGTGCTGGCGCTGGTGTGCGATTCCACCAATGTCTTCAATCCTGAGGCATCGGGCTCCGAAGGGGCGGTTTACAGAGGGTTGCTGGACGAAGTGCGCAAGCATGCCGGACGCAGAGTGCTCGTCACCACGTTCGCTTCCAATGTGGCGCGCCTGCAGACGCTGGGCGATGTCGCCAAAGTCACTGGGCGCCAGCTTTGCGTCGCCGGGCGGTCGCTCGACCGGATTATCGAAGTGGGGCAGGCCAACGGTTATCTGCACGATTTCCCGCCCACGGTGGATTTCGACCGGGCGATGGACCTGCCGCGCGGCGACGTGCTGATCATTGCCACCGGCGGCCAGGGGGAAGCACGGGCGGCGCTCGCCCGGATTGCCGACGATACCCATCCGATCGGGCTGGAAGCGGGCGATGTGGTGCTGTTCTCCAGCAGGCAGATCCCTGGCAACGAAATCGCCATCGGCCGGGTGCAGAACAAGCTGGCCGAACGCGGAATCGTCATGGTCACCGACCGGCAGAGCGAAATCCACGTATCCGGCCATCCAGGCAGGCCGGAACTGGAAGCGCTTTATGGATGGTTGCGCCCGCAGATTCTCGTCCCCGTGCACGGTGAGATTCGCCACATGCAGGAACAGGCGCGGCTTGGTCAGGCAAGGGGCATTCCCAGCACTGTGTTCCAGAAGAACGGCGATATCGTGCGTCTCGCGCCGGGGAAGCCTGGAAAACTGGCTGAAGTGCGCGCCGGGCGGCTCATTCTCGATGGCGATATCATCATTCCCGCCGATGGCGAGGCGATCACCATGCGCCGCCGTATGGCGCGCGATGGCGTGGTTATCGCGGTGATCGATCACAAGGGCGCGGTGCAGGTGACGGCGATGGGCCTGCCGCTGGACGAAGATTATGCCGCGTTCGTTGCCGAAGCGGAAAGCGATGCCGGAACCGCGCTGGCTCGCCTGAAAGGCGGCGCGCGCAAGGATCGGGAAGCGATCATCGAAGCGACTCGTCTTGCCGTGCGACGTGCGGCCCAGCGCTGGTCAGGCAAGAAACCGCAGGTCAAGGTTCTGCTGACGGAAGGTTGATGCTGGCATGAAGTGGACTTCTATTCTGGCCATCTACGCGCTGTTCTGGGTGATGAGCGCGTTCATCATGCTGCCGTTCGGCGTGCGCACGCATGACGAAGCGGGAGTGGAGAAAGTTCCCGGCCAGGCGGATAGCGCGCCAGCACATTTCCGGCCCGGCCTGCACATGCTGCGTGCCGCTGTCGTTGCCGCTGTTCTGTGCGGCCTGTTCTATGCGAACTATCTCAACGGATGGATATCCGCCGAAGATCTGAACATTTTCGGCAAACCGCCCGCGATGGATAGCGAACCCGCCCTGTATCGGGATTGATCGCTGCCCAATCGCGTGCTTTCCGGATTACTGCCGTAGCCGTTCGATGGCTTGTGCCAGCGCGACGTAGAGCTTGCCCATATCGGCGGACAGCAGGGTCACACTCATCGCATGGCCATCGCGCGTGGACAGGAGTTCGCGCAGCATCGCTTCGAAATCGTGTACGTAGCGATTCACGTGAGCGCGGAAATTGGCGTCATTCTGATAAGTGTCGCTCACGATCCGGCTTTCGCCGCTGTCGAGCAGGCGCACCGCACGACGGGTGAAAATACCCCGATCCCCGCGCAGATACGCGGCCCAGGCGGTATCGGACACATCGGTGGAGAGAACCCTGGCGATATCGATGGCGCTGGAATTCAGCGCCTCGGTAATCAGGGCGGCCCGGCGGGCGAAATCGTTATCGACCTGCTCTGCCGCGCGTTCGCGCGCGCGGGCGACGCGCATTTCAAGGTGATTGGTAAGATCGGTCACTTTGGCCAGTTGGTCGCGCAACTGGATCGCCGCTTCACGGCTGACGCCTGCGGCATGGGCAGCCGCCTGTTCGAGTTGGCCGACCGCTTCGGCGCTGCGGGCCCTGACCGCGCGATCGATGGCTTGCGCACTGTCGTCGCCGATGCGTGAGGCCAGCCGTGCAGCGGCATCCGCGCCATCCTGTTCGAGGCTGGAAATGGCCGATCGCGTGGCTTCGGCCAGTTGCTCCAGGCTGTTGCGCAGATGCTGCTCGCGCTCCGCTGCCAAGGCTTCGCTTTCCTTGCCCAGGGCTGCCAGTTCGTTGCGGAATAGCGCCAGTTGTTCCGCGTGGCCTTCGTTATAGGCGGCAAAGGTCGCGTGGAACTGTTCCACTTCTTTCATCACGGACACACCATCGCGCTGCGCGGTCTGCACATAATCGGATAGCAGGCGCCCCTTGTCGTGCGCATCGCTGATCAGTCGGTTTACGGCTTCGACATTTCCAGTGAAGCTGCCGAGATGCTGATCGGCATTGCTGATCGCGGCAGGCAGGTCTTCGCGGCTGTGCTGGGCGCCGGCGCGAATGATTTCGAGCAGGCGCACGCTGGCTTCCGTCAGGCTGGCAACGGCCTGATCCGTTTCGGCAACGGTATCGCGGCTTGTGGCGATCTTGGTGCCGAGAGCCGCCAGCGCTTCGCCCAATTCGTTGCGAACGGCATGGCCTTGCGCACCGATCTCCTCGATCCGGGCGGAAAGGCCCGCCAGCCGCGTGGTGATGGCATCGGCATGCTGGGCGATTTCGTGACTGGCGGCGAGATGCGCTTCGCGCCGTTCGGCGATGGCCGCATCGAGGTTTTCAAGGTGCTCGCGGGTATCGGCCAGTTGCTCAGCCTGCCAGCTTTCCGCGCGTTCGCGGCGGCGGGTGAACTCATCGTCCCAAAGCGCGCGACTCGCGGCGGCTGCTTCTTGCGCCTGGGCATCGATCCTGGCGATTTCGCCGGTCGCGCCGTGCAGGCGGGTTTCCAGTTCGCCCACCGCCTGCGTCCACGCCGTCATCGCCGAGTTTTCGTTGGTGCGAATGTCTTGCCCCAAGGTGGTGACGCGATCGCTGAGAGCGGCAATATGGGCGCGCAATGCTTCGAGCGACTGCGTTTCCTGATCGGCCAGTTGCGCGCGGGCGGCGGCCATCTCGTCACTCAGGCTCTGCGCCCGGCGGCGGATGGCGGCCAGCATTTCCACTTCCTGCCCATCCAGTTCCGTGCGGAAAGCAAGGCTGCGCTCGTTCAATGCGGCGAACCGCCCGGTGGCGATATCTTCAAGCTTGGTGGCCTGCATGGCAAAAGCGGCCAGTGCGGCATCGACTTGCGCCCGGACCGCTTGCACCTGCTGTTCGGCGGCGTCGCCAAATTCGTGCATGCGCTGGAAGCCGCTGGTCAGTTCCTGCAAGTGGTCCTGCGCCACCCGCCCGGCATTGCCGATCTGATTGGTCACATCACGGGCGGAATTGGCGATAACCGGCAGTTCGTTGCGCAGCTTGCCCATGTTTTCCAAGGCATTGCTGCTGACACTGGCAATAGATTCGACCTGTGCGCTGTTGTCCTGAATCAGGCTCGCAAGGCGGTCTGCGTGCTGAGAAATGCGTTCGACAGAAACCCGCCCGAGCGATTCGAGATCGCGCGATTGCGAAGCAATGAATTCGCGGGCCAGGCTAAGCTCGCGGTTGACGGTGGCCAGCCGCGTTTCAAGCTGGGCCGATTCCTGCGATAGCAACCGGGCCACATCGTTGAAACGGCCGGCTTCGCGCTGGCTGTTGCGCATGCCCAGCAGCCACAACGCCACCACCAGCAGAACCGGGACAGCCCAGGTGCCGATCCATTCGGCCCATTGCGCAGGCGATGCGCCGGTGGACATGGCCTGGCTGTTGGCCCAGCCGAAAAAGCCTGTCCACAGAACCACCACACCGAGTGCGAGAGCCGGAAGATAGGCGATGAAAGGCGAGGGAGCGGGATGTTCGAACTCCTCCGTCTCGTCCCATATCTCTTCCTCCGGCTGCACCGGTTCGGTTGCCGCCATCGCAAAATGCTGCGCTTCGCCCGGTTCCTCTCCGGAACCGAGCGATACTATCCGTGACCCTCCGCTCATGCGCGGCAACATATCATGCTTCGGCAAGCAATAAACCCTGCCATGCCGGACTTGAGACAAGTTGTGCATGGCATCCCCCAAAGCCAGCCCCTTATCCCCGCATGAAATGGCAATCCCGGGGGTTTCCTGGCATGGGCCTGTGTTGATGGCTTGGCAGGATAGCGTCACCCGCCTAGAGAGGGGCCCGATTTTCAGGGAGTTCTGCGGGTGCGTGTCGCCCTCCTTTCCATGCTCGACAGCGCCGGGGAACCGGGTGAAGGTCACAAGGCCTTCATTCCCTTTGCCGGGAAGACTGTTGCCCGGCGGCAGATCGAACTGGCGCTGGCGCTGGGCTGCGAACGTGTGGTGTGTCTGGCCGACAATCTCGGGCCCGGCCTGATCGCCCTGCAACACGAAGTCGAATCCGCTGGCGCGAAGTTTCACGTCATTTCCGTGCCGCGTGCCCTGTGCGGGCTGGTCTATGCAACAGATGAACTGATCATGCTGGCCGATGGGGTGCTGCCTCTGGCTGATGAGGCGCGGGATATCCTGGCCAAGGGCAATGCGATCGTGGTGGTGTCTGCCGAAACGGGCATTCCTGCGGGGTTTGAGCGGATCGATCTGAATCATGCCTGGGCGGGCGCGCTGGTCATGCCGGGCAAGCTGGTGGAACGGCTGAACGAACTGCCGCAGGATTGTGATGGCGTTTCCTCTCTGCTGCGGATCGCGTTGCAGGGGCGGGTGCCCGAACGGGTTCTGCCCGATGCGGTTCTCGCAGAGGGGCGCTGGGCCATGCTTTCCACCGTGGGCGATGCGACATCGCTCGAACCCGCATGGTTCCGCCGTCACGCCGCGTCAGCCGATCCGTTCACCCCTGGCCGCTGGCTGGCATTCGGGTTGGCGGCGCGTTTCGGTGTCGGGTGGCTCAACCGTGGTATCCGGCCAGCTTATCTGCTGACATGCGCGGTGCTGCTCCTGTGCCTTGCGTTGGCGGGGGGCTGGATGGGAATGATTGCCGGTGGCTTTGCGGCCCTTGGGTTTAGCTGGTTTCTGGCCGATGCCAGCCAGTCGCTCGATCATGGCGAGCGTGCCGGGCGTGAGAGAAAACCCTTTTTCGCCAAGGTGATTCAGGCATTCGCACTGGCGGCCGATCTGGCCGTGATCGCGCTGCTGGCTATGGCGATGGATGGCATGTTCGCATCGCTGTTCGCGTTGCTTTTCATCCCTCTCACGCTGATGGGGCTGGTGTGGCTGGTGCCGTATCTTTCCCGCAAGCGCTGGGCCGGTTTGCTGGGTGATCGGGTAGTGCTGGCGCTAATTCTGGCTCTGGGCGCCACGATGGACATCCTGCCCGAGCTTACCCAATGTCTCATTTTGATACTTGTGGGCTGCGCGATTATCTTGTCCCGCGCGGAGAGGAGGCTAACTCAAATTTAACCAAGGGCCGCTATCGCGGCACGATGATGGAATCTGGCATGTCCCAATTTGGCGATCGTACCACAGAAGAGATTCTGTCTGATACGCTGATACGCGGCGATGCGGCGCTGGCTTCCACTGTCCCGGTCTTGCGCCATCTGCTTGAAAATGACGATCAGTCGATGTTCACCGACGAGATCGTTGCCCGAGTGCGGGGGATGGTGCGGCATATTGCCCGGCAATTGCTGTTCGCGCTGGCCGAAGCAGCCGGGGAAAGCGATCCGCACGCCTTTGCGGAACATGGTTTTGAACGGCTCACGGGCCTGCTCGCACGGGATAGCGCGCTTCTCGGTCATGCGCATACGCTCGCGCTCGAATATCAGTTGTGCGAACGCCTGTACGCGCGCATCGGCCTCGATCCGGTTCTATCCCCTTTTCTACGGACACTGTTCGCGGCGAGCGGTACGGAAACATCGCCTGCCGAGATGGCGGTGGTCGCCGCGCAGGCACGCTTTTGCCAGCAACAACGGCGGATGGAACTGCCACTGGCGGAATTGCCGGAAGCTTTGTTCCAATCGGCCTTGTCCGCATTGCATATGCCGGCGGTCGATCTGGAACAGCAGATCGTTACCGCCGCCCAATCGCAATTGCGTGCGGCATTCGACGAGCGCGCCAGCCGGTGTGGCCTGTTGACGCGCCTGGTCGCCAGTCAGAACCAGACAGGCACGCCGGTGCTCGAAGCCACGCAGGCGGGGGTGTCGCTGTTCATCAGCGCATTGGCGCATGCCACGGGGCAGGACCGGGGGAGCATCGTGCTGGCGATATGCGACCGCCAGATGACACGATTTGCCCTGTCTCTGCGCGCAGCGGGATTGCCCGCCGCCGCGATCGAGACCCAGTTCGCCTGCTTCCATCCCGATGCAGTGGCGCCTTATGGTTTTGAAATGGTCGACCGGGAACAGGCTGCGCTGATTCTGTCGCAATCGGCGGTTGAGATAGCGGACTGATCGATGATCGATGTCGGCACTTTTCTGGCCCGTGCCTCCAGCGATTCGCAGGATCGCCTGATCGAGGCCGACGAGCCGCTGGCGGGATTGCAGAGGCGTTGCGGGGGCGAACTGCCCGGCGTGATCGCGGTGCCTGCCTTGCTCGAACTCGTGCGCAAATGCCGCCTGTTCCGCCTGAAATCGTCGCAGGCAATCCAGGCGCAAGACGGTGAAAATCAGATTGATGCATGGGTGGAAGTCACGCCGAGGCAAGGGGAAGCCAGCGGGTGCGACATTGTCGCCACAAGCTGGAAATCCCAGCCGATGAAGCTCGAAAATCTGGTCGAATATGCCGAACGCAAGGCCGCGATAGACCGGCAACTGGCCGAATTGCATGCCCGGCTCGATCCGGCGCAGAATATTCTGGCGGTTGAGGCGCAGGCTCTGGATCTTGCCGATCTCGCGGCGCGCATGGCGCAAGGCGCCGGGCAGCCGTGGACCGATTTCGTGACCATCGTCGGAAGCACCCAGCGCCAACCCTTGCACTGGCGCCTGCTCGACGGGGCCACGCTGGTTATCGATGGGTCCGACCGGCGCTGGAAAGCAGGGTTCGTGCCTTTGGGCGTTCCCGAGCCTGGTAGCGCGGGATTCGAACTGTATTTCGTGGCCGATCAACCGCTGATCAGGACGCAATCCGCCATTTTGCAGCGGCCTGACCGGTCGAAGGCAACAATGGTGGGGCGCGACATCGCGCCCGTCTTGCGCCAACCGATTGCCCGCATCGTCGCCAATGCGGAAACGATCCGCACTCGTCTCGCCGGGCCACTGGCGGATGAATACGGCCGATATGCCACCGATATTTCCGCTGCCGGCAAGCATCTCCTCGCCTTAGTGGAGGATCTGGCCGATCTGGAAATCGTCGAAGCGGAAAACTTCTCGACCGCGCCCGATCGTATCGATCTGGCCGATGTCGCCCGGCGCGCGGCGGGGATTCTCTCCGTTCGGGCGCAGGAAAAAGGGATCGCTATCGAAGCGCCGCAGGATGGGGCGCATCTGCCCGCTATCGGTGAATTCCGGCGGGTTTTGCAGGTGCTGCTCAATCTGGTCGGCAATGCGATCCGGTACACGCCTGAAGGGTCGACGATCTGGCTGCGTCTGGCCCGGGAGGAAGGCATCGCCCGCGTGATCGTTGCCGATCAGGGACCGGGTCTGACGGAAGAGCAGCAAAAGAAGGTTTTCGAGAAGTTCGAACGCCTCGGCCGCACCGGGGATGGGGGAACGGGGCTTGGCCTCTACATTTCCCGCCGTCTGGCGCGGGCGATGAACGGCGATCTGACCGTGGAAAGCGCACCGGGCGAGGGTGCGCGCTTCATTCTGGATATTCCGGCCAACCAGGTGGCGGTCACGCGGCCTTAGACCGGGGACAAGTCCCCTGCGTTTCCGGCGTCTACCCGGATGAAACGAAAAAGCCCCCGCGTATCGGCGGGGGCTTTCGTCTTTCCGTCAGGCGGGCAACGATGCCCGCAGGACCGGCTCAGCGCTTGTCGAGCGGCACGTAGTCGCGCTGCGTCGGGCCGGTGTAGAGCTGGCGCGGACGGCCGATCTTCTGGCCGGGGTCCGAAATCATTTCGTTCCACTGCGCAACCCAGCCGACAGTGCGGGCAAGAGCGAACAGCACGGTGAACATGGTGGTCGGGAAACCGATCGCCGAGAGGATGATCCCCGAGTAGAAGTCCACGTTCGGGAACAGCTTCTTTTCGGCGAAGTAGTCGTCGCTCAGCGCGATTTCTTCGAGGCGCAGCGCGGTTTCGAAGACCGGATCGTTGACTTTCAGCGCTTCGAACACTTCGCGGACGGTCTTCTGCATCACCGTGGCGCGCGGATCGTAGTTCTTGTACACGCGGTGGCCGAAGCCCATCAGGCGGAACGGATCGTTCTTGTCCTTGGCGCGAGCGATGAATTCCGGAATGCGATCCGGCGTGCCGATTTCATGCAGCATGTTGAGCGCTGCTTCGTTCGCGCCGCCATGCGCCGGGCCCCACAGGCAGGCGATGCCGGCGGCGATGCAGGCGAACGGATTGGCACCCGAAGAGCCAGCGAGGCGGACGGTCGACGTCGAGGCGTTCTGTTCGTGATCGGCGTGAAGGATGAAAATGCGATCCATCGCGCGTTCGACCTCGGGGATCACTTCGTATTCTTCCGCCGGGACGCCGAAGGTCATGCGCAGGAAATTGCCGGTGTAGCTCAGCTTGTTATCGGGATAGACGAACGGCTGACCGACCGAATACTTGTACGCCATGGCCGCGATCGTCGGCATCTTGGCGATCAGGCGGTGCGAGCTGATCTTGCGATGCTCAGGGTCCGCGATGTCGGTGCTGTCGTGGTAGAACGCCGACAGGGCGCCGACGACACCGCACATCACCGCCATCGGGTGCGCATCGCGGCGGAAGCCGCGATAGAACGTCGAAAGCTGTTCGTGCACCATCGTGTGGCGGGTGATGGTGTTTTCGAAAGTCGCCAGTTCATCTTTGCTCGGCAGTTCGCCATTGAGCAGGAGATAGGCGGTTTCCATGAAGCTGGAGTGTTCCGCCAACTGACCGATGGGATAGCCGCGGTGCAACAGCACGCCTTCTTCGCCGTCGATATAGGTCAGCGCGCTTTCGCATGAACCGGTTGACGTGAAGCCCGGATCATAGGTGAACATGTGGGACTGGCCATAGAGCTTGCGAATGTCGATCACATCCGGGCCCTCGGTACCTTCGAGCACCGGGAAGTCAAAGCTCTTGCCGTCGACTGTCAGGGTTGCTTGCTTGTCAGCCAATTCACTTCCTCCAATTCAATAGCTCACCCGGCGCTGCCTGAGGTGGTCTGTGCGTCAATGCGCGCCAGGCTTTCCTCTTTCCCAAGCAGCACCAGCACATCGAAAATGCCTGGTGAGGTAGTTTGCCCCGTAAGAGCCGCACGAAGCGGTTGCGCGAGTTTGCC
The DNA here is from genome assembly GCF_019803445.1 of Caenibius sp. WL. Lineage (NCBI taxonomy): Bacteria > Pseudomonadati > Pseudomonadota > Alphaproteobacteria > Sphingomonadales > Erythrobacteraceae > Caenibius > Caenibius sp. WL. The sequence goes on from NZ_CP081844.1 coordinate 2,052,750, forward strand.
CAGGCCCAGCCCAAGCTCTTCCGCCATTGCCTTGAGATTGGCTTCGAGGGCGTCGCTTGTCCAGTCAATTCCGGTCTGAAGCCGGGCGGAAATCCGGGCGAGGAGCGCGCGGGCATCCGCGTCCAGCAAGGATGCGGCCTTTTCGGTCATGGCCAGCGGGCGGCGTTTGAACAGGAACGCAGCGCCATCGGCCAGTTCGTTCAGATCCTTCGCCCGGAGCTTGAGCGCGGGCATGGCCTGTTCGAGCAGAGCGATGTCCGCTTCGGGCCCGATGCGTGGCGCGGCGAGCTCTGCCAGATGGGCATCGTCCGCTTCCCGGATATAAAGGCCGTTGAGATTCTGCAGTTTCTTGATGTCGAAGCGCGCCGGGCTCTTGCCGACACCGCCGAGATCGAACAATTCGACTGCTTCGGCGCGGGAGACCACTTCCTTGTCGCCATAGCCCCAGCCGAGGCGCAACAGATAGTTGAACAGGGCTTCGGGCAGAATGCCCATTTCATCGCGGTAGGCTTCCACCCCCAGCGCGCCGTGCCGCTTGGACAGCTTTGCACCGTCCGCGCCGTGAATCAGCGGAATATGGGCATAGACCGGATCATCCCAGCCGCCTTCGATCGCGTTCATCGCGCGGATGATCGGCAACTGGCGGAAAGCGTTGTTGAGGTGATCGTCGCCGCGGATGATGTGCGTCACGCCCATATCGTGATCGTCGACCACCACCGCCAGCATATAGGTCGGCGTGCCGTCCGAACGCAGCAGGATATAGTCGTCGATCTCGGAGTTCTTCACCGTCACCCGACCCTGAACCGCATCCTCGATCACGGTTTCACCTTCCTGCGGCGTTTTCAGCCGGACGACGAACGGCGCGCCAGCGGGCGCTTCCGAAGGGTCGCGGTCGCGCCAGCGGCCGTCGTAACGCAGCGGCTGCTTGGCGGCGCGCTGGGCCGCGCGCATCTCTTCCAGTTCTTCGGGCGTGGCGTAGCAGCGATAGGCGTGGCCTGCATCCAGCAGCTTTTGCGCCACTTCGGCATGGCGCGCTTCGCGGGCCGACTGGAACACGGTTTCACCGTCCCAATCGAGTCCCAGCCAGTCGAGCCCGGAAATGATCGCGTCGATGGCCGCCTGAGTCGAACGGGCACGGTCGGTATCTTCGATCCGGAGCAGCGCCTTGCCGCCATGGTGGCGGGCATAGAGCCAGTTGAACAAGGCGGTGCGGGCGCCACCAATGTGGAGAAAACCCGTAGGAGAAGGGGCGAAGCGGGTGACGACGGGTTTGTCGCTTGCGCTTGCCATGAGACCCCGTTTCCTTTCCTATCGTTCAATGACCGGTCAGGTTCCCTTCGTGCCGCTTGCAGGCGATGACGCCGGGAACAATGTTGCGGTGCAGCGCCCTTGGCGAAAAAGCATCCGGTTGTCCAGCATTGGCGGCGCTCTCGAATCATTTCTCGCTTCGGCGGGGCTCGATCGCGGACCATGGCTGGCTGTCGGGTTTGCTGCGGGAATCGCGCTGTGGTTCGTTTTGCCGGGGCCTCAGGAGTGGGTGATCGCCATTCTCCTCTGCGCGGTGGCCGCGTTGGCGGCGGGCTGGGCCTGGAAAGGGAACGAGCGGCGAATCCATTGCACTATGGCGGTGGTCGCGCTGGCAGTGGTGCTCGCAAGCGGAATCGGAGTGATCTGGGTGCGCTCGGCACTGGTCGGTGCAGAGCCCGTTGCCCGCCCGTTCACCGCAACCCTGGATGCTCGCGTCCTGACGCGTGAGGAGCGCCCGGCGGAAGAGCGCGTACGCCTCGTTCTGGCGACGCGTGAGCCGGAGAGCGGGCGGGCGATCCAGGTGCGCGTCAATCTGCCGGACCGTGCGGACGACCCCGCGATTGCCGAAGGGGCGGTGATCCGGCTGAAAGCCCGCCTGATGCCGCCCGCGCCGCCCATGCTGCCCGGTGCCTATGATTTCGCCCGTGCTGCATGGTTCAAGGGCTATGCGGCCACAGGCAACGCGGTCGGCCCGGTGACGGTTCTGGAGGCGGGTGAGGAAAGTGTGGGATTGCCCCGGTTGCAGCGCGGTCTGGCCCGGCATATCCGCGCCCGGATCGATGGATCGCCGGGCACCATCGCGGCGGCGCTGGCCAGCGGGGATCGCGGAGCCATCGCCGAAAGCGATGAACAGGCGATGCGCGATTCCGGGCTGACGCATCTGCTGTCGATCAGCGGGCTGCATGTCAGCGCGGTGATCGGCGCGGCCTATGTCCTCGCCCTGTGGGTGTTGGCGGGATGGCCATGGCTGGCCCTGCGGGTGCGCCTGCCGCTGGTGGCCGCAGGTGTCGGGGCGATCGCGGGGATCGGGTACACGTTGTTGACCGGGGCGGAAGTGCCGACGGTGCGCAGTTGCGCCGGGGCGGTGCTGGTGCTGCTGGCTCTGGCGCTCGGGCGCGAGCCGCTGTCGCTGCGCATGGTTGCGGTGGCGGTGATGTTCGTTCTGTTGTTGTGGCCGGAATCGCTGATCGGGCCCAGCTTCCAGATGAGCTTTGCCGCTGTGATCGCGATCATCGCCTTGCATACCGCTGCCCCGATACGGGCCTTTCTCGCCCCGCGTGAAGAAGGCTGGATCGCGTGGATGGCGCGGCGGACCGTCATGCTGCTGGTGACGGGTTTCGTTATCGAACTGGCGCTGATGCCGATCGTGCTGTTTCACTTCCATCGGGCGGGTGTCTACGGTGCGCTGGCCAATATGGTCGGGATTCCGCTCACGACGTTCATCACCATGCCACTGATCGCGCTGGCGTTGCTGTGCGATCTGGCGGGCATCGGCGCGCCGGTATGGTGGATGGTGGGCAAGTCACTCGAACTTCTGCTGTCCATTGCCCATGTCACCGCGAGCCAGCCCGGCGCGGTGACGCATCTGCCCACCATGGGGCACGGTGTGTTCGCCTTGTTCCTGGCGGGCGGGCTGTGGCTTGCCCTGTGGCGTGGCCGTGTGCGCCTGCTCGGCTTGCTGCCCGTAATATTGGCGGCCGGGCTGGCGCTGCGCGCGCCCGGCACGGACATTCTGGTGACAGGCGACGGCCGCCATGTGGCGATCGTGGGCGAGGGGGAGCGCCTGGTTCTGCTGCGCGCCAGCCGCAGCGATTACACGCGGGACAATCTGGCCGAACTGTCGGGCCTGACGGCGGAACCCGTGCTGTTCGGCGCGTGGCCCGGTGCGCGATGCAGCCGGGATTTCTGCACCGCCACCGTGGTGCGGGCGGGCAAGGCCTATCATCTGCTCGCCACACGCAGCCGGGCTCTGGTCGAGGCGGGCGCGCTGACCCAGGCTTGTGCCCGGGCCGATATCGTGATCGCCGACCGCCGCCTGCCGCGCAATTGCACACCGCGCTGGATCAAGGCAGATCGCCGCATGCTGCAACAGAGCGGAGGTCTGGCGATCAATCTCACCCATCGCAGCGTTACCGCCGTGGCCCAGAATCAGGGGCGGCATGGTTGGTGGAAAGGACACGGCCGGGGCAAGGTTGTCCTCACGCTATTTGAATAAAATTCTTCTATAAGAGGATGATAGTGGTGGAACTTATTTCTCAATATAAGCGAAATTCCGCGCATCACTCAGCCGGGTAAAGCTGCCACCGCTTTGTCGCCAATATGAGAACAACGGAAAAGGGACGGGAAGGAAAAGTTTTGCTTTTCTGCCTGAGAGATCACCTCTTAAGCACGGAAAAAAATCGCTTTCCCAACGTCAATGCTCCATTGCGAAGCTCTCGCTCTCCGGCTCAGTGATAGCGGCGCAGCAGCCCGGCGAGTTTGCCTTGCACGATCACTTCGTGCGGTTCGTAGATTTGTGGCTCGTACGCCGCGTTGGCGGGGGCGAGACGGATCTTGCCGCCATCGCGGTGGAGATATTTCAGAGTGGCTTCTTCGTTGCGGACCAGAGCCACGACGATTTCCCCGTCACGCGCGCTATCCGTACGCTTCACCAAAGCGAAATCGCCATCGAAAATACCCGCTTCGATCATGGAATCGCCGGAGACTTCGAGAGCATAATGTTCCCCCGCGCCGAGCAGCGCGGCGGGGACGGGCAAAGTTGCATGCGTTTCCAGCGCTTCGATCGGGGCGCCGGCGGCAATCCGGCCATGAAGCGGCAGTTCGATCACATCGTTGACATTGGCGGCGAGCGGCGGTGCGACCGGCGGCTTAATCGCGCGGGCGACCGCAGTATCGGCGGGTGCACCGCGCACCGCGGTTCCGGTCACATCCTCAGGCTGCTTGAGCACTTCCAGCGCCCGGGCGCGGTTGGGCAGGCGGCGAATGAAGCCGCGTTCTTCCAGCGCGGAAATCAGTCGGTGCACGCCCGACTTGGATTTCAGGTCAAGCGCTTCCTTCATTTCCTCGAACGAGGGAGAAATGCCGGTTTCTTCCAACTTTGCCTGAATGAACCGGATAAGCTCATGCTGTTTTGCCGTAAGCATGCTCAAATGCTCCCTTGCTGGCCGGAGTGCCCCGGCTGCTTGGTCCAGATTCACGAGGGGGACACCCAGTGAACGAATGAGGAACAATTAAGCAACCTTTTGCCCTGCGTCAAGCGTTTCCGCCATTTTCGAGCAAAAGGCGCAGGCGTGTTCATCCTACCCCGGTGGCCGGGCCCAAGGGGGTGACAGGGGTGACACAGTTCACAGGGGCGCAAAACCGCCGTTTCCGCCGGGCCGGACAGGAAGGCACAGGCAATGCCGTGCGCCTTCCTGCCGGATAGCCTCTCTGCGGAATGTGGCGATCAGGCCTGATGCGAGATGACCACTTTGCCGATATGCGCGCGGCTGCCGAAATGGCGGTAGGCGTCGGCCGCCCGGTCGAACGCGAACGTGGAATCGATCACCGGCTGAATGCCGTTGACATCGACGAAGCGGAGCATGTTTTCCAGATCGCGGCGGCTACCCATGCCGTTGGCGTAAAGCGTCAGCACTTTGTGGTTGATCGGCAGCATGTGGAGGAAGTCGATCGAGCCGAGCCCGCCGACAATGCCCACCATCGCAATCCGCCCGCCGACTTTGGCGGCGATGATCGATTGCGGCATGGTGTTGGGCCCGCCCACTTCGACGACCAGATCGGCGCCGATACCGCCGGTGGCTTCGAGCGCGGCCACGCCCCAGTCCGCCCGTTCATTATAATTGATGACATGATCGGCCCCCAATGCTTTGAGCCGATCCATTTTTTCTGCGGAAGACGTGGTTGCGATCACCCGGCAGCCCATGGCTTTGGCGAACTGCACGGCGAACAGCGAAACACCCCCGGTGCCCTGTGTGAGGACAGTGCTGCCGGGCGTGACGTTATACCCGCTCGGCCCGCCGGAGAGACTGCTCCACGCGCTGAGCCCTGCGCAAGGCAGGCTGGCGCCCTGTTCGAAGCTGAGGCTGGCGGGCAGGGCGACGAGTACGCTTTCGGGCAGAATCACCGTTTCGGCGAGCATGCCGTTGGCCATGATCCCGAGGACCATGCCCGAACTGTCCGGCGCCGGCGGCCCGGCGATCCAGTTGGCATGCGGATTGGCCACGACCCGGTCCCCGGCCCGAAACCGCTGGACGCCTTCGCCCACCGCTTCCACCACACCCGCGCCATCGAGCAGAGGGATAATCCCATCCACCGGATAGGCCCCATGAAGCGTGATGAGATCGACGAAATTGAGCGAATTGGCCTTCACCGCCACCCGCACCTGGCCGGGGCCGGGCTGGCCCGGATCGCGGTCCGCAAGCTGGATGCCGATGGCCGCGCCATAGACGCCTTCCAGTGCCGAAGCGCTGGTAAATTCGTATGCCTTCATTGGTTTCCTCCCCAAATTTGTCTTTTTATGCAGGGCATTGCCCGCGAATTCTCTAACCCTTTAGAAGCGCACTCGTGGCCGCCGCGACATCGGCCTGCCGCATCAGGCTTTCGCCGACGAGGAAGCAGCGCACGCCGGAACGTTCCATCCGCAGCAGGTCGTCATGCGTGTTGATCCCGCTTTCGCTGACCAGCAGAGTCCCCTCCGGCGCGAGAGCGGCGAGGCGTTCGGTCGTGGCCAGATCGGTGACGAAATGGCGCAGGTCGCGATTGTTGACCCCGATCAGCCGCGATTGCAGCCGCGCCGCACGTTCCATTTCCGCTTCGTTGTGCACTTCGACCAGCACATCCATGCCGCGTTCGATGGCTGCCGCCTCGATCTCGGCCATCGCCCCATCTTCCAGCGCGGCGACGATAATCAGGATCGCATCGGCGCCGATCGCGCGGGCTTCGGCCACCTGCCACGGATCAACCATGAAATCCTTGCGCAGCACGGGCAGGGCGCAGGCGGCGCGCGCATCCATCAGATAGTCTTCATGGCCCTGAAAATAGGGGGCATCGGTCAGCACCGAGAGGCAAGCCGCGCCGCCCTGTTGATAGGCAAGAGCGTGTTCGCCGGGGCGAAAATCAGGGCGAATCAATCCCTTGGAGGGGCTTGCTTTCTTGATTTCCGCAATCAGGCCGAAGCCATGGGCTGCCTTGGCTTCCAGCGCCTTGCGAAAGCCGCGCGGGGCGGTCTGTTCGCGGGCGAGGGCATCGAGATCGGCCAGAGTGGCGAGCGTCTTTCGCCCGGCCACTTCCTCGCGCTTGGTGGCGCAGATTTCGGTGAGTTTGTCGGTCATGTTTCCGGCTTAGGGCAAGATGGCGGATGTGCAAATATCCGCCATGATGAAGTGGGAACTTACTGGCAGGCGGCGATCCAGCAATCGAGCAGCGCGTTGGCCAGCCCCTTGTCAATCGCTTCGGCCGCTTCTTCGACCCCTGCGCGCCAGTCCGCCGCCGCGCCCGCGATGACCAGGCCGCCCGCGGCATTGAACAGCACAGCATCGCGATAGGGGCCCGGTTCGCCTTGCAGCAGGCGGCGCAGCGCGGCCGCGTTGAATGCGGGTTCCTGGCCATGGATGGCGGAGACAGGGCTCGCCGGAAGCCCGGCATCGGCGGCCATGATCCGGTGCATGGCGATCTGGCCGTCCTTGATTTCGGCCAGTTCGTTGCCGCCCGCGAGGCTCAGTTCGTCGAGCCCTTCGTCGCCCGAAACCACCAGAGAATGGGCCGTGCCCAGCCGGAGCAGCGCTTCGGCGTAGATCGGCACATAGGCCGGGCGGGCAATGCCGACGAGCTGGCGGCTGACACGCGCGGGATTGGCCAGCGGCCCCATGAGATTGAAAATCGTGCGCCGCCCGATGGCTTTGCGGATCGGCATGATCCGGCCCATCGCCGGGTGGTGCTTCGCGGCGAACAGGAAGCAGATGCCGATATCGTTGAGCGTCGCTTCGGCCGTTTCCGCCGCGCGATCCAGATCGAGCCCGAGCGCTTCCAGCGTATCGGCCGCGCCCGCCTTGGACGATGCCGCGCGGTTGCCGTGCTTGGCCACGGGCACGCCGCAGGCGGCCACGACGATCGCCACGGCGGTGGAGACATTGAGCGTGTGATGCCCGTCGCCGCCGGTGCCGCACACGTCGATGGCGTTGGCCGGGGCTTCGATCGGGATCATCCGGGCGCGCATGGCGCGGGCCGCGCCGGTGATTTCGCTGGCGGTTTCGCCGCGTTCCGACAGCGCGACGAGGAACGCGATGATCTGGTCATCCGGCAGATCGCCGTCCAGAATCGCGCCGAAGACCGTTTCGGCTTCCGCATCGTCCAGCGGGGCGTGAAGATCGGGCAGGCGCATCATACGCGGGCCGCCGCAGCGCTGCCGCAGATCGCCATGAAATTGGCCAGCAGGTCATGCCCATGCTCTGTGGCGATGCTTTCGGGATGGAACTGCACCCCATGGATCGGCAGATCGCGGTGGCGGAAGCCCATGACATGCGTATCGTCCGCCGTGGCGTTCACCGCCAGCGCATCGGGAATGTCGGTCACGATCAGCGAGTGGTAGCGCGTCGCCGTGAAAGGGGAGGGCAGCCCGGCGAACACCCCGGTCCCGTCATGCGTGACCGGGCTGGTCTTGCCGTGCATCAGCCCGCCGCGTTGCACGGTGCCGCCGAAATACTGGCCGATTGCCTGATGGCCGAGGCACACGCCCAGCAGCGGCTTGCCCGCGTCCGCGCAGGCGCCCACGAGATCGAGGCTGATGCCCGCCTCGTTCGGCGTGCAGGGGCCGGGGGAAATGAGATAGCCGCTGGCGCCCGTTTCCAGCGCCTGCGCGGCGGTGAGCGCATCGTTGCGCACCACTTCGACCGTGGCCCCCAATTCCATCAGGTAATGGACGAGATTCCAGGTGAAACTGTCGTAATTGTCGATAACGAGGATCATGGAGTGCCTTTCCCCGATTGTTCCACGACGATCAAGGGGCCGAGTGGCGCCATGTTGTCGAGCCTGCCGTGCGCCGGGTCCCAGAGGGAGGAGACTTTGCCATCGAGATAGAGGGCATTGGGCACTTTCAGCACGTCGCGGAAGTAGCGGGCGAATTTCCCGAAGGAGAGCGGTGCTTCGGAAATGACGAAATAGGCGCGCCCGTCCTTGCCCACGCCGACCCCGTTGCGGATGTTGGTGGATACGCCGTCGGCGGCGATCTCGGGATGCAGGCGGCCGTCGATCACCAGCATCGGGCCGGACTGGGTGGCGAAATCGGGGCGTTCGGTCACACGATCGGCGAAATCGTCGGTCGTGCTGACAGCCCATACCTGCCCGGTGCCGTAAAACACCCCGTTGGGCAGCATGTGGAAATTGCCGGGCCCTTCGCTGCGGTTCAGTTTTTGCAGGCGCGCGCCGTCTTCCACGTAATAGCCGATGGGCTGGCCATCTTCGTCGAACATGCCGCCGTTCATGGCGAAGGCCACCGGCGGCGCATCGGGCGGCCTGCTGGCGGCGAGAAGAGCGAGATGGCGATAGGGGCGGGCGCCTTCGGGCGCGCCTTTCGGCCCCAGCGCCATGGCGATGCGATGGTGAGCGGGATCGGCGATGCAGACGGTCAGACGGGCCTTTTCGAAGCGTTCCACCCGGCAGGCGACCGCTTTGCCGGCCCTGGCCTTGTCCTTGCCGCTGCTTTTGGCCGCTTTGGGCTTGCCGGCGTTCGCTTCGCCGGGCGCCGCGGGTTCGGGGGAGCAGGCCGTGAAGGAAAGCAGGGCCGTGAGGGCCGCTGCATACCTCATTGCCCGAAATCCGCGTCTTGCGCGATACGGGCGGCTTCGCGGGCGGCGGCCGCGAGAGCGCCGGCCTTGTGCTCGCATTCCCGCTGTTCGTAGGCGGGATCGCTGTCGGCGACGATGCCCGCGCCGGCCTGCACATGCATCACCCCATCCTTGAGGATCGCGGTGCGCAGCACGATGCAGCTATCCACCGAGCCATCGGGCGCGAAATAGCCCACGCCGCCCGCATAGGCGCCGCGCGTTTCGGGTTCGAGACCGGCGATGATCTCGCACGCGCGGATTTTCGGCGCGCCCGAGACGGTCCCGGCGGGGAAGCCGGCAAACAGCGCGTCCAGCGCATCGTGATCGGGCGCAAGCTGGCCGACCACGTTGCTGACGATATGCATGACATGGCTGTAGCGTTCGATGGTGTAGCTGTCGGTGACCTGCACCGTGCCGCGCGCCGCCACCCGGCCGACATCGTTGCGCCCGAGATCGAGCAGCATGAGATGTTCGGCGCGTTCTTTCGGATCGGCCAGCAGGCTGGCTTCGTTGGCGCGGTCTTCCTCCACCGTGTGGCCGCGCGGGCGGGTCCCGGCGATGGGGCGGATGGTCACTTCGCCATCGCGCACCCGGACGAGGATTTCCGGGCTGGAGCCGATGACCGCAAAGCCCGGCAGATCGAGGAAATAGAGGAACGGCGAGGGGTTGATCCGCCGCAACGCGCGATAGAGTTCGCTCGGCGGCAGGGGGAAGGGGCAGGTGAAGCGCTGGGCGAGCACTACCTGGAAGATATCGCCCGCTTCGATGTAGTCCTTCGCCTGCCGCACCATCTCGCCATACTGGCCGGGCGCGAGCACCGGGGTCAGGGCGATTTCGGGCAGGTCCTGCGCCCGGCTGCGCGCCGGAACGGGGCGGCCCAACTGGCTCAGCGCGGCATCGATCCGTTCGCCCGCATCGGCGATCGCACTGTCGGGATCAACGGTGTTGCCGCCTTCCGCCCAGATCGGGGCGATGCAGAACAGTTCGCTGCCCAGGCCATCGAACACGAGAAGCAGCGTCGGGCGGACGAACAGCATATCGGGCAGATCGAGCGGGCTCTGCGGCGCGCGCGGCAGCTTCTCCACCAGACCGATGGTTTCATAGCCGAAGTAGCCAACCAGACAGGCCAGCGCGGGCGGCAGTTCGGCGGGCATATCGGCAATGCGGCAGGCTTCGGCCAGCGTGCGCAATTCGCCGAGGCTGTCCCCGGCGAGCGGGGCGAAAGCCGCGCGGTCGGTTTTCCATTCGCGGTTGATCGCGCACTGCGCGCCTGTCGCCCGGAACACCAGATCGGGCGCCAGCCCCAGCAGGCTGTAGCGCCCGCGCGTTTCGCCGCCTTCGACCGATTCCAGCAGGAAATCGCCCCGGCCGGGCTCGATCAGCTTCAGTGCCGCGCCGACGGGGGTTTCCGTGTCGGCGACCAGCCGCCGCCAGACGAGCGTGGAGTGCCCGGCGGTGAGAGCAAGGCGGGCGGCGGCGGCATTTTCAGGCATGGCGGATGTCATCGAACGGCTCAATTGTCGCCGCTCAACTGCTTGTGAACGGCCTTGATCGCGGCTTCGTTGCGCTTCACGCCCACCGTGTTGCGGACGGCGCGGAGGAACTGGGCCTGATATTCGCGGCCGCTCAACGCGCTCAGTTCGCGCGAGGCATCGGCCAGCAACGGATCGCCCTTGGCCACTTCGCCGGGCTTGATCGTATCGAGCTGGACGATGAACCAGCCCCGCTGCTGCGGTGCTTCGAGGCGCTTGGTGGTGCCTTCGGCCATGCTGAACAGCAGCACCAGCGGCGCAGGCACGCGTTCGCCGAGCTGGGCGAGTTGCTGGCGATTCATCGCGACCTTGTCCGGCGTCGGGAAGGGCTTCTTCTCGGCGGCGAGCGCGGTGGCCAGCGGCGTGCCCTTGCGGATCGCGGCCATCACCCGGTCGGCGGCGGCCTTGGCCTGCGCCAGGCCCTGCTCGCGCTTCCACGCGGCGATGAGATCGGGCTTGATCTCGTTCATCGGCGCGGCGGCGGCCGGGGTGGTCATTTTCACGTCGTAGATGATGAAAGTCTTGCCCGGTTCGATTTCGGCAAGCTGCGGTTCGCCTTCTTCCATGGAAAACGCGGTCGACAGCGCACGGGCCAGCACCGCCGGCGCGGTTTCCGCCGGTTTGCCGTAAACGCGCCCGTCGGCCGTCAGCGGTTGAGTTTCCACGACTTGCGCTTTCACTGTCTTGGCCGCGTCGGCAAGGCTGGCGCCGTTGTCGAATTCGTCCTGCAGGCGCGCGGCGAGATCGGTCACCGCCGTGCGGTGCAGTTCGGCGGCGAGCGCGGCGGTGATTTCCCCGCGCACCTGTTCGAGAGTCCGGGCGGGCGTGCCTTCGATGGCGTCGACCCGGATCAGGTGCCAACCCAGCCCGCTGCGCGCGGGGGCGGTGATGGCGCCCTTGGCGGCCTGGAACGCGGCATCGGCCACCTGACGCGAGGATTGCGCCGAAAGAGCGTTGCGGTCGATCGGGCCGATCGTGGTGGTGGCCAGCCCCTTGGCCGAAGCGGCGGCGGCGAGCGAGATGCCTTTCGCGGTTTCCGCGGCAATCGCTTTGGCGGCGGCTTCGGTCGGCACGACAAGCTGGGTCAGGCGGCGCTTTTCCTTGGCGGCGTAGTTGGCCGCATCCCGCTTGAAGCGGGCGGCGATTTCCGCCTCCGTCGGCGCGCGCTCGGGGCCGAGCGCTTCCGCGCCGAAGACCGCATAACGGATCACGCGGCGTTCCGGCCGGACATATGCGTTCTTGCGCGCGTTATAGAAGGCCGAAAGCTGGGCTTCGGTCGGATCGGCGCTGGGGGCATAGGCATCGCTGGGAATGACCGCAATGGCGCCGGTGCGGCTTTCCTTGAGCAGCGCGGCGTAACGCAACACGAGATCGCCCGGCATAATCGCGCCTTGGGAAACCGGAGTCATGACCTGCTGGGCGAGAAGCCCCTGGGCAAGATCGGCGCGCACCATCTGGTCGCTAAGGCCCTGCTGCTTGAGAACCTGCGCATAGATCTGCTGGTCGAATTTGCCATCGGGCCCGCGGAATACCGGCATTCCCGCGATTTCGCTATCGATCAGGCGATCCCCCGCGCGCAGGCCGAGCATCCGGGCGAAACCGGCAATGGCCGAACGGTCGATCAGATCGTCGAGCACCCGCTCAAGACCGTTTTCCGCCAGAAAGACGGGCATGGTGATTGTCGGCTGTTCCTGCCGTGCCTGATCCACCGCGCGATTGGCGGCCTGGGTAAGAGCGGAGGTGGAAATCTTGTCCTTGCCGACGGTCGCCGCCCGGTCTCCGCCCGCGACACCGCCGAACATGCCGCTCTGCGAAACGTCGCCGCCGGTGAAGGCCACCGCGATCAGGCCGAGAAAAATCAGCGCGGCAACCACCCCGATTTTCGAATCAAGAAATTTGCGGATAAACTGGATCATTCGGAATGGCCGTTTCGCTATTTCTGGGGCTACCGCCCTGATGCTTGGCGCGCGCGCCGGGAACTGTCGATGGGCTGCGCTTTATCGCCCGCAGCCGGGAGCCGCAACCATTGCCTGACGCGTTGCACAGGCCGGGGAAGCATTGTGAGGCGGGTGCGGCCCGGTTGCACCGGCAATGTGTGGACAACCATTTTGACAAGTCGAACCGGTGGGGGTAGCGGGCCTCTCCCGGATGTCCGTATCCGCGGATACCCGGTCGTCGCAATATCTGGTGATAGAATGTCGCAGCAGCGCCCCTATGTCGTAGGCAACTGGAAGATGCATGGCACGCGCGCCATGCTCGCAGAAGCACGTGCCATTGACCGCGCAGGTCAACGCCATCCCAAGGTGGAAGTGGCGATTGCGCCGCCGTTCACGCTCATCCATGCCGCGCGCAAGGAAGCGGAGCAGATCGGAATCGGCGCGCAGGATTGCCACCCGGTCGATGGCGGCGCCCACACGGGCGACATTTCCGCCGCGATGCTGGCCGATGCGGGCGCGAGCTTCGTGATCGTCGGCCACAGCGAACGCCGGTCCAACCATGGCGAAAGCAACGAACTCGTCCGCGCCAAGGCGGAATCGGCCCGTAAGGCCGGCCTCGGCGTGATTCTCTGCGTTGGCGAAAGCGAAGCCGAACGCGATGCCGGGCGCGCCGAGGAAGTGGTGTGCGGCCAGCTTGAAGCCTCCGCGCCGCAAGGGGCGGGGATGGTCGAAAAACTGTCCGTCGCTTATGAACCCGTCTGGGCCATCGGCACGGGCCGGGTTCCCTCGAATGCGGATATCGAAGCGATGCACCGCGCCATCCGCGCCCGCCTGCAGGCCATCTATGGGGCCGAAGGCGATGACATCCGCATCCTTTACGGCGGTTCGGTGAAAGCGGAAAACGCGGCCGATATCCTGGGTGTGCCCGAAGTCGGCGGCGCGCTGGTCGGCGGGGCGAGCCTGACGGCGGAAAGCTTCTACGGCATCATCCGCGCCGCGTCGGGTGAAAACGTCGACTGAAGTATATATAGGGCTTTCGGCGCCTTTCGGACGGCGCCTCTTGCTTAGCGGGGCTTGCGCGCCTAGATGGCGCCACAGCCCCCGCTGTGTTGCGTAAGGTTTCGTTGATGTCCCTTTTCCTGTTTATCACCGTCGTTCAGGCGATTGTTGCCGCCGCTCTGGTCGGTGTGATCCTGATGCAGCGCTCCGAAGGGGGCGGGCTTGGCGTTGGCGGCAGCCCTTCGGGCCTGATGTCGGCGCGTGGGGCAGCCGATTTCCTGACCCGCGCCACGGCGATTCTCGCAACGCTGTTCGTGGTGTTGAGCATCATTCTCGCCGCGCTGGCGGTGAGTTCCAGTTCCGGCCGCGAAATCGATACGACGCTGGACCGCTCGACGCCGCCGCCGGTCACGTCGAACGATCCGCTCGGCACCGGGGCCAGCGGCGCCGCACCGGCACCGGCTGCACAGCAGCAGGCTCCGGCCGCGCCCGCCGACACCGATCCGCTGTCCGGCGCCGCGCAGTAAAATTGCGGCACATGCCGTCTCATCGGCGGCATTTTTCACATTTTTGGTAAAGCAGGCCGGAGATTGCCTCTGGTCTGTGGGAATTCGCCGTTTCGTGCTTGCCACGAATCACGGCTTGCGACTAAGGCCCGACTCCCATGGCGCGGTACATATTTATCACCGGCGGCGTGGTTTCCTCGCTCGGCAAAGGTCTCATGGCGGCGAGCCTCGCGGCTCTCCTCCAGGCGCGCGGTTTCCGCGTCCGGATCAGGAAATTCGACCCCTATCTCAATGTCGATCCGGGCACGATGAGCCCTTACCAGCATGGTGAGGTCTATGTGACGGACGACGGCGCGGAAACCGATCTCGATCTGGGGCACTACGAACGCTTCACTGGCGTTTCAGCCCGCCAGGCGGACAATATCACTTCGGGCCGCATCTACCGCGATATCATCGCCAAGGAACGCCGGGGCGACTATCTCGGCGCCACCGTGCAGGTGATCCCCCACGTCACCGATGCGATCAAGGATTTCGCCCAGGCGGAAACCGAAGATCTCGATTTCGTGCTGTGCGAAATCGGCGGGACGGTGGGCGATATCGAAGGGCTGCCGTTCATCGAAGCGCTGCGCCAGCTCCATAATGAGCTGGATCGCGATCAGACCTGTTTCGTCCATGTGACGCTGGTGCCCTACATCGCGGCGGCGGGCGAGTTGAAGACCAAGCCGACGCAGCACTCCGTGCGCGAACTCACCGGCCTCGGCATTCAGCCCGATATTCTGCTGTGCCGCTGCGAAAAGCCGCTGCCCGACAGCGAACGGGCGAAAATCGCGCAGTTCTGCAATGTCCGCAAGGAAGCGGTCATTCCCGCGCTCGACGCGTCGAGCATCTATGCCGTGCCGTTGCAGTATCATGCCGAAGGGCTGGACAGCGAAGTTCTGCGCCATTTCGGCCTGGCCGCGTCGCTGCCGGACCTGGCCCGGTGGGATGATATCGTCGATCGGCACCAGAACCCCGAAGGCGAAGTGACGATCGGTGTCGTCGGCAAATATGTCGGCTTGCAGGATGCCTACAAGTCGCTGAACGAAGCGCTGGTCCATGGCGGCATGGCCAACCGGGTGAAAGTCAACATCCAGTGGATCGATGCGGAAATCTTCGAGCAGGATGACGCGGCGATCGCTTCGCAGCTCGAACCGATGCACGGCATTCTCGTGCCTGGTGGCTTCGGGGAGCGGGGCTCGGAAGGCAAGATCGCCGCTGTCCGCTTCGCCCGTGAACGCAACGTGCCGTTCTTCGGCATCTGCCTTGGAATGCAGATGGCCTGTATCGAAGGCGCACGGAACACCGCCGGGATCGCGGAAGCATCTTCCACCGAATTCGGTGAAACGAGCGAGCCGGTGGTCGGTATCATCACCGAATGGATGAGTGACGAAGGGCTGCAGAAGCGCGGCGCGGACAGCGATCTGGGTGGGACCATGCGGCTTGGCGCCTACGATGCCAAACTGGCGGGCAACAGCCATGTGGCGGCGATCTATGGCACGACCGAGATTTCCGAACGCCACCGCCACCGCTACGAAGTGAACGTGGCCTACCGCGAACGGCTGGAGCAGGGCGGGCTCGTCTTCTCCGGCATGTCGCCCGATGGACTGCTGCCCGAAATCGTCGAGCGGCCGGACCATCCGTGGTTCGTGGGCGTGCAGTTCCACCCGGAACTCAAGAGCAAGCCGTTCGCGCCGCATCCACTGTTCGCCCGGTTCGTGGCGGCGGCGGTGCACCAGTCGCGTCTGGTCTAGGCTCAGCCGCTACACAGCGCGGACCCAGGATCGAAAAAGAGGGCGGACCTGTGAAGGCCCGCCCTTTTCTTATCGGAGCGAGAGACTGTGGCTGCGCGGCTCAGGCCGCGTTGGCCGCGTCATCATCGCTCTTGACGACTTCGAGAGTCTTCTGGCCACCGACGAGGATCTTCTTGGGCTTCATCGCTTCGGGGATTTCGCGCACAAGATCGATCACGAGCAGGCCATCGGCAAGATCGGCCGCATCCACCCGCACGAAATCGGCGAGTTCGAAGCGGCGTTCAAAGCCGCGGTTGGCGATGCCGATATGCAGGAATTCGCCCTTGTTGGCGTCTTCCTGCTTCTGGCCCTTGATGATCAAAAGGTTCTGCTGTGCGGTAATATCGAGTTCCTCGGGTTTGAACCCGGCCACGGCCAGCGTGATGCGATAGGCATCTTCGCCCCGGCGCTCGATATTGAAGGGGGGATAATTGTCGCCGCTGTTCTGCCGCGCCTGGTTTTCGAGCAGATCGAACAGGCGATCGAAACCGACGGTGCTGCGGCGATAGGGGGTAAAATCGAAACGGTTCATCGTGCAAATCCTCACAAGAGCAATTTGATAGGATGGGGACCGGAAAAACCGGCTCCCCGGGTGAGCGCCATGCCCATCCGGCGCATGACACAGGACCGTAGATATGGTAGCCGCGCCTGATTTCAAGACCTTCGGAAATTCGTGCGATTTCCGCAACAAAGGACCGTTCATGAGCACTCCGCTGATCGAAATCTACACCAAGTTCGGCTGTGGCTACTGCACCCGGGCCAAAGCGCTCTTCGATGCGAAAGGCGTGGCCTACGAAGAATACGATGTGACGATGGGCGGGCCGAAAAAGGCGGAAATGCTCGAACGCGTGCCCCATGCGCGCACGGTGCCGCAGATTTTCATCGACAATGCCGCCATCGGCGGGTGCGACGATCTCGTCGCGCTGGACCGCGCGGGCAAGCTCGATCCGCTCCTGGGTCTCTGACACCGGCCATGGCCAGCACCCGCATCGCCCTGTACCAGATGACGGCGGGCATCGATCCGGCTGCGAATGCGGCCGCGATCGGGGATGCCGCGCGTCAGGCGAAAGCAGGCGGGGCGGCGATGCTGTTCACTCCGGAAATGTGCGGCCTGCTCGACCGCGATCGGCAGCGCGCCGCACCGCATATCGTGGCCGAAGCGGACAATCCGGTTCTGGCTGCGGCACGAATGGCCGCGGCCGATCTCGGCCTGTGGGTCGCTTTGGGATCGCTTGCCATCGCGCGTGAGGATGGCCGGTGGGCCAACCGTTCGTTCCTACTGGCGCCGGACGGGGGCATCGCAG
Organism: Caenibius sp. WL; assembly: GCF_019803445.1. NCBI lineage: Bacteria > Pseudomonadati > Pseudomonadota > Alphaproteobacteria > Sphingomonadales > Erythrobacteraceae > Caenibius > Caenibius sp. WL. The sequence goes on from NZ_CP081844.1 coordinate 2,069,985, forward strand.
CCCGCTACGACAAGATCCATATGTTCGACGTGCAATTGGCAACCGGCGAAAGCTGGCGGGAATCGGCCGCTTACGCTCCGGGGGAGAGTGTGGTCACGGCGCAGACGCCGCTGGGGCGGCTCGGTCTTGCGATTTGCTACGATGTGCGTTTTCCCGCGCTGTTCGGGGCCTTGGGCGACCGGGCGTGCGATGCCATTGCCGTGCCCGCGGCTTTCACTGCGCCCACGGGGGCGGCGCATTGGCACCTGCTGCTGCGCGCGCGGGCCGTGGAGGAAAGCGCGTGGATCATCGCCGCGACGCAAGTCGGCGTGCATGAAGATGGCCGCAGGACCTATGGGCACAGCCTCGTGGTCGATCCGTGGGGGGATGTGGTGCTCGACATGGGCGGGGATGCGCCAGGCGTGGGATTTGCCGAGATCGCGGCAGAGCGGACGGCGGAAATCCGCGCGCAATTGCCGGCCCTTGCCAATCGGCGAAAAATCCCCAACTGATTCCGTAGGGTTATCTGCTAGAGTGCAAGCATGATCGTTTTCGACCTGCAATGTCCGGAAGGTCACCGGTTTGAAGGCTGGTTCGCCTCGTCGGGCGACTTTGCCTCGCAACAGGAGCGGGGGCTATTGTGCTGCCCGCAATGCGGGGCGGGCGATGTGATCAAGGCTCCGATGGCCCCGGCGGTGCCCATGAAAGGCAACCAGCGCGCCGACAAGGGCGGGAAGGGCGGCCCTGTCGCCGGTGGCGCCATGCCGCCGCAGATGGTCGAAGCGTTGCACAAGATGGCCGCGATGCAGGCCGAAGCGCTCAAGCAGTCGGAATGGGTCGGGGACAAGTTTGCCGATGAATCCCGTGCGATGCATTACGGAGAGCGGGACGCGAAAGTGATCCACGGCCAGACCACGCCCGAACAGGCGAAAGAACTGCACGAGGAAGGCATTCCCGTCGCCCCCCTGCTTTTCCCTGTCGCTCCGCCCGAAGAAATCAACTGATTGCCAGCGCCGCCGCAACTGCCTAAATGCCGTGGCGGGCGCCCGTAGCTCAGCAGGATAGAGCATCAGATTCCTAATCTGGGGGCCACAGGTTCGAATCCTGTCGGGCGCACCACCTTCAAAATTAGGCTTTGTTATTCAGTATCTTGTTGGTGGTTGGCCAAATCAGTTTTGTATTGGGTAGCCAAATCCATGGTTGTATCGGCCAGTCGCACCTGCTCCGCATCGCGCGTATATCGCGCCACTTCGGCGTCACTGGAATGCCCGGTAATCGATTTGATCAACTGATTTGATAGACCCAATTCCGCCAAGCGCCGGACGCATGCCTTTCGCAGTCCGTGCATTGAATAGCAATGCAATCCCGATGCTCGGCACGCGTCGCCAAACCAATTGCCAAAGCCATTGCGCGTCCGAGGCACGCCCATTCTGGTGACGATGGCGAGGTGCCCACTTGGAGTGGCTGCGATGCTTTTTGCCAAATCAGGATGGATCGGAATGCGAAGCTCCTTGCTGGTTTTCACCTGCGTGATTTGGATGCGCCCCTTCTCGACGTGCTGAGAGCCCATCCGGCAGACATCGCTTTTGCGCTGGCCGGTATAAAGCGCCAGATCGAAAGCAAGCCGCTCCTGTGTGCCGATAGGCCAACGTGCCTGGAACGCCGCAATATGCTCCTCTTGCCATGTCTGATAACCACCAGTGCGCGACTTCACCCCGCGCACCACACGGGCAGGATTATCGTTGCGCATTCCCATGAGGATGGCGAAATCGAACAGTTGGCCGAGGCGCTTTTTCAGGTTGTTGGCTGCTGAGGGCGTCGCCTGCATCTTCGTCATCAGATTGGCGACGTGCTTCGCATTCATGCCTGCAACCGTATGGTTCCCATATGTCGCTCGAAACCGCTCCAGTTCGCCCCTGTAGATCCGTTGCGTCTGTGGCTTGGTGTCTTTGAAGTTACGGGCTCGCCGTATGAAATATAGCGGGTCGAGGATAGCTATCTTGGAAGTAGCGCCCGCGCAACATATCCGATCGTTAGCCGAGTTGTCCGAACCGGTTGGCAAGTTGCTCCAGATTAGAACACCTCGCCTGATATGGAAAGCGGGTGCATGCACGCTCTGATATTGTCCGATAAGAGGCCGTTCAGGACTCACCGATGACCGATGGCGCAGGAGTAAATGCATTGGTGGATCATTCGATTAAGGGAAAGACGGTTCTGATCGCGGGTGGCGGCAAGAATCTCGGTGGGCTGATCGCGCGCGATCTTGCGGCTCAGGGCGCGGGAGCAGTCGCAATCCATTACAACAGTGCCGGCTCGGCGGTTGAGGCGATGGAGACCGTCGCCGCAGTGAAGGCCTCCGGCGCGGAGGCGGTCGCTTTCCAGGCCGATTTGACCACGGCTGGGGCGATGGAAAAACTGTTCGCTGATACAATTGCCGCGATTGGTCGGCCTGACATCGCGATCAACACGGTAGGCAAGGTTCTAAAGAAGCCCTTCACGGAGATCAGTGAAGCTGAATATGACGAGATGACCGCCGTCAACTCGAAGACGGCTTTTTTCTTTCTCAAAGAAGCGGGCCGGCATGTGAACGACAATGGCAAGGTTTGTACGCTCGTCACGTCGTTGCTCGGCGCTTATACACCCTTCTATGCGGCCTATGCTGGCACCAAGGCGCCAGTCGAGCATTTCACGCGCGCGGCGTCCAAGGAATTTGGTGAGCGCGGCATCTCGGTGACGGCAATCGGGCCTGGCCCGATGGACACGCCCTTCTTTTATCCGGCAGAAGGCGCGGATGCCCAAGCCTATCACAAGACAGCGGCAGCACTTTCGGCCTTCACCGAGACCGGTCTCACCGACATTCAGGACATCGTGCCCTGGATACGGATACTCGTCTCCGACGGCTGGTGGATGACTGGTCAAACCATCCTCGTCAACGGCGGCTACACGACCAAGTGATGGATAGGCCGGGTGGCCTCGCTGCCCGGCCTAAAATCATTTCTACGCTAGCACCGGCCCATCATCGGTCTGAAGAGGCAAGCGGCTTCGTACCATCCAGGAGGGTGACGAAATCAAATTGCGCAGTGTCCAACCCGGACGCCGTATCATGGTATTTTTTACTAATGAAAGACCAAGAGTTTCGAGTGTGAATCTTATTGCTGCCTCTCTTGATAAGCGCGCGCTGAAATCGAAATGCAAATCTATGTGATAAGGCTGCAGACAGTGCATCAGGATGAGGAGTTATCCTCGTAAAAGGTCTGCAACTGATTTGCCCACGATGCGGGCCAATTGCACCATTTTAGCGAGGCTGGGATTAGCAACCCCTCGTTCCAGGTGAGAAATGTATGTCCGATCCAAACCAGCTAACTCTGCCAAACGGGCCTGAGTAAGCCCGGTTTCACGGCGTGCTTCCCGAAGGCGGCGCGCAAAGATGTCTAGTTCAGTTGGCATTGCGGGATTTATTTTGGGTGACTTCAAAGCAAAGCTCCCACTGTATTCTGCAAAGATTTGGGGCATTCGAGTGCAGCGGAGGGGGTAAAAATCTTCTCCGCATTTGCCTCCTTTCGGCTGAATGGGTTCTCGACGAGCGGTAGCAACAAGAGTGTCCGCTTCTGCTGTTCAAATGACCTTAAGAGAATTGCAGAGGCGGTGAGATGCATGGCGTGAATCTGCAAGTCTGGGCACCACTTCGTGCTCTTTGGGAGCGCGCAAGGAGAAGTCCGGGCATGCGATCTTCGGCCTGCAGCCAGTCGCACAAATGCGGCATGGGTTATCGCCATTTTGGACCCTCAATCCATGTCACCAGGCTGTGCCGAATTCCTTTCGTGACCGGCAGAACCCTATGCTGCAGGAACGATGGAAATATCAGCAGGCTACCCCGCGGCTGAAACACGGCGCCCGGATGCTGCACCGTGGAAAATTCGAACTCCCCACCCTCATAACTTTCAGGGTCGGATAGTTGGACAACGACCGAAAGTTTTCGGTCATAAGGTGCGGGACCATTGAGCTGGACATCATGGTGCCAGCCGTACTTTCCCTTTTTGCTCCCGTGGTATTCGGTGAATTGCAACTGAAATGGAGCCACAATATCGAAGCCGAAGTTCGTCCTGTTGGAGGATAAGACGAACTCCATCAATCGGTTAACCAGACCGCCTTCGGCTTTAGGAGACAGCCACCTGACGGACGATTCCCGCAAACCTTTATCGACCCTGTTGTGCTCTAAGAATCCAACAGTCGCATCTCTTTCCGGGTAAGAACTTGCTCTGGAGATTATGTCATCACACTCATCAGAACTTAAGGCAGATGTCCAAACTTCCCATATGTTCTTCATGAAACATGATTCCTGTGTGGACGTATAGCGCATGCCATCAACATTAAGTGGCCGCCATAATGACTATGACGGCCACGGTACCACTAGCTACGCCCCTTAACCTGGAGTCCCAGGCTCGCCCGGAGGCCCCATGGGGCCCTCAGGACCAGTCGGTCCTACGGGGCCTGGAGTCCCAGGCTCACCTGGTAGACCAGGCTCGCCAGGACTTCCGGGCTCGCCAGGACTTCCTGGCGCCCCAGGATCGCCGGAAGGACCAGTCGGACCTACGGGTCCGGGCGCTCCCGGCGTGCCATCGAGACCTGGCATGCCGTCAGTACCCGGCGTGCCGGAAGGACCAGTCGGACCTACAGGCCCGGGCGCTCCTGGGGTGCCGTCAACACCCGGGGCCCCCGGGGGACCTGAGGGAAGCTTGTTGGTCGAATCGGGCAAGCCGGCTGCATCGCGCCCCAGATATATGGGGAGATAATCCTCGCGCTCTCGCCGGATTAGCGATTTGTTTCCACTGCCGAATGCAAACCGTAAGCCCAGCATGAAGTTGATGCCGCGATCATGTTTGAAATCATAGCCGACATCACCATAGATTTGGGCGGCAGTCCCATTTCCAAATGGGATATTGTAATCCAATCCACCGACCAATTCGCGGCTATCGACAAATGAATTGTTGTGCCGGTAGCCAATATTGAGCTTCAAGTCATCATCCGCATACCAGGCTGCGCGGCCATCCAGGAACAGTCTCGTATTCCGATCGAGGCTGTTCCACTGCCCGCCTGCAATCCCCTGCAAGGTGAATCTGTCCAGATAAAGCTGGGCTTCAGCGGCAACCTTGACCGCTTGCACCCCTGATACCACTTCACCCTTCTTTGCGTAGTTGCCGGAACCGTACAGGAAGCTCCCGTACAGTCCGACTGCGCCACGTTCCGGATCGCGGTGGAACAGATGCGCCGCGGTGCCAGCGAAACCACTGCCACCGGCGATACCGCCGACCGCGTCGATTTGCGCACCCAGATCTTGCCCCAGCGGCAACGCGATCGATCCGTCGGCGAAGCCTATCCCGGCTTCGGTGCTGTTGTTGTAGCCCCCTCCGAAGCCAAAGCGGAAATTGGGGGCAGAAACGGCTGCAACCACCGGCGGTGCCTCAACCCGCTTCCAGCTTTCAATGGCCGCCTGGCCTTCGAACGAGTGTTCGCGAGGCGTAGTGGCCGCCGTTCTGGATTGCAGATCGGCAAGTTCCGCTTTCGCTTTTGCGGCTTCTTCTCGCGCTGTCTGCAGCTCGGCATCCAGAGCCGCTTGTTTCTGCTCCATCGCCTGAATCATTCGGAACAGCTCTTCGTTTGTCGGAGCCTGTGCAAACGCGAGATTAGAGGCAAAAACAGAAGTGGAAATTGCAAATGTTGATGTGGCCAATTTTAATCTATTCAATCTAGATGTATTCGGCATATCAATTCACCCCATTTCAAGTAATATTATTATTAATTTGATAACTTGATTGTAAATTTCGGAGTTTTCTTGGTTTTTGTAATATGTATATTAAATTATTGCATTTGCAATCTCACATCCTGTCATATTCAATCACATGATGACGGATCGTTGAGTTTGATGTCTTCGCAGTGAGATCTGATGGGGATATGCAGGGGGCGGGATTCGTGTTCAGCGAGAGAAGGCGGTCGGGGCATCGGCCGTATCGGACTGTTGCGCGGCCATTCCTTGAACTGGCCGAGATGATTTCGATGCTGTTCATGAGGGTGTTTGTCGTATTTGATGGGAAGGGGTGGGATGCCAGCCTGCAATGAAGAGTTTTATGCCCTTTTGCTCCAGCAAGATCCTGCTGACTGTCGACTTGGCATTCGTGGCGGCTTCCAGGAAAGTATGGTGCCGTCTGCACCATTGCTCCCGGTCAGCCAGTACAGCTCACTCATGTCGGGTCTCCTTGCGGAGCTTGCAGCCGAGTAGCTGCAAGGCGCAATCGCATCACTCTCAGCCGAGCAAAGTGTCCCGCGTTTAATCAGTAAAGGCGAAACCTATCCCGCGGATGGCGTGTAGAGGGAGCGTCATGTTGGCCTTTTTGGCTCGTCGGCGGAGGCGGCTCACGACTGTATCCAGGTGAGCGTAGTTGTATTCGTAGATGTCTTTGCCCAAAGCTTCCACGAGGGCGCGTCGTTCGACGGCCTCCCCGCGCTCAGCAAACAGCCGCCTCAAAAAGCGCTGTTCTGCAGTGGTTAAGCGGAGGCGATGACCTTCACCGTCTACAAGCACCCATCCTCCTTCCACTAGAGCCCATGAGCCACCCGTGGTCTGAGAAAGATTTTTGCTCCCGCCCCGGCTGAGACGGTCATTGAGTGCTACCACCACGGCAGCCAGCTCTTCGGCTCCAATGGGTTTTACGACGTAAGCATCAGCTCCCGCTCTAAGTCCGTTGATACGATCGTCTACAGAGTCACGGGCGGCGATTAAGATGATGCCGACTGACTGCGAAGTGCGCAAATGAGCGGCGATCGATAAACCGTCTTCCTCGTCCAAATCGAAATCAAGGACGACGATGTCAGATGGCCGGGCAGCGTAAGCCCTGTAGAAGGATGCAGCGCCATCAAAACCAAGGACGTTCAAGCCTAATTTAGAGAGGTCTGCGAGCATTTCTTCTCGAAAACCATCATCTTTATCAACAAGATAGATAAGTGGTGTAATCTTGATGCTATTGGCTGTACCTCCCTCGTCTCCTGATAGTGAGTACATAAACATTTCCTGGCACTCAATTTCGCTGTCGTCGCCCGCCATTCGCTCGGGTGCGTTCCGCGGCGAGCTATAGAATGTAAGCCTCACGAGCGAGCAACTTCAGACGGTGTCACATTCTTGCATTTACTGTCATTGCGCCCTGTCTGGTTATTGGCCGAGCGAGTTGCGCAAACGACAAGGTTAAGGGCGATGCTGCTACGTGATCGACGTGTTCAATGCCTCATCCACGCGTCTCATTTTTGTATGCCACGTGTCTCAAAGGCTGCTTTATAAAATTCGGCGGGCATGGGGGTTTGAATCCAGCGGATCGCAACGTTCGGGAGTCGAGTGGTTCTTCAATAGCAGTAGTAAGGGGCGTGGTGGGCGACCGCGCTTGGTGGAGGGCAGAAGCTGGCGGGTCTCGGTTTGGCAGATATGTGGCCGGTCGATCACACCCCTCGATTACGCACCCTGGGGTGGCATCACGAGTTGTCGGCAACAAATGTCATTGCTCGTTAGTCGCCGCCGTTGTCCCGCCGCTCCATCTCATCGCTGGTCAATTCGTCGGGTTTAAGACCCTTCTTCGAATGTCGAGGAAGTGCGCTCGAAGTTCGGAAGTTGGTGAGCGAGATGGCCTTGCATGCCGCGCTTCACTGGGTGTTAAGCCAAAGCGTGTCCGGAAGCAGCGTAAAAAGTGAGTGGCATTCGTAAAGCCAAGCGTAAAAGCGATCTCTGAAATGGATCGATCAATCACATCGGTCTGCGTCAGTTCGAGGAAAGCTGCGTCCAGCCGCCGATCCCGAATTACACTTGAGATGCCGCCATCCCCGGCGAACGCGCGATAAAGATGGGCACGAGAAACATTGAAGTGCCGAAGAATGAAATCTGGACTGAGGTCCGGATTGTTGATGTTGCTGTCAATAAAATCCAGAACGCGTTGATGCAAGGCCACGCTCAAAGGTGGAAGGTCGCGGACTGTGTTGGGTTGTTCCCCTCGTACAGCCGCGGCGAGTATCGTTACCAGCGCGTCCTCTACCGCAGCAGCTTCGTCGTCTGCCAGCTGATCTGAGATGTCGCTCAGCCCCCCAAGATAAGTGGCGAGTAGTTTCGTCATCGGCAGGTGTGCTTTGAGGGTCAGGCCGTGCAAATTTGCGTGGCCACATGCTTTTGCGAGGGCGCGGCGCGGAATGAGCGTTGAGAACATTCCGCCGGCGGCCACCTGCCCCAGAAGGACCTGTGTCAAATCCAGGATGCAAATATCTCCGGGCCGAGCTGTGACACTGGTGCCAGCGAAGTCACCAAACATATCTGCGCCCACAATCGCAACAAGATAATGATCAAGGCCGCTCCATGCGATGATGCGCCGATCACGATTGTATCGCTGGGGGTTGAATGTGACGGAGGCAAACTGAAGCCTCCCCACCTGCTGCAATCTCATAGTGCCTTCCAGCGGTGGGCTTTCGTCTCCTATTATCGATGTAGTGTCATAGAAGGGTCTAGTTACTTCACGCCAGAAGTCATTTCTCAGATAATGTTCTACAAAATCTGTTGAGATTAGAACATCATCTGATGAAGGTACTTCTCTGTGATCGCTCTCATTCGACATTTTTCGCCTTTGTCATTCGGGCCATTAAGTTCCCTCCGCCGAGGGAGCGATTGTTGAGAAGGTTTTCGGGGCCGTAATCCGTGTGGCAACAAACTGGAACAAGCGATTACGAATCTGCAATTGCTTATGCAATTTAAACTATATAAATCATATAGTTATTGTGAACATTCAATTGCATATCCCTACCTGCTTGGTTGAATGAGGCGGGGTTACTGGATATAGGGGGGGCGGGCTAGCTCGCATGGAAAGAAGGCCGTGTGGCCATCTGGAAATCACCCACCTCAACATGCTGTCGCCTTGCTTCAGGCCGAGAGGCCGTGAGCGACGGCCATGTGTGGAGAGGTTCAATGTGCCGAGCTGCGCAGATTGAATTCCGTGCTTGAGCTTCAGCGAAGCGCAGCGCGTCATTCGCTTGAGTGCGCCTGGTCGATTGATCGGAACATTGGTTCCGATCGCCGAGCCTGATTCTCGCTGACCAGAATTCCGCAGAGCAGGGCTGCTGCCGGATCGACCGAGTATGGATGGGTGGCTCGACAGCAAACGGGGCATTCTCTGAGGCAGATCGGCAAGCTCTGAGAGCGAGAATCGCTTCAAAAGATGATCTTTGTCGCGCGCATACGCCGCACTCTGAAGATGACAGGACATGACATCAAGTGACATGCAGTGAGATTGTGAGGGGGTGGAGCTTAAAATAAGTAAGGCCTGTGGGATGGGAAGTGCCGAAAATAACAGATGAGGGGTAATGGGTCATTTATAGGGTAATTCTGTTATAAGAATTAGCTAACTGGCGGTAATACTCATATTATTTATAAAGATTCATGTATCCCTTCTTGGTTTGTCTGGAGGGGTTATTGGTCTTGCAGAGTCAAAATGTTCAGGGGTGGGGGTTTTAAGGTCACCTGCTTATTTTCGGCCATATTTGGCCGGAGTGGCTAAGGGAGCTCTAGCCTCGACTAGTTCGCAACGCTCAATGTCGAAGGTAACAATGATGGACGGAAATTCTTCAACTATCTCCAAATTCGGGCTTAAGGCGGCCTCTTGGCGCGAGGCCCTGCTTCATGGTGGTCGAGTGGGCAAGTACAAGGGCATTGCTGGCGGTATTGCCCCGCACTCGATCGGTGCTACCTCGGCGTTCGCTACTGCCGCCTTGGCATTTGGCGGTGTCATGTTCTCGGCCACCCCAGCTTTTGCAGGCGATTGCACTTTTGATGGCACCACTTACTTGTGCTCGGGCGCGGCAGGTGCGCCTGGCACTGACGCTCCGGTCGCGATCAATCATAATGGAACCACGACGGTAACGACCGAGCCGGGTTTTGGTATCGATGCCAATGCTTCACTGGGAGCCATTACGATTACCGGAACCGGAACCGGTGACATCACTTTTACGGATGTGAATCAGTCTGCGATCACGTCGCAGGGCAATGTTGGTATCCGCGTGTACAGCCAAAATACTGGGGCGGTGAGCATCGATACCAACGGTGTCCTAACCTCTGTCAGCACCGGCGTTGCCGTGCACATGGGCGTCGACACGACTGACGTGACTGTCAAAGTCAACGATGTGAATGCTGGCGATCACGGCGTCCACTTGCTCAATAACCTTGGCACAGGTGATATCTCTATCACCGCCCATGATATCGATGCGGGTGCGACTGGCATCATTTTTGATGCTAGCCCGTTCTCGGGTGACTTCACCGTTGACGTAAATAAGATTACGGCAGGTTTGGACGGAATCTATGGCTTCGCCAGCGGGGATGGCGACGTTGATATCACAGTTCATGACTCGATCGTCGCGGATCGGAATGGCATATGGATGGACGTCGACACCGATGGTCCTTCGAAAGTTAGCATCAATGTAAACAATATCGAAGCCGGGAATGAGGGTATCAATCTCGACACTTCGGTAAGCACGACCGACCTCAATATCGAGGTAAACGACGTCACCTCTCAGGCCAGCGCCATCCATTTTGTCCATCGTGGCACTGGGACGACGACTGTGACCGCGAACGATATTAAGAGCACGAACGGGCATGGCCTTTGGTTCGAGACTCACGGCACCGATACCTTGGTCACCGTTCATGATATCAATACAGCAGGTATCGGCATGTGGATCGATCATGCCGGCTCAGGTTCCGCCACCCTTATCGCTCATGATATTGAGTCTTCCGGCAATGAAGGTATCAATATTGAGACATTCGTGCCTTCGACCGACCTCAATATCGAGGTAAATGATATCACTTCCCAAGCCAGTGGGATTCATTTTGTCCACCGTGGTAGCGGCGACACGATTATCACTGCGAACGATATTACCAGTGAAAGCGGTCTTGGCATCTGGGGGACCACTTACGGTCTCGGCGATACAGCTATCACTGCTCATAATATCGATGCGGCCGGTGAAGGCATTTATGTCGATGTTGCAGGCGCTAACAATGTCACCGACAACAACTACTCGATTGCGGTGAACGACGTTACGGCTGGGGCCAGTGGTATCCGCTTCAATGCTTTCAACACGGGCAACGTGTCGGTGGCTGCGAACGATATTGACGCCGGCTTTATCGGCATTTGGTTCGACAACGCTACGAGCACAAACGACTTTACTGTCACTGCGAACAATATCACGGCTGGAGATGACGGTATCAATGGCTTCGCCAGCGGCACCGGTGCGACCAGCGTCACTGTAGCTGGCAGCATCGTGTCCGGAGATGATGGTATCGAGCTTTATGCCGATAACGCTGATGCAAAGACCGTGAGCTTTGACGTTAACAACGTGAAGGGCGCGGACAACGCCATCTACGTCGGCTCATCTTCCGCAGCCTTGGCTGATCCCACGCTCAACGCGCTGAATGTCACGACCCGTGGGCATATCGAGGCTGGCAGCGGTTGGGGGATATGGACTCAGACTAACGCTGGTGTGATGAGCAACATCACCGTTAAAGACGGTTCGGTCATTGAAGCCAGCAGCGGCGCAGCCATTGGCAACAACGGGGGCGACAGTCACGTCGTCATCGAAAATGCCAAGGAGATTGTCGATGACCCGAACACTCCGGGCGTCGAGAAGTCCAGCGTTAATGGCAGGATCGATCTCGGTGGCGGCGTGGATATTCTTGATCTCCACGGCGGTTTCTCCGGCATTACCCGAGTGGATGGCGGCGGTCAGGCCGGCGATACGCTGAATCTCGATAAGGCCAAAAGCACCTATGATGCGAGCAAGATCGTTGGTTGGGATGTTTTCAACATTGAAGACAGCTACCTCACGCTGGAGGGCGGTCTTGCCAATCTGAACGTGGGCCGAAACGGTGTTGCGGGCACGGGCATCTTCCTGACCGATGGCTCGACGCTGGAAAGCCGTCAGCGCGGCTTGAATATCAATGGTAACCTGACGCTGGCTGCTGGCACGACCTTCATCAGCGACAGGAATGACGATGCGGGCAACCCTGGCCGTGGTGATACCGTAATTTCAGGTTTCCTGCACAATGCGGGCACTGTCTCGCTGCGGGATAATGCTGCTGACGATATCCTTACCGTCAATGGTGCATATGTCGGCAACAACGGTACTTTCCAGATTGAGACTGTACTGGGTGACGATCAATCCAAGACCGATCAGTTGCAGTTCTTTGGCGGTACCTCCGGCACCTCAAAGATCGTGGTGACCAATCTGGGTGGGACCGGCGCGCCGACCGTGGAAGGCATCAAGGTTGTCGATGTGAGGGGGGCTTCGGACGGCACATTCACACTGGTGGGCGACTATGAGATTGCCGGCCAGCAGGCAATCGTTGCCGGCGCATACGCCTACACTTTGCAGAAAAATGGCGTAAGCAACTCAACTGACGGGGATTGGTATCTGCGCTCGAGTCTGGCTCCCGTCGATTCGGGCAATCCTGGGACGGGTGGGCCCGGCACAGGTGAACCTGGTACAGGTGAGCCTGGCACCGGTGGTCCGATTGAGCCGGAGCCCCTCTGCATACCGGGGGTTCCGATCTACGAAGCCTATGGTGCCAACCTGCAGGCGCTCAACGGCTTGGCGACGTTGCAGCAGCGCGTCGGAAACCGGTCTTGGGCAACAGGTGCCGGGATTGCCGGCGGTGGTGTCTGGGGGCGCGTTGAAGGCACCCGCAACCGCGCCAATCCAGGTGTTTCGAGCAGCGGGCTTGACCAGAAGATCAACAGTTGGAAGATGCAGGTGGGGGCCGATCATGTGCTCATCAGCGCAGAAAATGGTGGGCAATTGGTCGCAGGCCTGAATGCCTATTATGGGCAGGCGGAGAGTCACATTCGCTCGCTTTCCGGCAATGGGTTGCTCGAAACCGACGGTTATGGCTTTGGGGCAAGTCTGACCTGGTACGGGCTTAATGGCTTCTATGTCGACGGTCAGGCGCAAGTGAGCTGGTACAACAGTGACCTTACTTCGGATATTTTCGGCAAGCTTGCCGATGGTAACGATGGTAGTGGTGAAGCGTTCAGTTTGGAAATCGGCAAGCGCGCCTCGATCGGCGGTAAGCTTAGCGTTACGCCGCAGGTTCAGATGATCTATTCCAACGTCCGCTTCGACGGTTTGCTTGATCCCACAGGGGCATCGGTTAAATCCGACAAGGGTGATAGCCTGAGGACACGGTGGGGTCTGTCGCTCGACCGCCAGAGTGAGTGGGAACAAGGGCGTAGTCATATCTACGGTCTCATCAACCTGAATTACGAATGGTTGGATGGTACTCGCGCTGTGGTTGCAGGAACCGATATCGACAATGCAAACTATCGGTTCTGGGGTGAACTTGGCCTCGGCGGTAGCATCAGCTGGGGGCAAGGAGTCACACTCTACGCAGAAGTTTCGGGCAGCAGTCCATTCAAGGACTTTGGCGATAGCTATGTGCTCAAAGGTAATGCCGGTCTGCGAGTGGCATTCTAGTGGCATTCTAAAAGCTAACAGCACGGGGCTCGGGCTTGGTAAATCGAGGCCGAGCCCCAAGCTGAGCAAGGTGATGCGGCCTTGCTAATAAAGATCTTCAGCGCGCTGTGGAGGATCGGGCGACCGACAATTGTCATATCATCAACGTCTATGTTTACCGCCTGCGCAAAGAGCTTGCCCGACATGGGATTGTGGACGCTATCATCACTGAAAGAGGCCGATATTCGATCGCAGAGTATAAAGCGCTGACCATAATGAAGATGTTTAATAGAAATTATGATATGGATATACATGTTCCATTATTTACATAAGGATTTTTGACGGATAAATTATATATACATTAATTGCTGATTTATTTTCATAAGTGAAGTTCTGGTTTAAAAATTCGTGATGATGTTTGGTGTGGAAACGTCGCCAAGGTGTAAGTCGCTGGATATTTAAATCAAATCACATATCCTCACTCGCTTATGCACTTTTTATAAAAATATTAATTATTGATTTTTATAATATCTTCATCTTGCGATGATTTGTGGAAGAGGAGTGCGCCGATTGTTCGCTGACCGTATGGAGACGCGGTTTAACGTGCCTAGCTTCGGTGCATGGGGGGGTAATTCACGGAAGGCGCTATTGAACCCTGCTGTCAGTCATCGCTGCTTCTTGGCCGCTGCGATGACTGCACTGCTGCCCTCCGCGCAAGCGTTCGCGCAATGCGCCCCATCGGCGCCAGCTGCGGTCAGCATTTCCTCCGGCAGTTGCTCGGATCCGGCCTTCACCATGAGAGAAAGTGCTGACTCTGCACCTGTGGTCGAGGTCTCCGATAGCGGGGCCTACAACGGCACCTCGATCAATTTGACCGCAATCGGCAGCGGCTTCGGCATGTACGCGACCGGTGGAGGGACGATCAACGTGATCGGCACGTCTATGGAAGGTGCTACGATCACCACCTATGGCACGGGCGGCCATGGCCTCTACACCGATGACGGGGGGCTGATCACCGGCAGCTATACGTCCATCTACACGAATGACGCCGGCGCCGATGGCATCAGGGCGGTTGGGACAGGCAGCAGCGCTACGCTGACAGATAGCCGGATCAACACGGCGTCCGACAATGCGCATGGCGCCTACACGGCAAGCGGCGGGTTGATCAACCTGACCCGCACCGACGTCACAACCTATGGCGTCGGCGCCTCCGCTGCCTTGGCGGATGTTGGGGGCTCGATCAACCTCAGCAACTTGAGCACGTTCAGTTACGGCGATAACGCCCCTGGCGCCGTCGCCTCGGGTTCCGGCAGCAGCCTGACCCTGAACAATACCTATGTGAACACCCACGGCAACGGCAGTGCCGGTCTGTTCGCCCTTGATGGAGGAACGATCACCATCGATGGCGCCGCCGCCACGACCGGCGATTATTACGGAAATACAATTATCGCTAACTCTCCGGGTATGCTCGCCCGGGGCGTTGGCAGCAGCATACAGGTCAGTAACGGTGCAAGTTCCGCCACTTATGGTGCGGACAGCCCGGGCGTGTGGGCCGATGCCGGGGGCAAGATCGACTTTTCGGGCTACGGCATTTTCACCTATCAACCCAATTCCTCCGGCGCGGTGGCGAATGGGGCGGGCAGCATGGTCACCCTGACCAACACTATAGTTCGCACAACCGGCCCTTCCAGCGCAGGTATCCTTGTCAACGGCGCAGGCACGGTCATCGTGACGGGCAGCGAAGTCACCACTGGATATCGGGTGATAGCGGGAACCCCTCCCGTCCTGCAGTTCCCGGATGCGGAGATAGGTCTCGAGGCCCACGGCATCGACGTGGTCGGGGCTGGTAGCCGGCTGCAGGCCGAGAATGACAAGATTACCGCGCATGGAGACGGAGCAATCGGTGTCAGGGTCAGCCAAGGCGGCACGGCCTTGATCACCGGCGGCACTATCACGACCAATGGCGCTGATACCGCCACAGTCGGCGGCGCTGATGGCGTCCGGGCGACCGATGCAGGCAGCACCATCACCCTGTCTGGCACATCGGTCGCCACCACCAACATCGCTGCCATAGGCGTACATGCGATGGCGGGCGGCACGATCACCGCTGCGGATGCAAAAGTCGCCACGCAGGGACAAAACGCCTTCGGTGCGTCTGCACGAGATATTGGCAGCACAATCGGCCTGAGTCATGTCACCATCGCCACTACCGGTGCTGGTGCTGCTGGCCTCCAGGTTAGCAATGCGGGCGGCATACAAGTCACCGGTGGTTCGGTCGCCACCACGGGCAGTGTCGCACACGGTATTGCTGCTATGAACGGCGGGACGATCGATGTCACTGGCGCTACGGTTTCGGCGAATGGCACCGGATCGGCAGCGATCTACGTCACCGGCAATACGCCGAGTGCTGTATCGGTCACCGGTGGCAGCCTGAGCGCCGCCAATAGTGCGATCGTACTCGCCGAGGGCGGCACCGGCACCGTCTCGATCAGTGGTGGCGCCGCAATCACCCCGGCCATAGTCAACGGCCGGGCATTATTG
Organism: Caenibius sp. WL; assembly: GCF_019803445.1. Taxonomy (NCBI): domain Bacteria; kingdom Pseudomonadati; phylum Pseudomonadota; class Alphaproteobacteria; order Sphingomonadales; family Erythrobacteraceae; genus Caenibius; species Caenibius sp. WL. The sequence goes on from NZ_CP081844.1 coordinate 2,086,023, forward strand.
GCGTATGTGACCGAAGATGGGATTGGCACGCCAAGCGACCTGACATTAAACGTAACCGGCATACCAGCGCTGGTTGGCGATGTGGTCATCGGTTCCTCGGCGCTCACCTACAACCTTGGCAACAGCAACTGGACAGGCAATCTGGTGCTGGGTGGCCTGGACGGTATCGCCAGCGCCGATCTTAACGCATCGCAATGGACGGGCGACTTGCTCGCCGATGCCGGTAATAGGGCCGACGTAGCGCTGGTTCAGGGCAGTCTCTGGACCGGGCTGGCGAGGAACGCGACCGATGTTGCAATCTATGCCGGCAGCGCCTGGAATGTCACCGGGAATTCCAATGCAATCGGCAGCGTGAGCAATGCCGGCCTGATTCAGTTTCTGGCACGGCCAGAAGCCTACAGTACACTCACGGTTGACAACTACATCGGCAGTGCCGGTAGCCGCATAGGTTTCAACACCTATCTCGGCGACGACAACTCGCCGTCCAATCTGTTGGTGCTCAATGGCGGCCGAGCTAGCGGCACAACCACCATGTTCGTCAATAACGCCGGCGGTCCAGGTGCGCAAACCGTGGCTGATGGTATTCGGCTGGTGCAGGTAACCGGAGGCGGCACCACCGCTACCGATGCTTTCACGCTTGGTCAGCGCGTCGCTGCCGGAGCCTATGAGTACCAGCTTTTCCGTGGAGGTAGCACCGATCCGAACGATTGGTTCCTCCGATCCCATCTCATCGACACACCGACGGAACCGACGACGCCGGGCGATACAGACATTCCGCTCTACCGTCCGGAAGTGGCGCTCTACGCGCCAATCCCTGCGATTGCTCGGCAGATGGGCCTATCGACCTTGGGAACACTGCATGAGCGCGTTGGGGAGCTGGAGAACCTGCTGGGCCTGTCACAGTCGCGCTCTTATGCGAATGGCATTTGGGGGCGGGGGCTCGGGGAACGGGTTAGTAACCGCTGGAACGGGACGGTAGATGCGAAAGCGACCGGCGACCTGATCGGATTCCAGGCTGGCTTCGATATCCTGCGTCGGACGACGAACAGTGGTCATCGGGACCATGTCGGCGTGTATCTGGCCTACGCCGATTACAACGCGTCCTCGGTGCGCGGCTTCGCTCTGGGGATACAAAATCTGGCAGTGGGCCGCCTGCTGATGAACGGCCCGTCGGTGGGGGGCTATTGGACACATTTTGGGCCGAGTGGTTGGTATCTCGACGCGGTGTTCCAGCGGAGTTGGTACGACGCGAAGGCATCGTCCTTCTATGGAGCGGAAATTTCGACTAATGTGACGGGATACACCGCGTCACTGGAGGCGGGCAACCCGATCCGCTTCGGAAAGGGTGACGCTTGGCTGATCGAGCCGCAGGCGCAGATTATCTACCAGGATGTCTCAGTGGGCCGGGCGCGGGACGCGTATTCCGGTGTGGACTGGAATGCGGGTAAGGCCTGGACCGGACGGCTCGGGGCAAGGTTGCAATACGCCGGTCACAATGAGCGGCGCGTGCTCCAGCCTTATGCGCGAGTCAACCTCTGGCATGCCCTCTCCGGCAGCGATAGCGCGTTCTTTGGACAATCCTCATCAGCCATCAAGACCCGCTTCGGCAACACGGCGCTGGAGGTCGGCGGCGGTGTCACTGCGCAGTTGAATCAGAATGTGAGTCTTTACGGCCAAGCCAGTTACCGTTGGTCGCTCGACGGTGACCGCAACCGCCAGTCCGCAACCGCTGGCACCTTGGGCATCCGGTTCAACTGGTGAGCGGCGCATTCATGCTTCATTTTACCGTTGATCTCCTCCGCGCCGTTCGACGTCTTTCAACGGAAATGGAAATGCGCCCCTACCGTTCGTTGCATCCCGGCGCTTAAACGACGACGACCCAGTTCTCATCTTCGTCATCTCGGGTGCGCCATTTGTTTTCAAAGGCTTATACGGGGTTGCCTTGGAATTAGGCGATTTCCACGTTGCCTTTTGCTTCATTGCCATCCCGTCGCATCCCGTGCTTTTCCGAGTGGTCCGGCTGCTTTGTGTAACATGGATGCGGCATGAGAGGACCTCGTGGGCGGGCTATGCTGCCCAATCGCTTTGGAAATACTCCCACATATATCACGCCCTGTCGCTGAAAGACTGATAGAACCGGAGAACATGGTAAACGAGGCGCATGATGAGGCAGCCATTCAAACTGGCCGCATTTTTCAAATGCCTGTTTCTGCCGCGGGGCCATTGCTGGCGGGATAGTCTGTCGCGCTCCGATCAGCGGGTTTGCCTATACTGCGGGCTGCGAAGATTGCGCTCAGCCAGCGACGCTTAGTCGTCAGCCTTGGCAGCGTGGAAGGGCAAGCTGACCGACACCTTATCCGGCTAAACACTTAGTTGCTGGTCACGATCACCACGCAGAGCTAGTGAGGCAGGCTAGTCATGTCTGTTCGCCTAACACGTATTTTTAACCTTGGTCGGCGATGTCTAAGCGTCTGTCGAAGAAGGGGGCAATATGATCGATTTCCAAAACGGATCAGTGTTCAAACTCAAGGCGAACAACGAATACACCTCCAAAGCGGCTGAAATACTTATTTCGGGGGAAACGATTCTTAGTGCTTTTAAGGCTTTGCGAGATGGTGTGGTTTTCACCGACAAGCGCGTCATCGCAGTGAACGTCCAAGGTATCACGGGGAAGAAGAAAGACTTCATGTCGCTGCCCTACAGCAAGATCACTGCTTTCTCCGTAGAGACGGCTGGCTCGTTAGATTTGGATTCCGAACTCGAGATGTATTTCTCAGGTCTCGGGCGGGTCAAATTCGAATTTATTGGCCAGACGAATGTCGTTGAGATCGGGCGGACCATCGCAAGCTACGCACTCTGATTGCAACATGGGACAAAAATGGCGGAATACCCTGGATAAAACGCGCTAGGGTATCTCAGCCTTAACGCATGACCATCAATCCCGATATCGCAAAGCGTCGACAATGACCTTGAACGCAGGGAGGTTCTGGCGGCGGCTGGGATAGTAGAGGAAATAACCGTCGAACAAGGGCGACCAATCGGCGAGAACCAGTCGCAGATTGCCCGATGCGATGTGCCGTTCCACGATATCTTCGGGGACATAGGCGATGCCGTACCCGTTCACCGCCGCGTCGATCATGGCGTAGCTGTTGTTGAACGTGAGTTGCCCTTCGACCCGGACCCGCAGCTCTTGCCCGTCCTTTTCGAACTCCCAAGCGTAGAGCCCGCCAGCGGTTTCGTGGCGCATGTTGATGCAGATATGCTGAACCAGATCCTGCGGATGGCGCGGCACCCCGTGAGTATCGAGATAGGCGGGCGCGGCCACGGCCACCAGCCGCCAGTCCGGGCCGATGCGTACCGCGATCATGTCCTTTTCGACGCTTTCGCCGAGCCGTACGCCCGCGTCGAACCCTTCCTCGACGATATTGCGGAACGTGCTGTCGAGGATCAATTCGACGCTGATATCGGGATAGGTGCGCAGGACAGGCTTCAGCCTGGGCCAGACGACGCTTTCGAGAGCGTGGTCGGACAGCGTGAGCCTGATCGAGCCTGAAGGTTTCTCCCCAAGCGCCGTCAGCGACGCGATTTCCTCCTCTATCTCCGCGATGCGCGGTGTGATGGTCTGGAGCAATCTTTCACCAGCGGCCGTTGGCGCGACATTGCGGGTCGTGCGTGTCAGGAGCCGTATGCCCAGGCGCGCTTCGAGTTGCTTGATAGTGTGACTGAGCGTCGATTGCGCCACGCCGAGCCTGGCCGCAGCCCTGGTGAAGCTGCGTTCCTGCGCCACGGCCTGAAACCACGTCAGCTGGTTGAGATCGGTTCTGGCCATGACGGCTCTCCACTATCCCGATGCCGGATTATTCGCTGTGATCGATTAGTTCATTCGGATTTCGACGGGTAATCGTTTTATGAGGATTCTGCTAGCCGCGCTGCAACGATAGCTGCAGGAGCGAACGAGAATGACGGTTGCGACCGCATCGGAACCACAAGCGAAACCGGTTGCCGCCTGGGGCGCGGTGCTGTCGATGGCACTGTGCGTCGCTATGTTGATCGCATCGGAATTCATGCCGGTCAGCCTGTTGACGCCGATGGCCGCGGGGCTGCGCGCGACCGAAGGACAGACCGGACAGGCGATCTCGATCAGCGGGCTCTTTGCAGTGGCGGCGAGCCTGCTCATCACCACCGTCGCCGGCAGGCTGAATCGAAAATGGGTGTTGGTCGCCATGACCGCCCTGATGCTGGCGTCGCTGGTGTTGGTCGCGGCCGCGCCGAATTTTGCGGTGCTGATGATCGGCCGTGCGCTGCTCGGCATCTGTATCGGTGGATTCTGGGCATTGGCGACCGCTGTCATCATGCGGCTGGTTCCTGAAAGCGAGGTGCCAAAGGCGCTGGCGCTGATGTATGGCGGGCAGGCCATCGCGGCGGCCTTCGCCGCGCCGGTCGGCGCCTATCTCGGCGGCCTGTTCGGATGGCGCGCGGTGTTCTGGGCGCTGACACCGATCGTCGCGGTCAACCTCGTCTGGCACATGGTCGCGCTGCCCTCGCTGCCCGCGCGCCACCGGCAGGATTTTCGCGCCATGATCGACCTGCTCAAGCGGCCTTATTTCCTGCGCGGGCTCATCGCTTCGATGCTGTCCTGGGGCTCGGCCTTCACCATGTTCACTTATCTGCGCCCGTTCCTGGAGCAGGTGACGGGCGTGGATGTGACGATGCTCTCGCTCCTGCTGCTGGTGCTGGGCTGCGCGGGGTTCGTCGGTACATGGGTTTCGAGCCGGTTCCTGAGCGGCAACGTTGCCCCGCTTCTGAAGCTTCCCGCGCTGCTGATGGGTGGCTGCACTCTCGGGCTGCTGCTGTTCGGCGGTTCCATCGTCGGGGTGGGCCTGTTCCTGGCGATCTGGGGTGCGATGAACACTGCGATGTCGGTGATCTGGATGACCTGGATGGCGCAGAACGCGGACGATGCGCCCGAGGCCGGGGGCAGCCTGATGGTCGCCGCGATCCAATCGTCGATCCTGCTCGGCGCGGTCGTCGGCGGGCTGCTGCTCGATGGCCTGTCCATTGGGGCAACTTTCAGCGGCAGCGTCGTCCTTGCTGGAATTGGCCTCGCGCTGATCGGCAACGGGCGCCGTCTGCTCAAACCATAGGAGGCATTCATGAACACTCTGGAAACCCCGGCGCATGTGGATCGCCGCGCACTGATGAAGCTGACCGGTGCCGGCATGGCCGCTGGACCCCTTTTCACCACTTCCAATGCGGAGGCACAGACTATGACGAACGAGTGGGGCAAGACCTTCCCGAAAAGCGCGAAGGTCGATCACCGGAAAGTTACGTTCCGGAACCGCTACGGGATCACTCTGGTGGGCGATCTCTATCTGCCGCAAGATCGCGGTGACAAGCGCCTGGCGGCCATCGCCGTCAGCGGGCCGTTCGGCGCGGTGAAGGAGCAGTCGTCAGGTCTTTATGCGCAGACGATGGCGGAGCGTGGTTTCGTCACGCTGGCGTTCGATCCCTCCTATACCGGGGAAAGCGGCGGCGAGCCGCGCAACGTCGCCTCGCCGGACATCAACACCGAGGATTTCAGCGCAGCCATCGATTTTCTCGGTTTGCACCCTGCCGTCGACCGGGAGCGGATCGGCGTGATCGGCATTTGTGGCTGGGGCGGCATGGCGTTGAATGCCGTCGCGGTGGACAAGCGGGTGAGGGCAGTGGCGGCCAGCACCATGTATGACATGACGCGCGTGATGGCGAAGGGCTACGACGATAGCATGACGCCCGAACAGCGCACGCAGACGCTGGAGCAACTGAGCCGGCAGCGTTGGACGGACGCGGAAAACGGCGCCCCGGCCTACCAGCCCCCGTATAACGTGCTGAAAGGCGGCGAAGCGCAGTTTTTGGTCGATTATCACGACTATTACATGACGCCGCGCGGCTATCATCCGCGTGCGGTCAATTCCGGCAATGCATGGACGCAGACCACGCCGCTGTCGTTCATGAACATGCCGCTGCTGACCTACATCAAGGAAATCGCGCCGCGCCCCGTCCTGCTGATCCATGGCGAAAAGGCCCATTCGCGCTATTTCAGCGAGACGGCCTATGCGGAGGCGGCGGAGCCGAAGGAACTGGTGATTGTCCCCGGCGCCAGCCATGTCGATCTCTACGATCGTATGGATGTGATCCCGTTCGACAAGCTCCACTCGTTCTTCGAACAGCATCTGGTTTGACGGGGGCAAAGGTGCGGCCATGAGGGCACTGGGACGATCATTGGTTTTGATGGCTATCGCCGGGCTGGCCGGCGCCTGCAAGGCAACGGCATCTTGGGCCGATGCCTCGGCGCTGGGACCGAACCGATCCGAACAAGCCGTGGAGGAGCCGATGAAAATCAGGATTGTCACCGCCGACCGGTCATTGATTGCCGTGCTGGAAGGCAGCGCGAGCGGGCGGGCCTTTGCGGCGCTGCTGCCACTCGAACTGACGCTGAGCGATTATAATCGCACCGAGAAGATCGCCGATCTGCCGCAGCGCCTCTCGACCGAGGATGCGCCTGAGGGAGTGGAGCCGAAAGCGGGCGACATCGCCTACTATGCGCCGTGGGGCAATCTCGCGATCTTCTACCGCGACTTCGGTTATTCGCGCGGCTTGGTCCGCCTGGGCCGTCTCGAAGGCAGTGCCGAACCGCTCGCGAAACTGGATGGCGCGCGGGTGCGTATCGAACTGATTCCGTGATACGGGGTGGCGATTCCAGTCTGGCGGATCCGGGAAAATCGGGATTTGCTTGACTTATCGCATCCCCCGCGCCCTAGCCTTGCGATGCATGGTGTCCGTGATGCGGCAACGCATCAGGGATGAAACGGGAATGAGGAAGGGCCCCCGGGCCTAAGCCTCGACCGCCCCCGCGACTGTGAGCGGCGAGCGACTTTCCGACAAGCCACTGGCGCACCCCTGGTGCTCCGGGAAGGCGGAAAGCGTGACGACCCGCGAGTCAGGAGACCGGCCATGCGTTGACTATAACCAAGGCCGTCGGTGGGACGGCAGAGGAGACGCATATGCATATCGAACCCGGCGTCGTTGCCGAGGGAAAAATCTGGCTGAGCTATATCACCGCAGCCAGCGCCGGTGGCTATGGCCTGAATCTGGCCCGCAAGGCCATCGCGGAAAGCGGCGTGCTGTCGCTTCTGGTCCGTAGTCTTGCGGCGACGGTGCTGGTGTTCTGCTTCTTCGAAGTGCTGCCGCATCATCCCGTTGGCGTATCCGAAGTGCACCTGATCCTGGGATCGACGCTATTCCTGCTTTTCGGCGTTGCGCCAGCGGCCATCGGGCTGGCGCTTGGCCTGTTGCTCCAGGGCGTGTTCTTTGCGCCCGTCGATCTGCCGCAATACAGCATGAACGTTACCACACTACTGGTTCCACTTTTCGCGCTGACGGCGCTGGCCCGGCGGATCATCGCGCCCGACACGCCCTATGTGGATCTTCGCTACGGGCAGGCTCTGGCACTTTCGACGACGTATCAGGCCGGTATCGTCAGCTGGGTCGCGTTCTGGGCCCTCTACGGGCACGGCTTCACGGCAGGCAACATGGCCGCCATCGCCACGTTCGGAGGGGCCTACATGCTGGTGATCGTGATCGAACCGCTTGTCGATCTCGGCGTTCTGGCTCTGGCCAAGACTCTGCACCGCTTCAAGGACAGCGGCCTTGTCGAACGCCGCCTTTACCAGGCAGTATAATCTATTCCTGCAAGTGCTCATATGTGAGCACTTGCAGCATGAACGGAAATTCGTATTGTGCTGTCATCCGGGCTGGCCATCAGCCCGGATATGATCGCGCCGGTGCCTCGAGAGAGGCTTAAAATGGGAACGCGGTGAGGAAGGGATTTCCCGACCGAATCCGAGGCTGTCCCTGCAACTGTAAGCGGCGAGCGCGATACACATGCGCGGCAGGGCAATGCGCCGATGCCGCCAGCCACTGGGCCGGACGCTAAACCATGCGAGGCCTGGGAAGGCCGTGTATCAAGCGATGACCCGCAAGCCAGGAGACCTGCCGGCGTCTGGTCGCTCTTGCTTTGGTCCAGGGGATGGCCGGGGCACGGATCTCTCCGTCTGAGCGACAAACGAGCGGCTGGGGCCGCATCGGTTCGTGTGTCGGTTGCCCCCTGGCGTCCGGCCGATGCGCGCTGCCGACCGTTTGTGAACGGCAAGCCCCCGCCCAGTGTCGTTGGACGCCGATGGGGGATATAATGATCAAGCATGTACCGGCCGCGTTTGCGGCTTTCGCTCTCCTTGCGCCTTGCACAGCCCAGGCCGATGCGGCCGACGCCACCGATGCCGACAGGGATACTATCGTGGTGAACGGGGTGTTGGGCAATCTACGGCTCAACATCGCAACCGAAAGCGCCAGCCGTCTCGGTCTCACGCCGCTCGAAACACCTGCCAGCGTGGAAACGCTCGATGGCGACGCGATCCGTCTGCGCGGTGATCTGACAATCCAGGATGCCGCCGCCAGAGGGACCGGCATTGTGAACACTTCCGGGGTGTTCGGTTATGGCCTCTCGGCGCGCGGTTTCACCGGCCAGAATTCGGTGATGACGCTCTACGACGGCATGCGGATGTACAACAACACGCTGACTTTCCCGGCTGATCCGTGGATGGCGCAGAGCGTGGAGATCCTGCGTGGCCCGGCCTCGGTGCTTTATGGCGAGGGTGCGATAGGCGGCGCGGTCAATGTCTTGCGCAGGCAACCGGGCGACACGCTTGAATTTGCGGGCCGCGCAGGTGTTGCCTCGTTCGGAACAGTGCATGCCGCGGCGGGCGCGGGGGGCCCGATCAGCGATGGGGTCAGCTTCCGGGTGGACGCCAGCTACCGCCGGTCTGATAGCTGGATGGATCGTGGGGACAGCAGCGCCATTGCGTTTTCCGGGGCGATCCGGCTACGCCCGGCGTCCGATTTCAGTATCACGTTCTCACACGATTTCAGCACGCAGAAGCCACGGATCTGGTTCGGTGTGCCGCTGGTCAACGGCGCGCTCGACACATCGATCCGGCGCAACAATTATAACGTCACCGATGCCCGGCTGCGCTTCCGCGACAATTGGAGCCAGGCCAAAGTGGAATGGACACCGTCCGAGGCGGTGACGATCCGCAGCACGTTCTACCATCTCTGGGCGAACAAGTACTGGCGCAACGCCGAAAACGTCAGCTACGTCGCGGCAACGGACACCACGCCCGCGCAGATCCGCCAGTCCGGTTTCCTCGAACTCTATCATATCCAGAAGCAGACCGGGAACCGCACGACCGCCAACCTGAAGCAAACCTTCGGCAGTATCGAGAACCATCTCGTCGTGGGTTTCGACGTCAATCGGATCAGCTACAAGAACGTCAGCAATGCGGGTAACAACGCCGCGCGCCTGATCGATGCCATCGATCCAGTGCCGGGCAGGTTCATCGATCAGGCCGCCGCTCCCACCAAGGCCCGCTACACGAACAATATCGACCAGTTCTCCGTTTTTGCAGAGGACAGGCTGAAGTTCAGCGAGAGGTTCTCTATCGTGGCGGGGCTGCGCTACGACCGGCCGAAGATCACCAGGACCGACCACATCAATGCAGCGAACGATTTCACCAGCACACCCGATGCCGTGACCTGGCGCGTGGGTGCGGTTTACCAACCGATCCCCACGCTTTCGCTCTATGGCCAGTATGCCACCGCTGCCGATCCGGTCGGCGCGCTGGTCTCGACCAGCTTCGCGCAGAGCAGTTTCGACCTGTCGACAGGGCGGCAATACGAAATCGGCATTAAACACATCTTCTGGGGTGGGCGAGGGCAGTGGACTCTGGCCGCATACGACATCGTGAAGAAGCGCCTGCTGACGTCCGATCCGCTGATGCCGACGATTCAGGTGCAGGTCGGCCGGCAATCGTCGCGAGGTGTCGAGGCATCGCTTTCGCTGGAGCCGGTCGACGGCGTCAGCCTCACGCTCAACGGGGCGCTGCTGCGGGCACGCTATGACGATTTCTCCGAATCCGTCGGCGGCGTACAGTTCCAGCGCGTGGGCAACCGGCCGGCCAATGTCGCCGCCAGGACGGCGAATGCCTTCCTGAGCTGGGAATTCCTTGAAGGCTGGGTGGTCGACGGCGGGATGGGATATGTCGGCAAACGCTATCAGGATGCGGCGAACGCGCGGGTGCTTCCCGCCTATACGCTCACCGATATCGGCGTGCGCTGGCAGTTCGCCGAAGCGGCCAGCGCCAGCCTGCGTTTGCACAATGTCTTCAACGAAACCTACGTGCGGTCCACTTACGGTGCATCGCAATGGATTCTGGGCGATCCGCGTTCGGTGGAGGCCAGCATTCATGTCGCCTTCTAACGGCTCCGCCCCCTAAGAGCTTGACAGCCCAAGGGTTATACCGAACCTCGGTTGCATCGTGTTCATGTAGCAGTAAAAACAAGGCAGCGCGGCAATGAAAGACCAGGCAACGGCCGAAATCGTCGATATCGTTATTATCGGCGCCGGTTTTTCCGGGATGTACGCGATTTATCGTTTGCGGGGGGATTACAGTGTCACCTGCTTCGAAGCGGGCGATGGTGTCGGCGGCACGTGGTACTGGAACCGCTATCCCGGCGCGCGCGTGGATATTCAAAGCGTCGAATACTCCTATGGCTTTGACGAGGATCTGCAGCAGGAATGGACTTGGCCGGAATATTTTTCGGCTCAGCCCGATCTCGAACGCTACGCCAATCATGTGGCTGACCGGTTTGGATTGCGCGAGTACATTCGCTTTTCCAATCCGGTCAAAAGCATGCGCTTCGATGACGAAAGCGGTCTCTGGCACGTCCACGCGGCGAACGGCGATCATGTCGTCTGCCGTTATGTGATCGCCGCAACGGGGAGTCTTTCAGCCCCGAACACGCCGCCCTGGCCGGGCCGTGATAGCTTCAGGGGGGAAGTCTATCATACTGCAGGCTGGCCGCGCGAAGGGGTGGATTTCACGGGTAAGCGGGTCGGCTTCATCGGCACCGGTTCGACCGGGATTCAGGCCATGCCGATCATCGCGGAGCAGGCGGAGCGGCTCTATGTCTTCCAGCGTACGCCGGCTTTTTGCATGCCCTCCGGCAATCGCCCGCTCGATGCCGAATACGAACGCGAATGGAAGGAAGATTACGCACAGCGGCGTGAGCGGATGCTGGATACCTACGGCGCGTCGCTCGTCGATTATCCCGATTCCTCCGCACATGACTGCTCACCGGAAGAACAGGCGGCAATTCTCGAAAAGGCGTGGAATTCCAAAAGCGCTTTTCAACTCCTGTTCGCGTTCAACGATGTCCTGACGGATGCAGAGGCGAACGCGTTGGTCAGCGAATTCGTCCGCAACAAGATTCGTCAGATCGTGAAGGACCTGAAGACGGCCGAACGGCTCTGTCCGACGACTTATCCGATCGGCGGCAAGCGCCTGTGCGTCGGCAACGGCTACTATGAAATGTATAACCGCGATAATGTCACGCTCGTCGATGTGCAATCCGACCCCATCGTGGCCTTCACCGAAACGGGCCTGCGTACGCGAGATACGGAATACGCGCTTGACGTTATCGTGACGGCAACCGGCTTCGACGCGGTGACGGGTGCTCTGGCCCGGATCGATATCGAGGGGCTGGGGCATCTCAAGCTGGCGGACAAATGGGCGGATGGGCCGACGACGTACCTCGGTGCGATGGTTGCCGGTTTCCCGAATCTGTTCATGATTCATGGGCCGATGACCCCGGCGGCGCAAGCCCAGATGATCACCACAGGCGAATGGCAGGTCAACTGGACGGCGGCGATCATCGACGACATGAAACGCGAAGGTTACACACGCATCGACGTGACCGAAGAAGCGGAACAATCCTGGGCGGATGAGATCGAAACGGTTTCAGGGCAAACGCTGCATAAGCTTGCCGATTCCTGGTACAACGCCAAGAATATCGAAGGCAAGAAGGGAGGCTTCATGATCTATGTCGGCGGCTTCCCCCGGTTTTCCCGATTGAGCAGGGAAGCGGTGGAGCAGGGCTACAAGGGTTTCGTCCGTAGCTGAGGTCTTAGGTGCTGGAAGTCTGTGTCTGCGGTGATAACCCTTGATGGCCCTTGCCTCCGCGCCAGATAAAGGGAAGAATGGCGGCGAAGCGCAAGGCTGCGCTGATACGAGATCGAAAGGCTGGATAAACGTTCTGATGGAGATGAAGCTTACACCGTGACGATCGAACGGGACCGAGCTGGCATGGTGATCTGCCGTCCGAGCAGCGGCCCGCATTGTTACATATCGACAGACCCCCGCATGCAGCCTGGTCGGGGGAAAGCATTTCTCAGAAACAATTTGCCAGCGCCGCGCCCCATATCCCGGGGCGTGGAACCGGCGAACGCGGTGCCAGCGTGGCGCATGGCGGCTCTCGCAAAACATCGCCGCAGCGGCGTTTCGGCGATACTTCGCAATCACGACCTCTCTGTCATGAAACCGTTCCCGATGGCCACTATCCGGCTGTCGGGCAATGCCCGTTGCAAACCGGTTGCCGACACAATTTCAAAAGCCGTGGCAAACACGGTGAACACAGGAGTAGGAATATGCCCGAGAACCGAGAAACCCTTCTCAACCGCGCCATCGCCGCGATTGAGCGGCCCACGGATTATAACGAACACGACCGCCGGCAACTCATCATGGATTTGCGGGCGGCATGCGATATCGCAAAGCATGGTACGCTGATAGGCCAGAAAGCGGCTCGTAAATTCTAGGCGATTGTATCGTTTGTCAAAACGATCTGCCTGGGCACAATTTTCGTTCGGCCTGAGACTGTCGAAGACCGAGCGGAGGGGCTATAGCAAGCTATACAAGCGCCAAATTCCAAGGAAAGAGGTTCTGGCTGAGACTGCTTCTGACTTGTAACATCCGGCGCCAACCGTGATACCCCGTCCGCGAGGCGTTGGCGTGATAACCGCATGGTGGTTGATTGGTGCATTATCGGCGTAGCACCTGATCTCAGGCGCGCACGTTTCCATTTTCCATTGTCGAAAACCGGGTTTGGTGGAACCGGGGCATCAATGCCCCGGCGCAGCATCCGTCGCCGTGGCTGGCGGGTCTTTGGGGCCTTCGGGGCCGAACACACCATCCACACGGATGTTGGCGACATGGGGCCCATTGTCATCGATCGTGACCCAGCTGATGTGATCCACGGCGCCCGGCCCCTTGCGGATCCATTCGCCGCCAGTGGTCCCCAGGCGGAAATAGTCGTGTCCGTCGATCACGTCATGCTGATAGTAATGCTCGTGGCCCGCGAAGACGGTATAACGGCGCTTGGCCAGCGCGGCCTGGATTTGCGGGAACGCATTGTTGGCGTTCTGATACACCCATGCGGGTTTATGCAGCAGGACGATCGTCCAGCGCACTTCGGGATGCGCCGCCAGAGTCTGTTCTGCCCATCGCGCCTGCTCCTGCGTGATGCTCGCAGGGGTCAGTTCCTCAATCGGAATCTTGAGCTTGTGAATCTGTGCGGAGATCAGTTCGTTGGCGTGCCGGGGATTGGTTTCGAGTAGCTTCTGCACTTCTTCGGCCTTGCCCGGCTCGGGGAATATTCTCGGCAGCATGTTCAGCGCGGAAGCTGGCGGATCTTCCGTGTCGAGGACGAGGAACAGGACGTTCTTGTACACGAAGGAATAGTATGGGTTGCCGAACTGCTTGCGCCAGTTGGCCAGCATCGCGGTGTTGCTGAGATCGTGGTTGCCCGCCACCCGGTAGAACCGCGCATCGAGGCGGGCAAGGATGGTTTCGAATTCCTCCCATTGCCGCGCCAGCACGGCGGGATTCTCGGCATAGCCTTCGACCAGATCGCCGACGCTGACGACAAACTCCGGTTTCAACAGATTGACCTGATCGATGGCTCGTTCGAACACTCCCGCGCGGGCGCCGCCGGTCCGGTCCGACATGATTGCGAAGCGAAAACTGTCCTGCGGATCGACCACGGGCTTCGCGGTGAACGGCTTCGCGTCGGCGGATGGGGCAGGGGCCTGTCCGGCAGATGCGGGAAGGGCACCCAAGGCTATCGCTCCGGCGAGGGCGACGATCGCCGAGAGAGTCTTGAGAGATAATATCCGTGCCATTTTCAACCTCAATATTTGAAGGACAGAGTGACGCCGTAAGTCCGCGGTTCGCCATAGAAGCCCGCCGGCACGCCGACCGCGAAATGATCGATGAGGTAGGTCTTGTTGGTCAAGTTCTTGCCGGACACCGCCACCTGCCAATTGCCGAAGCCCAGCGGGATGTCCGACAGCGTGATCCGGCCATTGAGCAAACCATAGCCGCCGATTTTGTAATGTGCATCGGTCGCTGCCGTAAACTTGCGGCTTTGATAGGAATAATCGGCGTAGATGGCGAGGCGGCCGATCGGGGTTTCGGGAAACTCGTATTCGGCGCTTGCTGTCAGGCTATGTGGCGGGGCCTGGACGAAGCGGAACGTGTCCGTGATATCCGTGCCGGTGCCGTCGATAATCTCCTTATAGCGCGCATGGAGATAGGCATAATTGGCCGTCAGTGTCAGACCGGCAACCGGGCGTGCGGTGACATCGAGTTCCACCCCCTTGATACGGGCTTTGCCCGCGTTCAGCACGTCGGTGACGGCGATGTTCGTCGGGTCGGTCCGCACGTTGATCTGGATGTCGTTATAATCGGCGATGAAGGCCGCCACGTTGACACGCAGACGATTGCCGAACCAACTCGTCTTGGCGCCGATCTCATAGGAGGTCAGCGTTTCCGGGGCGAAACCGGCGTTGAACCGGGCGATGGAACTGGCGCGCACGTTGAAACCGCCGCTTTTGTAACCGCGACTCAATTTGGCATAAAGATTCAGGTCGGCGTTGGGGCTGTATCCGACGACGAATTCCGGGCTGACATTGTCGTAGCTCCGATCACCGATGCCGAGCGCTGAGACGGTGGGCGTGCCCGCTGCGGGGATGCTGATGTTCTGCAACGTTGCCTTGCGCTTGTCATGCGACCAGCGCACCCCGCCGGTGAGATACAACCCCTCCGCGAAATCGGGCCGATAAGTCAGCTGGCCGTAGAGCGCATAGGCCGTGTTATCGATTGTGACATAACGATCCGAGCGCGGCGGGCGCGCCGTGGCGCTGATATCGTAGCTTTTGGCGCTTTCATCGAAGTAATAGGCGCCCAACACATATTGCACCTGGTCGCCGAATGCCTTGCCAATCAGTTGCAGTTCCTCCGAAAACTGTTTTTGCCTGGAATCGAAATAGGTCGCGACAACGGGGAACGGACCGAACGCCCCTGTGAGATAGTCCTGGTGCGTGGTGTTGGCGAGGCGGCGAAAGCCGGTGATCGATTTGATCGTCAGCGCATCCGAAACCTGCCAGTCGAGCGTCAGGTTGTGGCCTTGCGCCACCACGTCGTTGCGTTGCAGGTCTTGGACGAAGGGTGATCCGCCCTTGGGCCGGGAAGCCGTGGCGGGATAGAGCGGCACCTGGGCGATATAGGCCGGTGTGTCGTTCACTTCGGAGCGGTCGTAAGTGTAGCGGACGTCGAAATTCTCTACCGGCTGCCAGTGCACGGCTGCGCGATAAGCGTCGCGCCGTTCATCGCCGAACCGTTTCACGCCGGTTCCCTGGTTGCGCACGAAGCCATCCTTTTCGGATCGCAGATAGCCAAGCTCGATAGCCAGACGGTCGCCGATCGGGATATTCACTTTGCTGAGCGCGCGAAACTGTCCGCGGTTGCCCACGGTCAGGTCCTGGCGCACGGAGAGGCGGCCCAGTTCCGGCGCTTTGGTGATGAAATTGATGGCCCCGCCCGTGGCATTCCGGCCATAGAGCGAACCCTGCGGCCCACGCAGCACTTCGATGCGTTCGAGATCGGCCACTTCCCCGGCGAGCCCCTGGCTGCGCGCGACATAGACGCCATCGAGATAGACCGCCACGCTCGGGTCCTGCGTGATCTGATCGTCGTTGTTGCCGACGCCGCGAATGAAAATGCGGGCGGTGATCGCGCTGTTGGGGTGAGGGGTGATCTGCAGGCTCGGCACTTCCGACCGCAGATCGGTGATGTCGTTGATACCTTTGTTGACGAGATCTGCCGCTGTCATCGCGCTGATGGACAGCGGCGTTTTCTGAAGCGGTTCGGCGCGTTTCTGCGCGGTCACGATAATTTCGCCGAGCCCTTCAGCCTGGGCCCCGTCGCCGGGCGTAGCGGCATAAGCCGTTGCGGGCAGGGCGGTGACGGCGGCGGCCAGCACAGTGGCCTTGTTGCGCAGGCGTCGCGAACGGGTGATGTCCCAATCGCTCATATCAGATTCTCCCTCCATGGCGATACGTATGTACCGAAGTGTCACGCCACAATGACTCGTATTATTTGCAGAAATATTACGTGTATATTAGATATCGTCAACTCCATCCTGATGTGCAATGCAAATGTACCGGTTTGCGTGGATGGCGAAATTGGGTTAAGTCCGAAACCCGGCCTGTGAAATGCCGGGCAATTTCAAAGGGACGGACCCAACGGGAAGAATGGAAAGCACCGACCGGATTCTCGACGCGGCTGTTGCGCGTTTCGCGGAAGGCGGAATGCGCGCGGTCAGTATCCGCGAAGTGGCCCGCGTTGCCGAGATTGACCCGTCCGCGATCCAGTACCGCTTTGGAACCAAGGCCAATCTGTGGAATGCCGCGCTCGAACGGGCGGTGGCCCGCGATCTGGAAAGGCTCCGCGCCTGCGTGGCCATGTTGGAGTCCCGGCCCGGGCTGACGGCGGATGAGAAGATCGCCCTGTTGCGGCACCATGTCGGCGAATCGCTGGGAACATGGCGGGATGTCACAATCACATGGCACACGCTGTTGATCGAAAGCTTGCGGCAGCATGCTCCGCTACCGATAGTGGTCGAGTGGTTCTTGCGCCGTGGTGAGGCATGGGTGGCCATTGCGCGCCAGATGGGGCTGGCATCCGAACAGGCTGGCGGCACACTGCTTCTGGCGGTGTCTTCCGCCGAACTGTTCCTGTTCGGTATCCTGGGAGAGTTCGAGCGGAAGCTCTATTGCGAAGATTTTCTCCGCTTTGTGTTCCGGCGACTGGAGCGAGGGCAGTTGCCAGTGGAAACCGGCAACTGGTTTTCCCGCTGGTGCACGGAACGGACAGATGCGCGCTTCGAACCGGGCCAGCCTGATGGGGACCAGAACGGGCCGGTGCACGCCCTGAGCGAAGCGGTGGCTCGCCTGCTGTTGGCACATGGGGCCGAAGGCGTCACCCATCGCGCGATTGCGAGCGAGGCGTCGCTATCGCTCGCCGCCACGACCCGGCATTTCGCCAATCTGCAGGACCTGCTGAGGGCCGGTTACGATCGCATCGGCGTCAATATGCTGCGCCATCTCGAAGCGCCTGAGCGCATGCCGCCGTTCGCCGCGCCCGAAGATATGGCGCAGGCCGTGGCATCCGTCTGGCTGTCGGAAGATGCGATGTATGGCCGGGCGCTGACGGGATTGCTCGATGTGCATATCGCGGCGGCACGGGATGCAACGCTGTTGCCGGTCGCCTCCGCGATCATTGCCAAGCTGACTGTCCTGGCGACCCGTTACTTCGCCGATGCCAACACACTCGGCGTGCGCACGCCGTTCGAGGCGCACATCCACTATGCCCTGTCCCAGTCGTCGATCCTTTTTGCGGCTCTGCAGGAGGTGGAGCCCGCCACTCTCATCAAGCAAGCCGCGGACGATATCACCCTCCTCAGTGGCCAGTTGTTTTCGCCTGTCAGGGAATAAGAGACATTATGAAACTGTTCGAAAATCAGGTTGCCTTCGTGACGGGCGGGGGCAGCGGTATCGGCCATGCCGCTGCTCTGGCCTTCGCACGGCAGGGCGCACGGGTGGCCATTGCCGACAGCAACGGCGAGGCCGCGCAACAGGTGGCCGCCGAAGTGGAAGACGCGGGTGGGCAGGCACTGCCGCTCACGCTCGACGTGACGGATGCGTCAGCGGTGGAGGCTGCGGTCGATCGGGTCGTGGCGGAGTGGGGCCGGCTCGATTGCGCTTTCAACAGCGCGGGCATCGCGCTGGAAGATACGACGACGCCCTGGGGTGAGCGCGCGATCTATAACCGCGTTGTCGCCGTCAATCAGGATGGCGTGCTCAACTGCATGACAGCGGAACTCAAGCATATGGAGGCAGCGGGCAGGGGCGCGATCGTCAACGCCGCATCGATTGCCGGTGCGGCGGGCACGATCACTGCGGCCTATTGCGCGAGCAAGCATGCGGTGGTCGGGCTGACCCGTTCGGCCGCCCTGCAGTATGCCGCCAAGGGTATCCGCGTTAACGCCGTTTGCCCCGGGGCCATCGCCACCCCGCTGGTGGCGGAAACGATGAAGGACCCGGAAGCTGCCCGGATCATTTCCTCGATGCATCCGATGAATCGCCTGGGTGAGGCACGCGAAGTGGCTGATGCGGTGGTGTTCTTGTGCTCCGAATGGGCGAGCTTCATCACCGGCCACGATCTGGCGGTCGACGGCGGCTACCTCGCGCGCTAGGCGGCGCTCGGCTGCTAGCGCAGTCTCCAGCGCTCCAACTGTTCGAGCAGGTCGCTGGCGATCTGGTCTTGGGTGAAGCCTGTCAGATCGCGCGGCTTGCCTGCGCCATCGGTCTGCGCCGCAAGCCACCATTGCAGAGTGCGGCGGCCCTCGGGTGCGTCCATGGCGGTGAACACGGGGGCAGGCCGCGAACGTGGCGTGAGCCGATAGACGAAGCGGTGCCCGTCTTCCGAACCGATCGAAAGGGATGCAGCGCCATCTTCTTCCTCGATCGCACTGTCGGCCAATCCTTCCTCGATCATTGCATCGCGGACCGATTGCAGGGCAGGCAGGCCGCTGCGGGCGATCTGGTGCATGATGTCCCGATGGCTGGCCGGGGCGATCAGCCGTTTCAGCCTTTCGCTGATCGGGGCGGTATCGGAGGGGATGATGTCGCCGGTTGCGTCGGCATTGGCCTGCCGAACAAGGGCGAATGCCAGCAGGATCATGATAAAGCAGAACGGCAAAGCGGCGACCAGCGTTGCCGCCTGAAGCGCGCCGAGCCCACCCGCCAGAAGCAGCAGCATCGCCACCGCGCCGAGCACCACGCACCAGTAGATACGCTGCCATCGCGGCGTTTCATCCGCGCCGCCCGAAGCGAGCGTGTCGATTACCAGTGATCCTGAATCGGCCGAGGTGACGAAGAAAACGCCGACCAGCAGGATGGCCAGAGTGGAAGTGAAAGAGGCGCCGGGCAGATATTCGAGGAATTCGAACAGCGCGGTGGCGAGATTGGCGTTGACCGCTTCCGCAATCGCCCCGGCAGCAGTGCCGAGATCGAGCGCGATCGCGGTGTTGCCGAACACCGTCATCCACAGGAAGGTGAAAGCTGTCGGCACCAGCAGCACGCCGATCACGAATTCGCGAACGGTCCGCCCGCGCGAGATGCGGGCGATGAACATGCCGACGAACGGCGACCAGGCAATCCACCATGCCCAGTAGAACAGCGTCCAGTCCGCCATCCAGGCGCGCGGTTCATAGGCATAGAGCGTGAAAGTCCGCACGAAGAAGTGATCGAGATAGAGCCCGAAATTCTGCACCAGCGCCCGCAGAAGAAACAGCGTCGGGCCTACCGCCAGCACGAACAGCATCAGCAGGACGGCGAGGATCAGGTTGAGTTCCGAAAGGCGCCGCACGCCGCGATCGACACCGCTGAGTACGGAAAGAGTGGCAATGCCCATGACAATGACGATCAGCCAGCTTTGTAGCATCGTGCCGTTCTGGAAATCGTAAACATAGGCGAGGCCCGCGCCCATCTGGGACACGCCCAGGCCCAGCGAGGTGGCGATGCCGAACAGAGTGCCGCAGATGGCGAAGATGTCCACCGCATCGCCCACCCATCCGTTGATTCTCCGGCCGAGCAGCGGGTGGAGCCCTGAGCGGAGCGTGAGCGGCAGGCCCTTGCGATACGTGAAATAGGCGAGGCTCAGGCCGACAACCGCATAGACCGCCCAGGCATGGACGCCCCAGTGCGTGAACGTGATGACCATCGCTTCCCGTGCAGCCTGGATGGTGCCCGCCTCTGCTTCGGGCGGTGCGCTGTAATGCTGGATCGGTTCTGCCACCGCGAAGAACATGAGGCCGATGCCCATCCCGGCGGCGAACAGCATCGCCAGCCACGAGACATAGGGAAAATCGGGATCGGCATCGTCCGGCCCCAACCGCAGCCGCCCGGCCGGACTGATCGCCAGCCCCACCACCACCGCCAGAAACCCGGCGACAGAGGCGACGTAGAACCATCCGAACCGGTCGATGACCCAGGCCTGCGCCTGTCGGAAGACTAGGTCGGATGCGCCGGGGGCGATCAGCGCGCCTCCCAGCAGCAGCCCGGCAATAGCGGTGGCTCCCCAGAAAACGCGCGGATTCATTGTGTTGGCAGGCATAACAGGGTTCTAAGCCCAAGCTTGGCAGATGCCAATGCTTTGTGAAAATTGCTCAAATTCCGGATGCGGTTGCAATTTATGGATATCGCAATTTTTGCCGAAGCGCCATCACGGGTCGCAAAGCGTCGTCGGGGCCGGGGCATCGATGATCCGGCAATCGACAGTGGTGCATGACGCTTTGCCATGACAGCCCGGCTCGGATCGGCTATCGCACGGGGCATGTTCCGCCGCGGGCTTTTTCTGCTGTGCATGCTTTTGACATCGCTGACTGCGGTGGCAACGCTGCATGCGCGCGAATTTCCGGGTGCGGTCAGTATGGATTGCTCGGGCTATATGCATAGCGAGAGCGATCCCGACCAGACGCCCGCTGATGCCGAAAAGGCGTTGCCGCATCATCATGGCAGCTGCCATGGGGCAGTGGCTTTCATTCCCATCAGGAATAGCGCGCCGATGCCGTTCGTGGCGCACACCCTGCCTGCGTTCCATTCTCCGGCGGCGGCGCTTTATCGCTGGTCGCCAAGCCCCGGACTGCGCCCCCCTATCGCCTGATCGATTCCCTTCGACCTGCCGTTCGCATGACGGATGGCTGACTCGATAGCTTCAATCAGGACTTCTCTCCATGCACAGGATTATTGCGGCCGCGCTGGCCGCCACTTCTTGCGTCGCCGCTGCGCAGGCGCAGGATATCGCACCACCGGCAGCTTCACGGCCCACCGGACCCATTCTCACACTCGACAGGGCGGTGGCACTGGCAGGTGGCAGTTCGCCTGCGGGCGAAGCGGCACAGGCCGATATCAAGGCCGCGCAGGCCGCGCGTACCGTCGCCGGGTTGCGGCCCAACCCCAGTGTCGCAATACAGGTGGAAAATATTGCCGGAACCGGGGTCTATGGCGGTTTCGATCAGGCGGAAACAATGGTCGGTGTCAGCGTCCCTATCGAACTGGGCGGCAAGCGTTCGGCCCGGATCGCCAGCGCCGATGCACAGACCGGCCGGGCGACGCTTATGGCGGCGATTGCCCAGGCGGACATTCGTTTGCAAGTGACGCAATTCTATATCGAAGCGGTGGCGGCGGAGCAGCGCTTGGCCACTGCGCAGGATCAACTCCGCATCGCGCGCGATGCCGCCCATGCAGCCCGTATCCGGGTTTTGGCGGGCCGTGCTTCCCCGCTCGAGGAACAGCGCGCCGATGTCACCCGGATCAATGCCGAAGCGGGGGTCGAGCGTGCCGAGCGCTTAGTGGAAGTTGCGCGGGCGAACCTTGCACGGCGGATCGGCCAGCCGTTGGCGGGGCCGCTTGATATGACGGTGCTCGATTACCTTCCTGCGTCGAACGATGGCGGGGCGCGTTCAATGGGCAGCTTGGGCACTCTGGCTCTCGCAGCCGCCGATGCCGATCTGGCCGTGGCCGATGCCGGGGTCCGTCTGGCACGTGCGCAACGCGTGCCGGATATCACTGTCGGCCCGGGGGTGCGGCGTCTGGAGGCAACCAACGATACGGCTGCCGTTTTCAGTCTTTCCGTTCCGCTCCCGTTCTTCAATTCGGGGCGGGCGGCTGTCGATGAAGCCATCGCCCAGCGCCAGCGCGCCGACGCCATGCGACGCATGACCGCGCTTGATGCCGAGCAGGCCATCGAGGAGGCACAGGCAGAAGCGGCCAATGCTGCGACCACTGCCCGGATGGCGAGCGGGCCCGCGCTGGCCGCCGCGCAGGAAGCCGCGCGGATCGCCCGCATTGGTTATCGCGAAGGAAAGTTCGGTCAGCTCGACCTGCTCGATGCCGAACGGACGCTTGCGGAAACGCGCCTTGCCGCAATCGATGCGCTCGCCGCTTACCAGAACGCACGGGCCCGGTTGGAGCGCTTGACCGCTCCCGCACCGGCACAAGGAGACTGATCCATGAAACAGGCAAGGAAAGCCTTGGCCATGCTGCCGCTGGCGTTCGCCGTGCTGCTGGCGGCATGTGGAACCGCAAATAAGGAGGGCGATGAGGCTGCTTCGGCGGAGAAGCACGCAGAAGGAGAAACGGGGCATGCCGATCACGGCAAGATCGCGCTAACCGCGGAACAGATCGCCGCCGCCGGGATCGAGATCGGGCGGCCCACCATTGGCGGGGCCGGTACGATCGATTTGCCTGCCACTATCGAAGGTGATCCGCAGGGCATGCAGGTGGTTTCCGCTGCGATTGGCGGCCGTGTCGTTTCGCTGACACGCAATCTTGGCCAATCGGTCAATCGTGGGGCAACGCTGGCGGTGATTGAAAGCCGCGAAGCCGCGCAGATCAAAGGGGAAGTGGAAGCATCCCGTGCCCGGCTTGCGCTGGCCAATGCGAACCTCGCTCGGGAGGAACGGCTGTTTGCTCAGCGTGTCTCGCCAGAACAGGACGTGATCGCAGCGCGTACTGCCGCCACGGAGGCGCGGATCGCCTACCGACAGGCGCAGCAACAGGTTGCCGCTGCTGGGGGCGGCGGTGGCGGGCTCAACCGGATCGGGATCGCCGCACCGATATCGGGCCAGATCATCGCCCGAAGCGTGGTGCTGGGGCAGACGGTGGCCGCCGATGCGGAACTCTATCGCATCGCCAATCTCTCCAGTGTCTCGCTTGCTTTTCATCTCCAGCCTGCCGATGCGGGCCGGGTAAGACCGGGGGGCCATGTGTTGGTCACGGCACCCGGCCGCCAAGCCTCGGCGCGGATCAGTTTCGTTTCGCCCGCGCTCGACGCGCAGACCCGATTGGTGCCGGTTATCGCCACGCTCGACAATCGGGGCGGGCAATGGCGGGTCGGTGAAACCGTTACCGCATCGGTCCAGCTATCGGATGGTGGCAATGCCTCAAACGCCATCAGCGTGCCTCTGACCGCAGTCCAGACGGTGGAAGGCAGAACCGTGGTGTTCGTGCAGACATCCGATGGCTTCCGGGCAGTGCCCGTCACCGTAGGCAATGCTTCGGGCAACAATGTGATTGTCCGTTCCGGCCTCAAGGGGGACGAGCGGATCGCCACCACCAACAGCTTCACGCTCAAGGCCGAACTCGGCAAGGGCGAAGCCGGGCACGAGGATTGATGCGATGATTGCCCCAATCGTAAACTGGGCGGTCCACAAGCGCTGGCTCGTGCTGTTGCTGACCGCCATCGCCGCCGTGATCGGTGGCGCGGCCCTCTATCGGCTGCCTATCGATGCGGTGCCGGACATCACCAACAACCAGGTGCAGGTGAATATCCGTGCGCCCGCGCTTTCGCCCGAACTGGTCGAAAAGCAGGTGGCGTTCCCCATCGAAACCGCGCTCGCCGGCATTCCTGGTCTGGAGTATACCCGCTCGCTCAGCCGCAATGGCTTCGCGCAGGTAACGGCGGTCTTCACGGATTCGACCGATATCTATTTTGCGCGCCAGCAAGTGGGCGAACGGCTGAGCAGCGTGCAGGAAAATCTGCCTTCTGGCGCAGCACCGGAAATGGGGCCGATCTCCACTGGGCTTGGCGAGATTTACAACTGGACGGTGCGCCTTTCCCATCGTGAAGATGATGACCACAAGCCCGGCGAACCGGGGATGCAGCCGGATGGCAGCTATATCACACCCGAAGGGGAGCGGCTGACCAGCGATATCGAGAAAGCGACCTATCTGCGCACGGCGCAGGAATGGATCGTTGCACCCTTGCTCAAGAACGTTCCCGGCGTCGCCGGGGTCGATTCGATCGGCGGATACGGCAAGCAATATCTGGTCATTCCCGATGTACCCAAACTCGCAGCATTGGAACTGACGCTCGCCGATCTGACAACGGCGCTGGAACGCAACAATACGAGCATCGGCGGCGGTTTCGTCAATCGCAATGGCGAAGGGCTGGCGGTGCGCTCGGATGCGCTCATCAGGAACACAGCCGAGTTGTCCCGCGTCGTTATCGCTACGCGCAGCGGGGTTCCGATCACACTCGATCAGGTGGCGACGGTGCGCACCGGGCAAGCAGTACGCATGGGATCGGCATCGGAAAACGGCACCGAAGTGGTGGTCGGCACGGCGATCATGCGGATCGGGGAGAACAGCCGGACCGTCGCTATCGCGGTTGCGGAACGGCTTGAGGAAATCAATTCGTCCCTGCCGCCCGATGTGGTGGTCGAACCCGTTCTCGACCGTACCACGCTGGTCAACGCGACTATCAGGACGGTGGCGAAGAACCTGAGCGAAGGTGCGCTGCTGGTGGTGGCGGTGCTGTTCGTTCTGCTCGGCAATTTCCGGGCGGCGCTGATCGCGGCGGCTGTCATCCCGATCACCATGATGCTGACCGGCTTCGGGATGCTGCAAGCCGGGGTCTCGGCCAACCTGATGAGCCTCGGCGCGCTGGACTTCGGCCTGATCGTCGATGGCGCGGTGATCATCGTGGAGAATGCGCTGCGGCGCATGACCGAACGGCAGCAGCAGGCGGGGCATCTGCTTTCGCTGGAGGAGCGGCTCGATACGGTCGCTTCGGCTGCCCGTGAAATGATCCGTCCCACGGTCTATGGGCAGGCGATCATTATCCTGGTGTATGTGCCGCTGCTCACGTTGACCGGCGTGGAGGGCAAGACTTTCGTGCCGATGGCGTTGACCGTCATTATTGCGCTGGCCTGTGCCTTTGTCCTGTCGCTGACTTTCATTCCGGCGGCGATCGCGATCTGGCTGTCGAAGCGGATCGAGGAGAAGGAAGGCCGCATCATGCGCTGGCTCAAGCTCCGCTACAGGCCCGGGTTGGACAAGGCGATGAACCGTCCGTCGCTGACCATAGGGATCGGGATCGGGAGCTTCGTGATCGCGGCTCTTGCGTTCCTGTCGCTGGGTCAGGTGTTCCTGCCGCAACTGGATGAGGGCGATATCGTCGTTCAGGCGACGCGCATTCCCGCCACGTCGCTCGATCAGAGCCAGGCAATGACTCTGCCGCTTGAAAAGGCGCTGACAAAGCTGCCGGAAGTAAAGCTGGCTTTCTCCAAGACCGGGACACCCGAACTGGCGGGCGATCCCATGCCCCCCAATGCGACAGACATGTACGTGATCCTTAAACCCCGCAAGGAATGGCCCGATCCTGGCCTCGACAAGGCTGAACTGATTGAACGGATCGAAAAGGAAATCGCGCGGTTCCCAGGCAACGCCTATGAAATCACCCAGCCGATCCAGATGCGGTTCAACGAACTGATCGCGGGGGTGCGCGGGGATGTGGCGGTCAAAGTGTTCGGCGACAACTTTGACACCATGAACGCCACGGCCGAGCGGATCGCCGACGTGTTGCGGCGCACGGAGGGCGCGGTCGATGTGAAAGTCGAGCAGACCGCCGGGTTGCCGATCCTCGATATCCGGCTCAACCGCGATGCAATGGCCCGGCTTGGGGTTACCGCGCAGGATGTGCAGGATACGATCAGCGCCACAGTCGGCGGGCGCGAGGCGGGCATGATCTTCGAAGGCGACCGCCGCTTCCCGGTGGTGATCCGTTTTTCGGAAGCCCAGCGGGCCGACCTGTCGATGTTGGCGCAGGTGCAGGTTCCCATTTCCGGCGGTTCGTTCGTGCCGCTGGCCAGCGTGGCGGATATCCGCATTACCGATGGTCCGAACCAGATCAGCCGCGAAAACGGCAAGCGCCGGGTCGTGGTGCAGGCCAATGTCCGAGGGCGTGATATCGCCAGCGTGGTGGACGATGCGCAGGCCGCGATTGCCAAGGATATCCGCCTGCCTGCCGGCAGCTATCTCGAATGGGGCGGGCAGTTCGAAAATCTGGCATCCGCGCGGGATCGGTTGCAACTTGTGATTCCGGCCTGCTTCGCACTGATCCTGCTGTTGCTTTATGGGGCACTGGGATCGGTGCGGGACGCGGCGATCGTGTTTACCGGCGTGCCACTGGCATTGGTGGGCGGTGTGCTGGCGCTGTTGCTGAGAGGGATGGATTTCTCCGTTTCGGCGGCGGTGGGCTTTATCGCTCTGTCGGGCATCGCCGTGCTCAACGGCTTGGTCATGGTTTCCTCGATCAGGGCGCTGATGCGCTCGGGCATGGAACGGGCAGAAGCGGCACGCCTGGGGGCGCTCCAGCGGTTGCGCCCGGTGGTGATGACCGCGCTGGTCGCTAGTCTGGGATTCGTGCCGATGGCACTCGCCAGCGGGGCGGGGGCGGAAGTGCAGAAACCGCTGGCAACCGTTGTGATCGGGGGCCTCATCTCGACCACATTGCTCACGCTGTTCGTGCTGCCCACGCTCTATGCCCGGTATGGGAGCAGTCAGGTACATGACGATGCATGGGCGGAGAATGCGGGTGAGGGCGGGGCCGAACCGCTGCCTCAAACTTGAGCGATGGAACGGGAGACCGTGTTTGTATGGTCTTCCGTTCCTCTGCCCATAATCAGGCCGATGCCGCCAGCATATCGGCCGCTTTCGCTCCGATAGCGATACATGGGGCGTTGGTGTTGCCGCGCAGCGGCGTGGGCATGACCGAGGCATCGGCAACGGTCAGCCCCTCGATCCCATGGACCCGAAGATCGGGCGCAACCACGCCCATCGGATCGCGCCCGAGGCGGCAGGTCCCGGCAAAGTGGAAATCGGTGGTGACGGAATCGCGCAGGAAGGCCTCGATTTCCTCATCCGTCTTGACCGAAAGCCCCGGTGCGCGTTCCGAGCCGACAAGCGGCCCTTTGTCGTCCCGCCAGACATCGCTGGTCATGATGCTGCGGCCGAGCTTGACGCCATTGATCAGCGTTTCCATGTCGGCGCGCTTTTCCATGAAATTGAGATCGATTTCGGCTGCGTCGAGCGCGGACGCCGTGCGTGGGCGGATCGTACCCCGGCTTTCCGGTGTGATGCAGCACATGGTGATCGACAGGCCATGACGCCGCGTGTCCCCGCCATCGAGACCGTCCGACATCAGCGGGACGAGCTGGAGCTGCAGATCAGGCGCATCGAGGCCTGGCTTCGAACGGGTGAAGATATTACCGTCGAAATTGTGCCAGGCGCCATAGCCCTGGCGCAGGAACGCCCATTGCAGGAAAATCTTCGCCCGTTCGAAGAATGACATGCCACTGAACGTCAAAGGGCGGTCGGTGTTGTACTTGATCAGCACGGATGGATGATCGTGCAGATTGGCGCCCACGCCCGGCAGGTGGTGCTTCACCCGGATACCGGCCCGCTCCAGATCGGGGGCGTTGCCAATTCCCGACACTTGCAGCAGTTGCGGTGTCTTGAGCGCACCTGCGGCCAGAATGACTTCCTTGCCGCTGATCACGTGTTCCGCACCCTTGTGCTGGAACACGACCGCTCTGGCCCGGCCATCGATAATATCGACATGCATGGCGAGGGCCCCGGTGCGCACTTCGAGATTCTGGCGGTGCCTGACCGGGCTGAGAAACGCCTGCGAACTGGAACAGCGGACACCGTTCTTGATCGTGGCCTGCGTCCATCCCGCGCCTTCCGGATCGCCAGCGCAGAAATCATCGGTCAGCGGAATCTGGTGTGCCTGCGCCGCCGCCATGTAGCAACGCATCAGAACATGATTGGGTAGATCGGGTGCATCCGAAACCCACAGTTCACCATCGACCCCGTGATAGGCGTTTTCGCCCCGGGTCTGGTGCATGGTGCTGCGGAAATAGGGCAGCAGGTCCTCGAAACTCCAGCCTTCGTTACCGGCAGCGGCCCAATCGTCATAGTCCTTCTTCGCGCCACGGATGTAGAGCATCGCGTTGACACTGCTGGAACCGCCTAGAGTCTTGCCGGTGTAGAGCATGATCTCGCGGTTATTGAGGTGCTTTTGCGGCACTGTGGTGAAGTGCCAGTGGTGCCTGCCGGTCTTGAACAATTCCAGCATCCCCGCAGGCATCTTGATGAAAGGATGCGTATCGGGTGGCCCGGCTTCGAGCAGCAGCACCTTTTTGCCCGGATCGGCGCTGAGGCGATTGGCCAGGACGCATCCGGCCGATCCGGCCCCGACGATGATATAGTCATATTCGGCCACGGCTCTGTTCTCCCAATTCCGGCGATCCGGTGTGTTATGTGCTCCCGTGGGGCGACGCTGCCCGGCCCGGAAAGAGGCTAGGTGCACCGCACATCAGGACGGATCGGATATGCGAAACGCAGCGTACGGAAAAGCAGATAGGGAGGTCAATAATGCCGGATCGAAAACCGTTTCCGTTCGTCAGAAGCTCACCTGACCGGAATAGACCGCTTCCGCCCGCGCTTTGAGAGCATAGGCGGAATCGTCGAAAGAGCGTTTGACCCACGGGCCCGCGAACCGGAAGACGTGAATGCCGTGTTCGCCATAGAAGGTATCGGTGCTGTGATACCGGCAGGACGTGGGGCCGGTCTGTTCGATCACCTGATCGCGCCGCGCCGGATAGGGCCAGCTTTCGTCGTAAGGGGCCGACCACGAAAGGAGCCGTTCAGGCTCGAACGCACAGATGTATTCAACCACATGGAACAGCTTGCCCGGTTCGGCATAGCTTTGCAGCACCATGTTGACCGGGGCACCCATTTCCAGCGTGGAATCCGCCCTGATGCAGGACGGATTCCATTCGTTGTAGCGTGGCAGATCGATCAGGACTTGCCAGACCACGCTGGCGGGGGCTGCGATATCGACGGTTTCGGAGCGAACGATGGCATCGGGGTCGAACCCCATGATCGGATCGTCCGCAACGCTGGTCACCGCCGAATATCCGCGAGCTTGACGACTTTGGCCTGTGGCAGCGGATGTTCGTTCGCGCCTGCCCAGCGCAGCAGGGCGGTGCCTTCGGTATGCCCGGCCGGGGTGATCCAGTTGCCGAAGCCGGGATCTTCCGCCGCAACGACGATAATCAGCTTGCCATCCGGCTCGAGCTTGGCGGTGGTCTTGTTCACCGTGCAGTTGACGAAGCGGTAATCGAGCGATTCCATCCACCAGTTGTCGAGCTGGAAATTCCAGTAATAGCATTCCGGCGGCGTTACCTCGATCACCCAGGCTTCATCCTCGGCAATCTGCCAGTAAGCATGGGCGTAGAAGATGTCGGTCGCCCCACCGCCCTTCTGGAACATGCCCTGATCGATATCGGGGAATGCGTTCGGATTTTCGCGGAACATCTTCGACCAGTCGATGAATGTGCCGACAATGCCGCGTAGGAAGCTGATCGTTTCCTTGAGACCAGCGCCCAGCGCTTCGGGGGCAAGCGGGGCGGGCATGGCAGGGCCGCCGATCCGTTCGATCTTGAACTCGCCGGGCTTTTCGGTGGCGCGGTCGAGATAGCTTTGCCGCACGATGATCATGTTGGCATCCGGTTCGAGCCGGAGCCAGTTCTTGGGCTGCGGATTGCACGATGCGATGATCTCGGCAACGCCATTGGCATCCCATTCGATATCGCTGTCGATCAGCTTGCCCGTGGCGAGATTGGTGCCGTCTTCCTGATAGCGGAAGGCGTTGGCGAGGATGGAAAAGTAGGCCATCGTCCCGCGTTTGACAGTGATGCGATATTCGTAATTGCCGCTGATCCGCGCGTTCCAGTACACGTTGTCCGGATTATCGGCGCCGATCTTCCCGGTGGTGTGGCTGAGTTGGTAGAAGAAAGGGAAGCTCATGTCCCGCGCTTCGATCTGCTGTTCGAGGCCGAGACGGAGGAGGCGGGTAAGGTAGCGGAACCCTTCGGCCCGGTCGATCGGGTTGGACGGATTGCCCGGATCGAGAATCATATCCCCGACATTGGCCAGTTCGGCACAGAAATCGCGCCATGCCTGCCCGTTGAGGACCGGATCGTTGTCGATGGATGCGTTGCTCATCGTCTTTCCTTCAAACTCGTATGCCTCTCGTGGGACGAAGCCTTACCGAAAGGGGAAAACATCGGCAATCGCAGCGCGGATGGGCGTTGCTTAATATGTGCCCGGATCGAAAATCAGGCGCATTTTTGTTGTTGAAACCATGGGATCATCCGCGCGATGGCCTGTTCGATCAGCGGGGTGGCGACCGCAAAGCTGAACCGGATGAAGCGATGCCCGTCGACCGGATCGAAATCGAGGCCGGGAGCCGTGGCCACGCCCGTATCGCGAAGCAGCCGCTGGCAGAACGCAAGGCTGTCGTTCGTCAGATGGCCGATGTCGGCGTAGATGTAGAAAGCGCCATCGGGCGGTGCGATCCGTTGCAGACCCAGGTGCGGCATGGCATCCAGCAGCAGATCGCGATTGCGCGCATAAGTATGGACATGGCCATCGAGTTCTTCGCGGCAATCGAATGCGCGAAGGCCCGCGTGTTGGGCCAATGCCGGCGGGGTGAGAAACAGGTTACCCATGCGGGCACGCGCCGCGTCGAGGCAGTCGGTGGGCACGATGAGCCATCCCAATCGCCAGCCCGCCATACTGTAGTACTTCGAAAAGCTGTTGATGATCAGCGCATCGGAGGTGAATTCCAGCATCGAGTTCGCGGGAGCGGTGTAGGAAAGCCGATGATAGATTTCATCGGAGACGATCCTGATCCCGCGGTCCCGGCATAGCGTGGCGATGGCGGCCAGTTCTTCGGGCGCGATGATCGTCCCTGTGGGGTTGGCTGGGCTGGCGATGATGATCCCTTCGGGTGCGGGGTCGATCCGGGCCAGCGCGGCGGCGGAAAGCTGAAACCGTTCTGCCTGTCCGCAGGCGATTTCGACAGGTTCGAGGTACATCGCCTTGAGCGTGTTGCGATACGCGACGTATCCGGGCCGCGCCAGCGCGACCCGCGCGCCGGGTGGAAACAGTGAGGAAAGGGCAAGGACAAGCGCGGGGGAAGCGCCGCAGGTCAGCAATACCTGCTCCGGGTGGATCGTCACCCCGTGCGATTCCGCATAATAGCGCGCGATGCGCTGCTTGAGCGCGCTGCTTTCCCAATAGCCCATCGGATCGGTATCGAGAATGTGGTGGGCCGCTTCTATGGCCAGCTTCGGTGCGCCGGTGGAAGGTTGCCCGAATTCCATATGGATGATGTCACGCCCTTCGGCAGCGAGATCGTGGGCCATGCGGCTGATGGCAATGGCGTGGAACGGTTCGACCTGAGCAATCATGGTGCCCTGCTAGGCCGCCTGCGCGATACGGACAACGTGTGTTGAACAAGGCTGGCCCGATCACAGGAAAAATATCCGGCGGGCGCACCCGAAAATGCGCGTGACGCGTTGAACGTGCAATCGAAGCAAGTGCATGATGCAACGGCAGAACACGGCGAGGGGACCTGAAATCCGATGACGCTTCCGCAATGGTTTTCCATCGCCACGCTGGCCGGAATGATGGTTCTCTTCCTGTGGGGAAAGTTTCGATACGACATCACGGCGGTTATCGCCTTGCTGGTCGCGCTTGGCCTGGGCATCGTGAAACCTGCGGACGCCTTTTCGGGGTTCTCGGACGATATCGTGATCATCGTGGGATCGGCGCTTGTGCTGTCGGCTGCGGTCCAGCGCTCCGGTATAATCGAGCTCGCGATGGGGTTCCTGTCGCGCCGCCTGACGCGGATCAGTTCGCAGCTTACCGTGCTGACGGCTTCGGTGGGCGTCGCATCCGGGCTGATCAAGAATGTCGGGGCTTTGGCCATGCTGATGCCCGCGGCTTTCCAGATGGCGAAGAAAAGCGATACCAGCCCATCCATTTTCCTCATGCCAATGGCTTTCGCCTCTTTGCTTGGCGGGCTGATGACGCTGGTCGGCACATCGCCCAACATCATTGTCAGCCGTGTGCGCGAAGATCTGACGGGCGAGCCGTTCGGAATGTTCGATTATCTGCCCACCGGCCTGGGCCTGCTGATCGTTGGGCTGGTGTTTCTGCGTTTCGCCTACCGCTTGCTTCCCGGCGACAGACGCGCCGCGCCGACCATGGGGGAAGCGCTCAACATATCGGGTTATGTCACCGAAGCGACCGTGCCCGAGAATTCGGCTGCCTGCGGCGAAACCATCGCCGATTTCCTCGAACGGCATCACAACGAAGTGGCGATCACCACTGTCCTGCGGGACGGGCGGCGCGGGGCGGTGCATCCGGGCATGGCCTTGCGGGAAGGGGATGTGCTGATCCTGAGCGGCGACCCGCACGAACTCGAACGGGTCATTTCCCGCGACAAGCTGGTTTTGACCGGCGGTGACAAGGAGAGCGGGGAGGAGGGCGATCAGGATCATATCGGTGTGATCGAAGCCGTGGTGACGACGGATTCTGTGCTGATCGGGCGCACGGCGGGGCGCCTGCTAATGCGCGAACGGTTCGGCATCCATCTGATCGCCGTGTCGCGGGCCGACGAACACTTGATGAGCAAGCCGGGGCAGGTGGTGCTGCAAGCGGGCGACGTGATCGTTTTGCAGGGGCCGCTCGAACTCCTTCCGCTGCGCCTGAAGCAATTGGGGGCCTTGCCACTGGCACAGCGCGACATCCGTTTGGGCATGTCGCGGCGAGGCTGGTTGCCCGTGCTCATTCTCGGTGTCGCGATGCTGGCAACAGCCACCGGGCTGGTGCCGGTGGCGACGGCGTTCTTCGCGGCGGCGGCGCTTGTCGTGATCACCGGGGCGCTGCCGGTGAACGAAGCTTATGAAGCCATAGAATGGCCGATTCTCATCATGCTGGCAGCGCTGATTCCCGTCAGCGGTTCACTCGAAAGCACGGGTGCTTCGGACGTGCTGGCAAGTGGGTTGGCTGAGCTGGCACGGTTTCTGCCCGCCTGGGGCGCGGTCGCATTGATACTGGTGGCGGCCATGATCGTGACGCCATTCCTCAACAATGCCGCGACGGTGCTGGTCATGGCGCCGATAGCGGCGGGGTTCGCCAATACGCTCGGCTATCGGCCGGAAGCGTTTCTGATCGCCACAGCAGTGGGGGCAGGGTGCGATTTCCTGACCCCTATCGGGCATCAGTGCAACACGCTGGTTTTTGGGCCGGGCGGCTACAAATTCAGCGACTATGCCCGCTTGGGCGCGCCCTTGTCGCTGCTGGTCGTGCTGGTGGGCACGCCGCTGATCCTCTTGGTTTGGCCTCTATGAAAGCGTTAAAGGAAACGCGCTGCGAGAATAGCTGCGGCGATCAGGCCCGCGCCTCCCCATATCGCCCGAACGAGCCATGAAATGGCCCGGGTCTGCGCATGCAGCGCTTCCTTTGTGGATGGATCGGCAAGAGCGGGTTCCGTCAGCTTGCGCGCGGCGGCTCGGACCAGGTTCGGAGCATCGTCGCCGACCCGGGCCAGTTCCCATGCCAGCGCGCGCAAAATCGGTTGCCAATGGGCAGGGGCAAGGCGAGCTGCGGCGAGGCGCATGGCCGAACGCTTCAACGCATCCGACAGGTCGAAACCCGGTTCTATGCGCGAAAGCACGCCGTCCATCGTCACCAGTGCCTTGAAAATCAGAATCAGGTCCGGCGGCATGGCCAGGCCCCGCTCGCGCAGCAAAGGCATGAAATCCGCGACCATGGCGCTCAGCACCAGCTTCTGCCCGCCATGGCGTGCGATCAGCCCTTCGGCCGCGGATCGGGCAGTTTCAGGTAGCGCGCGCCCACTCTGATTCGACCATGACAGCAGCACATCGGCCAGCGCATCGCTGTCGCTCGTCAGAAGCGCCTGCGTGAAGCTGATGAATTCTTCCTTCCGGCGCGGACTGACATGCCCGATCAGGCCGAGGTCCAGCAGAGCGAGGCGATTGCCCGCGATGCAGCGCAGATTGCCGGGGTGGGGATCGGCGTGGAAGCGCCCGTTGATCAGCACCATGTCGAGGACGATATCGGCTCCGAGCGAGGCGATGGCCGCCGTGTCGAGGCCCGCTTCCCGCAGCATGTCCCCGCCGATTGGCGGCGTGCCGTCGATGTAATCCATGATCAGCACGGTCTCGGACGTGTATGACCAGTGGATCGCAGGTACGATGACGCGGGCATCCCCGTCGAAATCGGTGCGGATTAGATCGGCATTGCGCGCTTCGATGGTGAAATCGAGCTCCTGCAACAGCGCACTGGCCAACTGTGCAACCATCGCCTGGGGCTGGAAATGTCGCAGGTCGGGGCTTGCCCGTTCGGCCATGGCGGCGAGTTCGGCCAATATCCTGAGATCGGCTTCCATCTGTGGCCGTATGCCGGGGCGCCGAATCTTGACCACAACCGCGCTGCCGTCCTGCAATTGCGCACGATGCACCTGCGCCATGGATGCGGCGGCCAGCGGTGTCGTCTCGAACGTGGCGAAGGCATCCTCCACCCGTTCGCCCAGCGCCTCTTCGAGAGCGGGGCGCAGAGCTTCGAACGGCATTGTCGGGGCATCGCTTTGCAGGCGCTCCAGTTCGGCAATCCATTCAGGGGCAAGCAGGTCCGCGCGCGTCGCCAGGATCTGTCCGAGCTTGATATAGGTCGGCCCCAGGTCCTCCAACGCCTGACGCAAGCGACGCGGCGCCGTCGATGCATCGGATTCGCTTGTTTCGCCGCCGCCGATGCCGAGCCATGCCGCGACATAACCGAGGCCGTGACGGGAAAGGGTGGCGGAAATTTCCGCAAGGCGGACACGGTCGCGCGCGACCATTCTCAATGTTCCGAACATCATGGTCAGATAGGAACCGAAACCGCAGATGGGGAGTGGCCGCTCGATGGCGTGGCCGCGTGGGCAAACAATGCGTCTGAAAAATGCTCACTCTCGCGGAATGTCACTTGTGTTCAAACCCTAACTGTGATTCTTTGGCGGCGTGCCGAAGTCTGAAACCTTGATCCGATCGCCGCGCGAAAAACTGCTGCAGGGCCTTGCTCTTGCGGTGCTGCTTTTGTTGGCCGCAATGGCCTTCTTCGGGCCGAGCGGAGCATTGGCCTGGGGCGAGAATTTGAAGCTGCTGGACCAGCGCAATGCCCATATCGCGCAATTGCAGGAAGAGCGGGACGAGTTGAAGAATCGGGTTGCCCTGCTCGATCCCCGGCATGCCGATCCCGATCTGGTGGGGGAACTCCTCCGCAGCAATCTCAACGTCGCTCATCCGGATGAAGTTGTCATCACGGTGAAGTAAGCGTGGGCCACGGCAGGCCGCCGGTCTTGCCCGTTCGGCATTGCCGGTTTCAAAACTTTGTGTGGCCGTTTGGGGCTTCTGCCCGTTGCTTCCCGTGGCGGCTTGCGCCTATATCCGGCCTTCGATGGTTCTTGGGTTGCCCGTTGGTAACCGCATGATGAGAGGACAGGAATTTTGGCCAAGCCCGCCGCCCGTACCGGTAGCGTTGCGAAGAAACCCGCAAGCAAGAAGCCCAGTGCACCAGCGGATGAGAATTTCGCACTTCGCAGCCTTCAGGAGGAGCTTGAAAAGGCCCGGCGTTTCGACGCCAGCGACGATCAACTCCTGAAATTCTACGAGCAAATGCTGCTTATCCGCCGCTTTGAAGAGCGGGCAGGGCAGCTCTACGGTCTCGGTTTGATCGGTGGTTTCTGTCACCTTTATATCGGCCAGGAAGCTGTCGCCGTGGGTATCCAGTCGGCGCTGGAAGAAGGCAAGGATAGTGTCATCACCGGCTACCGCGATCATGGGCACATGCTCGCCTACGGGATCGATCCGAAGATCATCATGGCCGAACTGACCGGCCGCGAAGCGGGCATCAGCCATGGCAAGGGCGGCTCGATGCACATGTTCTCGCTCGAACACGCATTTTATGGCGGGCATGGCATCGTCGGCGCGCAGGTGCCGTTAGGGGCGGGGCTCGCTTTCGCGCACCAGTATCGCGGCGATGGCGGCGTGTGCGTCGCCTATTTCGGCGATGGCGCAGCCAATCAGGGGCAGGTCTATGAAACTTTCAACATGGCCAGCCTGTGGAAGCTGCCGATCATTTTCGTGATCGAAAACAACCAGTACGCGATGGGCACTTCGGTGCAGCGCAGTTCCGCCGAAACGCATTTCTATCGCCGGGGCACTGCGTTCCGCATTCCGGGCCTGAACGTG
Organism: Caenibius sp. WL; assembly: GCF_019803445.1. Lineage (NCBI taxonomy): Bacteria > Pseudomonadati > Pseudomonadota > Alphaproteobacteria > Sphingomonadales > Erythrobacteraceae > Caenibius > Caenibius sp. WL. The sequence goes on from NZ_CP081844.1 coordinate 2,122,308, forward strand.
GATGGTATGGACGTACTGGAAGTCCGCCAGGCGACCGAAATCGCGCTTAAGCATGTGCGGGGTGGCAACGGCCCGGTGCTGATGGAACTGAAAACCTACCGTTATCGCGGTCACTCCATGTCGGACCCGGCCAAGTACCGGACCCGCGAAGAAGTGCAGGACGTGCGCGAACACAACGATGCGATCGAGCGGGCGAAGACGGACCTTCTCGAACGCGGAATTCCAGAGGACCAATTGAAGGACATCGACAAGCGTATCCGTGCCGAAATCGCGGCATCCGCCGATTTTGCGGAAAACTCGCCCGAGCCGGCACCTGCTGAACTCTACACCGACGTGCTGGTGGAGAGCTACTGATGGCCATCGAACTGAAAATGCCCGCCCTCTCTCCGACCATGGAAGAGGGCACTCTGTCCCGCTGGCTGGTGAAGGAAGGGGATACCGTCCAGGCAGGCGATATTCTTGCTGAGATCGAAACCGATAAAGCGACTATGGAATTCGAAGCGGTCGACGAAGGGACTGTGGGACAGATCGTCGTCCCCGAGGGGACGGAAAATGTCCAGGTCGGCACCGTCATCGCGATTCTGGCGGCTGAGGGTGAGGACGTATCCGAAGCCAAGCCTGCCAAGGCTTCAAAGGCGGATAAGGCGGAAGAGGAAGCTTCCGAGGAATCGGCCCCTGCCGCGCCCAGGCCGCAGGCCAAGGCCCGTCGCAACGATCCGGATGTTCCGGCAGGCACCAACATGATCACCGTCACTGTGCGCGAAGCCTTGCGCGATGCGATGGCGGAAGAAATGCGCCGCGACGATCGCATTTTCGTGATGGGGGAAGAAGTCGCGCAGTATCAGGGGGCCTACAAGGTCACTCAAGGCCTGCTCGAAGAATTCGGCCCCCGGCGGGTGATCGATACGCCGATCACCGAATACGGTTTCGCCGGGATCGGCACTGGCGCGGCTATGGGTGGCCTGCGCCCGATCGTTGAATTCATGACCTTCAACTTCGCCATGCAGGCGATCGATCATGTCATCAATTCCGCGGCCAAGACCAATTACATGTCCGGCGGCCAGATGCGCTGCCCGGTGGTGTTCCGGGGCCCGAATGGCGCGGCCAGCCGGGTTGGTGCGCAGCATAGCCAGAACTATGGCCCGTGGTATGCCCATGTGCCGGGGCTGGTGGTGATCGCGCCTTATGACGCGTCGGATGCCAAGGGTTTGCTCAAAGCCGCGATCCGCAGCGAAGATCCCGTGGTGTTTCTTGAAAACGAACTGCTTTACGGGCGCAGCTTCGAATTGGCACAGCTTGATGACCATGTCCTGCCGATCGGCAAGGCGCGGATCATGCGCGAAGGCAGCGACGTAACGATCGTATCCTATTCGATTGGCGTCGGTCTTGCGCTGGAAGCTGCTGAAAAGCTTGCGGACGAAGGGATCGACGCAGAAGTGATCGATTTGCGGACGCTGCGTCCGCTCGACCGTGAAGCCATTTTGACCAGCCTTGCCAAGACCAACCGCGTGGTGGTGGCAGAAGAGGGATGGCCGCAGTGCTCCATTGCGTCGGAAGTGGCGGCGATCTGCATGGAAGATGGCTTTGACGATCTCGATGCCCCGGTCCTGCGTGTATGCAACGAGGATGTGCCGCTGCCTTATGCGGCCAATCTCGAAAAGCTCGCGCTGATCGATGCGAACAGGATCGTCGCGGCGGTCAAGAAAGTCTGTTACCGCTAAGGAGCTGACGTGGTCTGCCGCCGGCCGTATCCGGCCAATAGGCAGACCGCAACGCAACGCGGCACGAAAGCACTCGATGACCGAGGATGATCTGGTCCGTCTGCGCATGCCTCAGCGACTTGCGCTGACTTACGCCTCGCGCAGCACCCGGCCCGGTTTTGCCGCGCTGTTCCTGCTCGATACCACGCTTGCCGATATCGTGCGTCAGGCGCGTGAGCCGATGCTCGCCCAGTTGAGGCTGGCGTGGTGGCGCGACAGGTTTGAGCAGGATGTGGCTGATCGTCCGGCGGGCAACCCCTTGCTTGCCTCGCTTGCCGATTGGGTCGGGGAGGAATCGGCCTTGCGCGGTCTGGTTGACGGTTGGGAACAGCTTCTCGCCGATGGTCCACTTACACGCAATGCCATGCTGGGATTTGCCGCAGGCCGGGCGGAATGCTTCGCGGCTCTGGCTCGCTTGCATGGCGGTTCCGGGGATGCAGCGGCGCAGGCCGGGCGGCTGTGGGCGCTGGTCGATCTGGCCTCGGGGTTGAGCGATCCGCACGAACGCGAAACAGCTCTGGCACTGGCGCGGATTGAAGGTGCGCCCGCACACACTCTGCCGCGCGCCATGCGGCCGTTGACTGTTCTGGCCGGTCTGGCGCATCGTGCCTTGAAACGGGCGGATGGGGCACTGCTCGCAGGAGCTGGCGATATGCTGGCGGCAATGCGCCTCGGTTTGCTAGGGCGATAAGGCGGGCCTGCCGTCACGCTTTGGCTTCGCAGGGGGATGTGGGGTGAGCCGGATCATACTGGGCGTGTTTCTGGGGCTTGCGTTTGCGGCGATCGGCCTGTTCTGGTGGCAGGGGCGCGAGCGGATTGAAGCCGCCGCCCCGCCGGTTGCCGCGTTGCCTACCTCGACAGGCAAGGACAAGCTGCCCCTTGCCGATGCGTCGGGCATGCGTGGGCCAGCCCCGCCAGAAGCGACGGAACTGACGCGCGAACAGCAGCGTTTCTTCCGTTACGATCGAAATCGTGACTTGCGCATCACCCGCGAAGAAATGTTGGCATCGCGCGCCGACGGTTTCCGCAAGCTCGATGTGGATGGCAACAATCTGCTGACATTCGAAGAATGGGCCGTCACCACTTCGAACCGCTTCAAGGCCGCCGATGTCAATGGCGATGGAGAACTGACTCAGGCCGAGTTCGCTGCCACCGCCCCGAAACCGGCAAAGAAGCCCGCCTGCCGTTGCTGATACGCGGGTTTACGCCTGCATCAGCTGCGCGGTTTCGAGCCATGCACCGAAATCCGCCTTGGCCCGATCAGTGTACGCTTCCTTGCGCACCTTTTTCTTGATGTCGTGTAAGGGCGGGAACAGCCCGAAATTGACATTCATCGGCTGATAACTGTCCGCTTCGGCATCGCCGGTAATATGGGCTAGCAAGGCTCCCATCGCCGTGGTGCGCGGCGGGCTTTCCCAGTTTCGCCCGGCCAGTTCTTCGGCTGCCATGAGCCCGGCTAGAATGCCAACCGCGGCGCTTTCGACATAGCCCTCACAGCCGGTGATCTGACCGGCGAAGCGAATGTGCGATGCCCCTTTGAGACGCAGCTGGCGATCCAGAACGACCGGTGAATTGATGAAAGTGTTGCGGTGCAGACCGCCCAGACGGGCGAACTCGGCCTTTTCCAGCCCGGGAATCGTTCGGAACAGGCGCACTTGTTCTGCATGTTTGAGCTTGGTTTGGAAGCCAACCATGTTCCACAGCGTGCCGAGCTTGTTGTCCTGCCGTAACTGGACCACGGCATAAGGCCAGCGTCCTGTGCGCGGATCGTCCAGCCCCACCGGCTTCATCGGTCCGAACCGCAAAGTGTCGAGCCCACGTTCGGCCATGACCTCGATCGGCATGCAGCCGTTGAAATAGGGGGTGTTCTCCTCCCATTGCTTGAACGTGGTCTTCTCCCCATCCAGCAAGGCTTGATGGAAGGCCAGATACTGGTCCTTATTCATCGGACAGTTGATGTAATCCTTGCCGTCGCTGTCCGGCCCGCTTTTCTTGTCCCAACGCGACTGTTTCCAGCAGATGTCCATATCGATGCTGTCGAAATGGACGATGGGGGCAATGGCGTCGAAAAAGGCGAGACTGTCCGCACCGGTGGCGCGGCCGATACTGTCAGCCAGCGTGGCGGCTGTCAGCGGCCCCGTCGCCACGATGGCCGGGCTCGATACGGGAAGGGTGTCCACTCGTTCCCGGACAACCGTGACATTGGGGTGATTTTCCAGCGCCTGCTGCACCGCAAGAGAGAAGACATCGCGGTCCACCGCCAGAGCGGAGCCGGCCGGAACGCGCGCCTTTTCCCCGGCTTGCATGACCAGCGATCCGAGCCGCCGCATTTCGTGATGGAGCAGGCCGACGGCGTTCTTCTCGTCATCGTCTGAACGGAAGGAATTGGAGCAGACCAATTCCGCCAGGCCATCGGTCTGATGGGCAGGCGTCATTTCCCCGCCCCGTTCCGCAGGTGCGCCTCGCATTTCCGACAGGCGGACTTGGAAACCGCGCTGGGCCAGTTGCCAGGCCGCTTCGCTCCCGGCGAGGCCGCCGCCGATAATGTGAATGTCGTGCGTCATCGCCAGCGCCCTACAGTGTCGTGGCAGGCATTCAAGAGCTGAGCATAAGGGAGCGCCGCGCTTCTCATAAGCAGAAATGCAAACTGGCTGGTCGCATGGGCGCGCAACCAGCCAGTTTGTGTTTGTCGGGCTATCAGCCCTCTTGTGGAAGGATGTTAAACGGCCTCATCGCTATCGGCGCCACCGGGCGTGTCGGTACTATCCGTTTCGACAGATGAGCCTGCTTCGACGGCATCTTCCAACACCTCGGCCTCTTCCGGCTCGTCGATGCGCACGGCGCTCACCACGTGTTCGTTGTCGGCCACATCGAACAGCCGGACACCGGCGCTGGCACGACCGATGACACGCAGCGAATCCAGCCCGATGCGAATCAGCTTGGCCTGATCGGTGACCAGCATCAACTGGTTGGCCTGCGTTGCGCTGAAGCTCGCCACCACCGGCCCGTTGCGGCGGATGTTGTCGATATTGGTGATACCCTGGCCGCCACGGCCGGTACGGCGGTATTCGTAAGCGGAACTGAGCTTGCCGTACCCGTTGGCGCAGATAGTGAGAATGAACTGTTCCTTCTCCACCAGTTCGGTGAAGCGCGCCTCGTCCATTTCGGGCTGGCCTTCCTTCTCCGCTTTCCATGGGGCGAAACGGAGGTAGTCGTCACGTTCTTCTGGTTTCGTGCCGACGCGATGGAGGATCGACAGCGAAACAACCTCGTCACCGTCCTTCAGCGTCATCCCGCGTACGCCGGTGGATGTGCGACTGGTGAATTCGCGCACTTCATCGGCGGCGAAACGGATGGCCTTGCCGTTGCGGCTTGCAAGCAGCACATCGTCGCCTGAACCGAGCAAGGCGACGCCGATCAGCCGGTCGGCGCTGTCGTCCTCGAACCGCATCGCTAGTTTGCCGTTCGATGGAATGTTGGCGAAGGCATCCATGCTGTTGCGGCGCACGCTGCCTTTCGCCGTGGCGAAGACGACGCTGAGAGCGCCCCAACTCGCTTCATCCTCGGGCAGAGGAAGGACAGTGGCGATCGTTTCACCCTGATCCAGCGCGGGCAGCAGGTTGACGATCGGGCGGCCGCGAGTGGCGGGGCCGCCTTCCGGCAGTTTCCATACCTTGAGACGATAGACTTTGCCGGCGGTGGAGAAGAACAGCACCGGATTGTGTGTGCTCGTCACGAACATGTCGCTGACGACATCCTCGTCCTTGGTCGCCATGCCCGCGCGGCCCTTGCCACCGCGGTTCTGCGCGCGGAAAGTCGAAAGCGGGGTGCGCTTGATATAGCCATCGAGCGTTACGGTGACGACCATATCATCGCGTTCGATGAGGTCTTCATCTTCCAGCCCATCCCAGGCCGGGGCGATTTCGGCAATCCGGGGCGTGGCGTAGAGCGAGCGGACTTCTTCCAGTTCCCCGCGCATGACCCGATAGAGCTTGGCCCGATCAGCCAGGATCGAAAGATACTCTTCGATCGCGGTGGCCAGTTCCTTGAGCTCATCCCCGATTTCATCGCGGCCCAGCGCTGTGAGCCGGTGCAGGCGCAGGTCCAGAATGGCCTTCACCTGGATTTCCGACAGGCGATAGGTATCCAGCGCGTCTTCGCCAGCGGTCGGCTCGAATGCTTCGACCAGCCGGATATAGGGCGCGATATCGCCAATCGGCCATTCGCGCGCCAGCAGCTTTTCGCGCGCCTGTGCCGGATTGGAGGCGCTGCGGATGATCGCCACCACTTCATCGAGATTGGAAACCGCGACCACCAGCCCGAGCAAGATATGCGCCCGGTCACGCGCCTTGTTCAGTTCGAACTTGGTCCGGCGGGTGATAACTTCTTCGCGGAACTGGATGAAGCACTGCACCATATCGCGCAGCGAAAGCACTTCCGGCCTGCCGCCACGGATGGCGAGCATATTGGCCGGGAAGCTCGATTGCGCGGGCGTGTGGCGCCAAAGCTGGTTGAGGACGACTTCAGGCGTGGCATCGCGCTTGAGATCGATGACCACGCGGACGCCTTCGCGGTTGGATTCGTCGCGAATGTCGGAGACGCCTTCGATCCGCTTGTCCTTGGCGGCTTCGGCGATTTTTTCGACCAGGTTGGATTTGCCGACCTGGAACGGGATCGAGGTCAGCACGATCGAGCGCCGGTCCCCCCGACCTTCCTCGATCTCGTGGCGGCAGCGCATCAGGATCGATCCGCGCCCGGTGGTATAGGCCGCCCGTGCGCCCGCCGAACCGAGAATCAAGGGGGCGGTGGGGAAATCCGGCCCGGGAATGATTTCGAACAGTTCTTCGGTAGTGATGGCGGGGTTTTCGATGAAAGCAAGGCAACCGTCGATCACTTCACCCAGATTGTGCGGCGGGATATTGGTGGCCATCCCGACGGCGATACCGCCAGCCCCGTTGACCAGCAGATTGGGGAAGCGGGCCGGGAGAACCTGCGGCTCACGCCGAGAACCGTCGTAGTTGTCCTGAAAATCGACGGTATCCTTGTCGAGATCGTCGAGCAGGCTGTTGGAAACGCGGGCAAGGCGCGCTTCGGTATATCGCATGGAAGCCGGCGGATCCGGGTCCATCGAACCGAAGTTCCCCTGACCATCGACCAAGGGCACCCGCATCGACCAGGACTGCGTCATGCGCGCCAGCGCATCGTAGATCGCGGAGTCGCCGTGCGGGTGATAGTTACCCATCACGTCGCCGACGATCTTGGCGCTTTTGCGGTAGGGCCGGCCGGCAACCATGCCGCCTTCCTGACTGGCGAAAAGGATGCGGCGATGCACGGGTTTGAGCCCATCGCGCACATCGGGCAGCGCACGAGACACGATCACGCTCATCGCGTAATCGAGATAGCTCGTCTTCATTTCATCGACGATGTCGATCCGTTCGATATCCGGGCTGGAGGAGGGAACGGGCGGGGTGAGGGTATCGGTGTCGTCGCTCACGGAAAACGGATCTCTTGTACTGCGTATTTCTGAGTTTTCGGCCTAGGCCAACCGGGGGGGAAAGGCCAGCGGGATAGGGGGCTCGGCGGGCGTTTTCCACATGCGCAGCCCCCGTTGCCAAGCCGTTCGTCGCGGATGTATGTCATTCAATCGCTGTTCAGTAGGGGGCACCTATCTGGGCACGGTTGCAAAACCCCGCTTTTAACGTCACTAGCGGTGAATTGTTGCTGGTTTGGGCCGTGAAATCTGGCCGCAAAAGGAGATGATGCATGCGGGGATTTTTCCCGAAAAACACTGTCGGCATTGCTGCAATCGCCATGGCTGCAAGCATGGGGCTGGTTGGCTACGGGCTGACTGCTACTCCGGCACATGCGGCCAAAAAAGGCGGCGGCGGTGGCTACAGCAAGGAATTCGTTGCGGCCGCACAGCCCGTGCAGGAAGAAATCAAGAAGCTCGACGAGCTTAAGGCCAGCGGTGCCGATCAGGGCCAGCTTATCGCTGCGGCGAACGCGGTGCTGCCCAAGGCTGAAGCAGCCGCTTCTGCCGCCAGCACGCCGGGCGACAAGATGGCCGCAGGCCAGTTCCTTTTCAGCATCGGCAATTCCAACGGTGACGATGCGCTGCGCAAGCGCGGCGTCGGCATGATGCTCGATAGCGGTCAGGTCCCGGCGGACAAGCAGGCGACTTACCAGTTCTATCTGGGCAACTTCGCTTATGCGACCAAGGATTTCCCCACCGCCATCAAGGCGCTGAAAGCAGCAGCCGATGGCGGGGTTCAGGAAGACGCGCTGGGGCCGCTCCTGATCGATTCCTACGCTCAGGCAGGGCAGGCGCGCGAAGGCTTGGCCGCGTTCAAACAGCTTGCCGCCGCGCGCAAGGCCGCTGGCCAGGCGGTGCCGGATTCGTGGTTCAGCCGCGCCAGCATGGTCGCCTACAATGCCAAGCTCGGGCCGGAAGCGATCGATGTGGCCATGGCTTGGGTCGCGCAGAACCCCAACAAGATGAACTGGCTGAACGCGGCGCAGATGGTGCGCAATTTCAGCGGTCTCGATACGCCGGCCACGCTCGATCTGTTCCGCCTGATGGACCGTTCGGGCGCGTTGGAAAACGAGCCGAAATTCGTCCAGTCCGAATACAAGGAATATGTCGAATCGGCTGATCCGCGCCGCCTTCCGGGTGAAGTGGTGCGCGTGATCGACAAGGGTTATGCCGCGAATGCGCTCAATCGGTCGGATGCCTGGGTTGCTGAAGCGCGGCAGAACGCCGCTGGCCGCGTGGGCAGCGACAAGGCTTCGCTCGCAGGTGAAGTGGCTGGCGCCAAGGCCGCTGGCGGCAACCGCGCCTTGAGCCTGGGCGATGCATTCCTAAGCTACAGCGAGCCGGGGAAGGCGGAAGAACTGTACAAGGCCGCACTGAACGGCAGCCCCGACCAGAATGCTGCGCTGACCCGCCTGGGTATCGCCCAATACGATCAGGGCAAGTATGCCGAAGCCAAGGCCAATTTCGAGAAGGTCACCGGCCCTCGTCAGGCCGTGGCGCGCCTCTGGCTGGCGCTGATCGGCACGAAGGGCTGATCCCCTTCGAGCATGATTGAAAGGGCGGTAGGGAAGCCTACCGCCCTTTTGTTATGTCCAGCGTCAACGCAGGCGCTTGATCCAGACTTGCCCGCCTTCGCGCCGCTCCGTGATGAAGGAGGGGGTGGCTTCAATCAGATCGATCAGGCGCGGATAGCCATAGCTGCGTGTGTCGAAGCTGGAGCGATTGCCCGCGCGCTGGCCGACTTCGGCCAGTTTGGCGAAGCCGCGCTCATCCCGTTTGCTGGCGTTGTAGGCGTTGATCAGGAGATTGAGCAGCGTTTCGTCCATACGCGGCTTTTCCTGGGGCTGTTCCTGCCCCTTCGCCGCACGTTCCGCTTTGGTGAGAGCATCGACATCGATGAAACGGGTGCAGGCCTGTCTGAAAGCTTCCGGGGTTTGCCCGCTGCCAAAGCCGTAGACGGGATAACCGTCCTGCCTGATCCGCATGGCCAGCGGGGTGAAATCGCTGTCGGAACTCATGATCCCGAAGCCATGGACCCGCCCGCGATAAAGCATGTCCATCGCGTCGATGGTCATCTTCATATCGGTGGCGTTCTTACCCTTGGTCAGATCGAACTGTTGCTGGGGTTCGATACCGTAACGATGGACGATATCGGCCCAGCCTTTGAGCGTCGTCTTACGCCAATTGCCATAAGCGCGGCGAATGTTGACCTGCCCCAGTTCGGCCAGAACGGTAAGAACGGAATCGATGCCAGCCGGAGACGCATTGTCCGCATCGATCAGCAAGGCGATGTTGTGCAAGGATTCTGCTGCCATGCCATCTCATGGAATGGCATGGCGCAGATCGCAAGTCATGATACCGGTTCGAACGTTCCGGTCTCTTCGTCGAGCAGATGAAGAATGCCATCGGAAATGGCGAAGAAGGCTCCACGCAACCGCAATTTGCCAGCTGCTTCTTTCTCTTTAACGCAGGGGAACGTGCGCAGATTGTCGAGCGTGACTTTGACGCTGGCCTGTTCCATCGCGCGTTCCGCCTGCCGGCCCTTGGTGCCGAGTTCGCGCGCGATTGGTTCACGCGCTTCATCGAGCAGGGAAATCCAGTTGGCAATAAATCCGCCTTCACCGGGCTCCGTACCGCGGAGTTCCTGCGTCAATGCGGCTTTGCAGCCGCCGCACATTCCGTGCGCGAGAACGACCACTTCCTTGACCTTGAGCGTCTGCACCGCGAACTCGAGCGCGGCGGAAACCCCGTGCAGGCCAGGGGTCGTTTCAAACGGGGGTACCATGGCGGCGACATTGCGCACCACGAAAATTTCGCCCGGATCGACATCGAAAATCTGCGCCGGGTCAACGCGGCTGTCGGAACAGGCGATGACCATGACTTGCGGGTGCTGCGCTTCGCTCAGCGCAGCCCAACGTTCTCGCCTGCGGCCCCAACCATTCTCACGAAAACGACGATAGCCTTCGATCAGGCTGGCTAATTCGAGCGAGGGTGTGATCGACATGCTGGCGCCCATGCGCTTTCCATCTGCCGCTGGCAAGGGGGAGGACGCAAATTTGGCGCGTTTTGCAGGCATTGCGGAGTAGGGCATGCGGGCCTAGATGGGGCCAATGAACGATCTGTCTTCCACTCCGGTGAACCCCGAGCGCCCGCGCAAGCCCGATTGGATTCGCGTCAAGGCGCCTGTCAGCAAAGGTTATCAGGAAACGCGCAAGCTCATGCGCGACCTGGGCCTTAATACGGTATGCGAAGAAGCAGCGTGTCCCAACATCGGAGAATGCTGGACGAAGAAGCACGCCACCGTGATGATTCTCGGCGATGTTTGCACGCGGGCCTGCGCGTTCTGCAATGTGAAGACGGGGATGCCGCGCAAGGTCGATCCGCTGGAGCCCGAACATGTGGCCACCGCTGCGGCGGAAATGGGGCTGGAGCATATCGTCATCACCTCTGTCGACCGGGACGATTTGCCGGATGGCGGGGCCGGGCAGTTCGTCAAAGTGATTGAGGCACTGCGGCGGAATACGCCGGACACGACTATCGAAATCCTCACGCCCGATTTCCGTGGGAAGATGCGCCCTGCCGTCGAAGCTATCGTGGCGGCGGGCCCGGATGTTTACAATCACAATCTGGAAACGGTGCCGCGGCTCTATCCCACGATCCGCCCCGGCGCGCGCTACTTCGCTTCGCTGCGGCTGTTGGAAGAAGTGAAGATGCACAATCCGCTGATCTTCACCAAGTCCGGCATCATGATGGGGCTTGGGGAACAGCGGCTCGAAGTGCATCAGGTGATGGATGACATGCGCAGCGCCGATGTCGACTTCATCACTATGGGGCAGTATCTGCAACCAACGCCCAAACATGCGAAAGTGGAGGAGTTCGTCACTCCGCAGGCGTTTTCGGCTTATGGCGCGATTGCCCGCGCCAAGGGATTCCTGCAGGTGGCATCCAGCCCGCTGACCCGTTCGAGCTATCACGCGGGCAAGGATTTTGCGGAAATGCGCGCCGCCCGGCAAACGAAGCTGGAGAAGGGGCGCTGATGCCCGCCATGCAGGAAGTTCGCCGGCTGCCTTACAGCGCTGGGCAGATGTTCGACCTTGTGGCCGATGTCGGCCGCTATGGCGAATTTCTGCCGTGGGTGGTGGCGACCCGCGTCCGTTCGGACAGCGACACCGAAATGGTCGCCGATATGCTGGTCGGGTTCAAGGCGCTGCGGGAAAAGTTCACCTCACGGGTGACGAAAAACCGGCCGCGTGAAATTCTCGTTCATTATGTCGACGGTCCGCTCAAGGACCTGCACAACCGCTGGCTGTTCACTGCGCTGAGCGACACGGAGTGCGAAATCGATTTCCATGTCGAATTCAGCTTCAAGAGCAAGATGTTCGAGAAGCTGGCGGGGCAATATTTCGAAAAGGCGTTTCACAAGATGGTCGCCGCGTTCGAAGCCCGGGCTCAGGATCTTTACGGCAGCAGCAATTCCAGCGCCACCAGAGTGGCCTGACGGCGCACTTCGGCGCGGCTCGATCCATCGAGCTTGCGCATTTCGGCAACCGGTTCGGTGCTTTCTTCGCCACGCCGCGCCTGAGCGAAAACGACAGTGCCCACCGGCTTGTGTTCTGTGCCGCCATCGGGGCCCGCAACGCCGCTGATCGCAACAGCCACATCGGCATCGCTCTTGGCGAGCGCGCCTTTCGCCATGGCCCAGACGCAGGCCACGGACACGGCGCCGAAAGTATCGATAATGTCTTGCGGTACGTCGAGCATCGCCATCTTGGCCTGGTTCGAATAGGTCACGAAACCGCGATCCAGAACCGACGAACTGCCTGCAATCTCGGTCAGCGCGGCGGCGACAAGGCCGCCAGTGCAGCTTTCGGCGACCGCAACCTTGCGCCCGGCCCTGGTGTTGGCCTCGACAACCCGCTTGGCGAGCTCTTCGATTTCGTCCGGCAGAAGGCCGCTTACAGCCATAATAGTCGCAATCCCTAACTGATCCTGATGAGTGTTGCCGCTGCTTGGGCGGCGATCCCTTCGCGCCGGCCTGTAAAGCCCAGGCCCTCCGTTGTCGTCGCCTTGACACTAACACAACCGATGTCAACGTTCATCAGTTCCGCCAGGCGGGTGCGCATTGCATCCCTGTGCGGGCCGATCCTGGGGGCTTCGCAGATGATTGTGACATCCGCATTGCCCACGCGATAGCCCGCTTGCCCGGCCAGGGCGACGGCATGGCGCAGGAAATGGCTGGAATCCGCGCCGCGCCACTGCGGATCGCTGGGGGGGAAATGCTGCCCGATATCCCCCGTCGCGGCCGCGCCCAGAAGCGCGTCGACAAGGGCGTGAATGGCCACATCGGCGTCGCTGTGCCCGGCCAGTCCCTGCGTGTGTTCGATCCGGACACCGCAAAGCCACAGTTCCTCACCATCGGCAAGGCGATGGACGTCATATCCGGTGCCGAAACGGATCGCGGGCAGGTCTTCCATGAAATCCTCCGCAAAGGTGATCTTGCACAGAGCGGTATCGCCTTCGACCAGCGCTACCGGCAACCCGGTGGCACGCGCGACCTGCGCATCGTCTCCGGCGGCGGATGCGCTGGTCCAGGATCGGTGCGCGGCAAGAATGTCGGTGAACCGGAATGCCTGCGGCGTCTGCACGCGGCGCAATTCCTCACGCTTCGCGCTGCCGGCCATGAAACCGCCGCGATCGATCGCAAGACTATCGACCACCGGCAGGACGGGAATGGACCCCGGCGCGGTGTCGAGCGCGCTCAGGAGGCGTTCGATGACGGTGGCAGGAACAACCGGCCGCGCCGCATCGTGGATCAGCACCCGCTGTGGGGAGGCAGCGGCAAGCCGTTCCAGCGCGACCTTGACCGATGCCTGGCGGGTGGCTCCACCCGTTACCAGATCGATCCCGGCAATATCCCCAAGCATGTCCCGCGCCAGAGCATCCGCGCCTTCAGGAATGGCGACCACGATCGGGGCGGCACCGGCAGCGGCCAGCGCTTCCACAGCATGGCGGAGGAGCGGTTTGCCGCGCCATGGCGCAAACTGCTTGGGCATGGGCTGGCCCGCGCGCAGGCCTTGACCCGCCGCCACGATGACAGCCGCAAATCGCGTGGCTTGGCCGGAGGAAGGAGAAGGGGCGCTCATGACACCGCGCGCGTAGCTGCTTGCAGGGAGCGCCGCAATCCACTATGCGCGTGCCTGTTTTTTAGGCACAGATCCCGTTTATGAGCGCTATACCCACCCCGCCGTCGATCAAGCCGATCCAGATCGGTCCTGTCACTATCGATTGCCCGGTCATTCTGGCGCCGATGACGGGCGTCACCGACTTGCCTTTTCGTAAGCTGGTGCGCCGGTTCGGTTCTGGCCTCAATGTGACGGAAATGATCGCCAGCCCGGCGGCGATCCGGGAAACGCGCCAGTCGCTGCAGAAGGCGGCGTGGGATGCGATCGAAGAACCGGTGTCGATGCAACTGGTCGGATGCACGCCTTATGAAATGGGCGAAGCCGCCAAGCTGAACGAGGATCGCGGCGCAGCGATTATCGATATCAACATGGGTTGCCCGGTGAAGAAGGTGGTCAACGGCGATGCGGGCAGCGCGCTGATGCGGGATCTCAAGCTTGCCGCCAGCCTGATCGAGGCGACCGTCAAGGCGGTGTCGGTGCCGGTGACGGTGAAAATGCGCATGGGCTGGGATCACAATTCGCTCAATGCCCCGGAACTGGCGCGCATTGCCGAGGATCTCGGCGCCAGAATGGTGACGGTCCATGGGCGGACACGCAACCAGATGTACAAAGGGCAGGCGGACTGGTCCTTTATCCGCAATGTCAAGAATGCGGTCTCCATTCCGGTGATTGCCAACGGCGATATCTGCGGGATCGGGGATGTCGCTGCCGCCATGGACCAGAGCGGCGCGGATGGCGTGATGATTGGGCGGGGCGCATATGGCAAGCCCTGGCTGCTGGGCCAGGTGATGCACTGGCTGCGCCATGGCGTGGCGCTGCCTGAGCCCGATATCGACGAGCAATATGCTGTGATTGTCGAACACTATCGCGGGATGCTCGATCTTTATGGCGAAGATGTCGGTGTGAAGATCGCCCGCAAGCATCTGGGCTGGTATACCAAAGGGCTCCACGGTTCGGCCGAATTCCGCAATCGGGTGAATTTCGTGGACGATCCGCGGCAGGTCATGGCCGAACTGGCGGAATTCTATGGCCCGCTGTTGCAGCGGCAGGCTGCGTGACAGGGCAACCGCCTGTCACCAGCCAGTTTTCCAGTCTGGGTCTGGCAGTCCTGCTGCTCGATCCGGATTTGCACATCGTCAACGCGAACCCGGCCGCGGAACAGTTTCTCGGCGTGGGGATGAGCAGACTGGCGGGCAAGAGCCTCGACCGGTTCATTCGTTTTGACGAAATGCGCCTGAATGACTGGCTTGCGCAAGGCGATGCGCAGATCTCAGCCCATGCCATCAGCATTGTGCTGCGTGACGAGCCGGAGCGGCGCGTCGATCTGACATTATCGCCGGTCAATGGCTTTCCGGGCTGGCAGATGCTGACTTTGCGTGAAGCCAGCAATTCTGGCGGGCTGGAGGACGATCCCGAACAGGCCGTGCGAACCCCAGCCATTCTGGCGCATGAGATCAAGAATCCGCTGGCGGCCATTCGCGGGGCGGCGCAACTGCTGGCTCGCAAACTGGATGAATCCGACCGTTCGTTGACCGGGCTGATCACCGACGAGGTGGACCGGATCGCCAAATTGCTCGACCGGATGCAGTCGCTCGGACGGGAACAGGCGGAGCCGGTGGCCGCGTGCAATCTTCACGAAGTGATCCGGCGCGCGCGCAGTGTGATCGATGCGGCGGCGCAGGACAAAGTGCCGATCATCGAGGAATTCGATCCTTCGCTTCCGCTTGTTCTCGGCAATGCGGATGGACTGGTCCAGGTGCTTATCAATCTGATCTCCAATGCCCGCGATGCCTGCAATGGGGCCGAAAATCCCAAAGTGATCGTGCGCACGCGGTTTGTAAGCGGATTCGTGATGAACGCGATCCGTCTGGGGCGGCCGATCCGTCTGCCTATCCAGGTGCGGGTCAGCGACAATGGGCTGGGCATCGATCCGGCGCTGCGCGATCATATTTTCGAACCCTTCGTCACCGGCAAGAAGCATGGGCAAGGTCTTGGACTGGCGCTGGTCAAGAAACTGGTGCGCGATATGGATGGGCGGATCACGCACGAACGCGACGAAGGGGAAGGGTGGACCCACTTCAACATCCATCTGCCCGTCGCCCAGATCGCGAAAGGGCAAGGCGCGGCATGAGCCACAAAATCCTGCTGGTTGAAGACGATCTGTCTATCGCCATCGTCATCAAGGCCGCGCTAGAAGCCGAGGGGCTGGCCGTGGATCATTGCGAATCCATTGCGGAGCGCGATGAACTGCTTGCCATCGGCACCTATGGCGCCTTGCTGACCGATGTCGTGCTCGATGATGGAGACGGGATCGAAAGCCTGGCCGGTGTGCGCACCGGCCATCCGAACCTTCCGATCATCATTCTTTCCGCGCAGAACACGCTCGATACCGCTGTTCGCGCGACGGATACCGGAGCGTTCGAATATTTCCCGAAACCGTTCGATCTCGATGAATTGGTGCGCGCGGTGCGGCAGGCTGTGGAAGCCCGCGCACCGGTGGAAGCGGGACAGCAGGGCCCCGATGTCGATGGCTTGCCGCTCGTGGGGCGCAGCCAGGCGATGCAGGGGGTCTATCGCATGATTACCCGCGTGCTGCACAACGATCTGACAGTGCTGGTGCTGGGTGAATCCGGCACGGGCAAGGAACTGGTGGCCGAAGCGATTCATCAGTTGGGCGCGCGTCGGGCAGGGCCTTTCGTCGCGGTCAACACGGCGGCGATTCCCGGCGAACTGATCGAAAGCGAGCTGTTCGGTCATGAGAAGGGCGCTTTCACCGGGGCGGTTGCCCGCAATATCGGCAAGTTCGAACAGGCCAACGGCGGCACCCTGTTTCTCGACGAGATCGGCGATATGCCGCTGGAAGCGCAGACCCGCCTGCTGCGCGCGCTGCAATCGGGGCGAATCCGGCGTGTCGGCGGGCAGGAGGAAATCGCGATCAATGTGCGGATCGTTGCCGCGACCCACCGCGACCTGCGCCCCTTGATCGCGGATGGCCGCTTTCGCGAAGACCTCTACTACCGTTTGAATGTCGTGCCGATTCAGATGCCGCCATTGCGTGAGCGGACGGACGATATCGGTCCTCTGTCACGCCACTTCCTGGCGTTGGCGCAGAAGGAAGGTCTGCCGCGCCATATTCTGGAAAAGGACGCGGTGGCGCTGTTGGAGCGCCAGCCGTGGCGGGGAAATGTGCGCGAACTGCGCAATTTCATGTACCGCATGGCTCTGTTGGCCCGCGAGGAGGCCATCGATGCCGGTATCGTTGCTGGTTTTCTCGATGACATGCCGGACACGCCGCGCGCTCCGCGCGAAGTGAATTTCGATGCGGCGCTTCATGCCTGGTTGCTGGATGTCACACCGCCTGACGGAACCTTGTATCACAGTGCTCTGGCAGCGTTCGAGAAGCCCCTGTTCGAACATGCCCTGGCCGAAACGGGTGGAAACCAGCTCAAAGCCGCGCAACTGCTGGGGATCAATCGCAATACCCTACGCAAAAGGTTGGGAGAACTGGCCATCGATCCGGAACGCTTCACCCATCGTGCATGAATTCAACGCAATTGGTGGGAGCTTTGCCTGAAAGTCCTTGCGTCTTCGCAACATCCCTGTTGTAAATCGGCAACGTATGGCTGCCTGGCCTAACTCTTCTAACCGCAAATGGCCAACCTGGTGGCGCCGGGTTCTGGTCGCGTCGCGGCGCGCCAACCTTTTCCGCTTGCTGGAAGTGGTTTGCGCGTTTGCGCTGGTGGCAATGGTCGCCAGCAGCTGGTTCGCGTTCTCTTCCGCTCCGCAGCGGGGCGGGCTGGTCCCTGCCGGACAATTGGCGACATTGCTGATCGGCACGCTGATCCCTGCCATGGGGCTCCTGGTGCTGATGGGGCGCAGGCGGGCGATCAAACGTGCTTCGGGCAGCACGGCACGTCTCCATGTGCGCCTAGTGGCCTTCTTCTCGCTAATTGCTGCGATTCCGACGCTGCTGGTGGCGATTTTCGCGGCGATCCTGTTCCAGTCGGGCATCGAGTTCTGGTTTTCCGACAACTCGCGCGGGATGCTGGAGAACGCCAATCGCCTGGCGAGAGGCTATTACGAGCAGAATCTGCGCGATGTCGGCAGCGAAACGCTGACCATGGCGGGTGATCTTCGTTCCTATCTCAACCAGACTTCGATCGTCAGCCCGGTCTTTGCCGAAGGGTATTCCTATCAGGTCGTCAGCCGCAAGCTGAACGAATCCGCCATTCTGCAAAAGGGCTCCGATGGAAAGCTGACGATTGCCGCGATCATCGATCCCGAACAAAGCGATCATGCCGAACTGGTGGAAAAGGACGCTTTGGAACGTGTCGATGCGGGCGAACAGGTGGTGGTCGAAGCCAACGCCGAACGTATTTCCGCATTTACCGCAATCGATCGCGGGGCGGGAATTTATCTCTATGCGGCCCGCAGTTCCGATGCCCTTGCGCTCAGCCAGTGGAAACGCGCGCAAAGCGTGCGTCAGTCTTACGATGTGTTGACGAGCAAGGCACGCAGTCTGCAATGGCGTTTCAATCTCGCCCTGTTTTTCGTCTCGCTGGCCTTGGTCGGGCTCGCGATTTGGCTCGCCTTGCGCATCGCGGACCGGCAGGTGCAGCCGCTGACGGAACTGGTCGGCGCGGCGCGGCGCGTGGGGGCAGGCAATTTCTCCGTCCGCGTGGAGGGGCGCACCGGGGCCGATGAAATCGGCCTGCTCAACCGCGCGTTCAACCGTATGACAGCCCAGATCGAACAGCAGACCCAGGCGCTTGTCACCGCTAACCGCCAGCTTGACGAACGGCGGGCGTTTACCGAGGCGGTTCTGGAATCGATCACCGCCGGGATCATTTCCGTCGATGTCGATGGCAAGGTGCTGTTGATGAACAGTTCCGCCCAGAAAATTCTGCTTGATCCCGATGGGCCTGCGCCAATCGGGCGGGATCTCGCGGATGTGGCGCCGCAACTCGCGGCGATGCAGGAAACCGGGCACGTCGGCGGCCTTGTCCAGTATGGCAAGGATAGCGAACTGCTCACTCTGGCGGTCAAAGTGGCGCCGGCGGCGGGCGGGGCCGTTATTACTTTTGAAGATATTACGCGCCAGTTGATCGATCAGCGGCAGGCGGCCTGGTCGGATGTGGCGCGCCGTATTGCTCACGAAATCAAGAATCCGCTGACACCGATCCAGCTGGCGACGGAGCGGCTCAGCCGGCGCTACGGCAAGCAGATCGAGCTGGACCGCGAACTGTTCGACGAACTGACCAGCACCATCATTCGGCAGGTGGGTGATCTGCGCAAGATGGTGGACGAATTCTCCTCCTTCGCGCGTCTGCCCAAGCCGGTGTTCCGGCAGGAAAACGGCATCGATCTGGTCCGCCAATCGCTGTTCCTGCAGGAAGTGGCCCATCCTGAAATCAATTATGTTTTCGAGGCAACGGACGATTTGCCGCCGATGGTGGCCTGCGATCGCCACCAGTTCGGCCAGGCGATGACCAACGTTCTCAAAAATGCGCTGGAAGCGATTGAGGCGCGGCGCAAGGACGCGGATGCCGATTATCGCGGCCGGATTGTCGTGCTGGCGAGCGGTGACAGGGAAAACTTCACAATCAGCATTTGCGACAACGGGATCGGTCTGCCGAAGGACCGTGAACGCATTGTCGAACCTTATATGACCACCCGGGAGAAGGGGACCGGCCTCGGCCTCGCCATCGTCAACAAGATCGTTGAGGAACATGGCGGGGAGATGAGCTTTTCATCCAATCCCGGTGGGGGGGCGTGCGTCTGCCTCAAATGGGCGCGCGACCCGTTGGCTGCCCACGAGGTGGCCGTATGATTCACTTGCATCACCTGAAAAGGAGCACGGGCAATGGCGCTCGACATTTTGATCGTCGATGATGAACGCGACATTCGCGAACTCGTCGCAGGCGTGCTGGGCGATGAAGGGTACGAATGCCGTACGGCCGGAGACAGCACCTCAGCGCTGACCGCCATCGACGAACGCCGGCCGAGCCTGGTGCTGCTCGACGTGTGGCTGCACGGCAGCCCGATGGATGGGCTGGAAGTTCTCGATGCGATCAAGGTGCGCGAACCGGAACTGCCGGTGATCATCTTTTCCGGCCATGGCAATATCGACACGGCGGTATCGGCGGTCAGCCGCGGGGCGGTGGACTTTATCGAGAAACCGTTCGAAACCGAACGTCTGTTGCTGCTGGTCGAACGCGCCACGGAAACCGAACGCTTGCGGCGTGAGAACGCGCGGCTGCGCGAAGGGTTTTTGACGGCTGAGGAATTCACCGGAAACAGCAGTTCCATCAATCATGTCCGTGCGACACTGAAACGCGTTGCCAACACCGGAAGCCGTGTGCTCATCAGCGGTCCGGCAGGGGCTGGTAAAGAAGTGGCCGCCCGTCTGCTGCACAGTTGGAGTCCGCGAGCGGACAAGGCTTTCGTGACAGTCAATTCGGCGAGGATCACGCCTGAACGATTCGAGCAGGAACTCTTTGGCGAAGAGGCAGACGGGAAACTTATCAGGGCCGGACTGCTCGAAATGGCCGATGGCGGGACGCTTTATCTCGATGAAGTGGCGGATATGCCCTTGTCGACGCAGGCGCGGATCTTGCGCGTGCTGACCGATCAGAGCTTCGTTCGGGTGGGCGGCAACCGTGAAATCGGTGTGGATGTCAGAGTGGTTTCCTCCACCTCGGGCGATCTTGAAACTGCCATCGACGAGAAGCGTTTTCGCGAAGACCTGTTCTATCGCCTGAATGTCGTGCCGGTGATCATTCCGCCGCTGGTGCAGCGGCGTGAGGATATTCCTGCGCTCTCCAACCATTTCTTTGCCCGTTACGCCAGCGAGCAGGGCATCGCCCCGCCGCGTATCGGCGACGAGGCAATGGCTGCGCTGCAAGCGTATGATTGGCCGGGCAACGTGCGCCAGTTGCGCAATGTGGTGGAACGCACTGTTATTCTGGCCCCGCGCGAAAGGCTGGAACAGATTGACATCGATCTACTGCCGCCCGAAATCACCGGCCGCGGCGACGACAGCGATGCCGGTGTGGGCACTCTGATGGGGGTTCCCTTGAGAGAGGCTCGGGAAAGCTTCGAGCGCGAATACCTGCGCGTCCAGATTCGCCGGTTTTCAGGGAATATCTCGAAAACAGCGGCTTTTATCGGAATGGAGCGGTCCGCCTTGCATCGCAAACTGAAGCTCTTGGGATTGTCGGATCACCGCGAGGATTGAGGCAAGGGCGGCGCTAAATTTATGGTCGCCGATAAAAATTCCTTTGCGCGCTGCAGCAAAAGCAATATTATTCCGCTTTCCATACCGGCTGTCATCATTCGCTCATATTCGGGCGAGTAAGGCAGCCTGAATGCGGATCGCCATCTGGTGGCCGCCAACAACAGGAGATAGAGACATGGCCACAGGCCGCACCCTGTCCGTTCGCCCTCAGTCGAAGTCGGCTTCAGAAGAAGAAACCGCGCCTGCCGCGCCCGCTCCGGCTTCCACCGTCATCAAAGGTCAGAACCTGCAGGATGCGTTCCTCAACCTGCTGCGCAAGAACAAGACCCCGGTAACCATGTTCCTGGTCAAGGGTGTGAAGCTGCAAGGCATCGTGACGTGGTTCGACAATTTCTCCATCCTGTTGCGGCGCGATGGCCAGTCGCAGCTTGTCTACAAGCACGCGATCTCCACGATCATGCCCAGCCATCCGCTCGATGCGGAACAGTTCGGCGCGATCGGTGAAGGCAGCCGCAAGCAGCGCCTGTTGCAGGACGTTTTCCTGACCAGCGTTCGCGATGCCAATGTCCAGGTGACGATGTTCCTCGTCAACGGTGTCATGTTGCAGGGGCGGATCGCCGCGTTTGACCTGTTCTGCATGTTGCTGGAGCGGGAAGGCTATGTTCAGCTCGCTTACAAGCATGCCGTGTCGACCATTCAGCCGGCGACGCATGTCGATCTGACAGGCGATTCTGACGAGGATGCGGACGCCTGAGCTTCACCGATGATCTGATGGGCGAGGTCACGCGCGGTGCGCGTGCCCTTGTCGCATGCCCGGATATCCGGGGCAGGGCCTATAGCGTCGATGCGGAATCGCGTCTGGAGGAAGCCTGCAGCCTTGCGCTGGCGATCGGTATCGAAGTCGCGGAAGGCTTTGTCGTTCCGGTGCGCGAAGTCAGGCCCGGCACCTTGTTCGGCGAAGGCCAGATCGAACGGATCGAAACGGTCTGCCTCCAGCATGAAGCCGAATTGGTTATTGTCGATGGTTCGCTGTCCGCCATTCAACAGCGCAATCTCGAACAGCGGCTGAAGCGCAAGGTTATCGATCGCACCGGCCTGATTCTTGAAATTTTTGGCGAGCGCGCGGCAACGGCGGAAGGCCGTTTGCAGGTGGAACTCGCTCATCTCGATTATCAGCAGAGCCGCCTTGTCCGCAGTTGGACTCACCTGGAACGGCAGCGCGGCGGCTTCGGTTTTCTTGGCGGTCCGGGCGAAACGCAGATCGAGGCCGACAGGCGCATGATCCGTGCCCGGATGGGGCGCTTGCGCAA
The DNA here is from genome assembly GCF_019803445.1 of Caenibius sp. WL. Classification (NCBI taxonomy): domain Bacteria; kingdom Pseudomonadati; phylum Pseudomonadota; class Alphaproteobacteria; order Sphingomonadales; family Erythrobacteraceae; genus Caenibius; species Caenibius sp. WL. The sequence continues at coordinate 2,144,330 of NZ_CP081844.1, forward strand.
GGAACTCGATCAGGTTCGGCGCACACGCAGCCTCCACCGCGAACGGCGAGGCAAGGCGCCTTGGCCGGTGATCGCTCTCGTCGGATATACCAATGCGGGCAAATCCACGCTGTTCAACCGTCTGACAGGGGCCGGGGTCATGGCGGAGGATCTGCTGTTCGCCACGCTGGACCCGACCATGCGGGCGATTCGGTTGCCGGGGGTTGAGAAAGCGATCCTGTCCGATACGGTGGGATTCATTTCCGATTTGCCGACGCAGCTCGTCGCTGCCTTCCGCGCGACGCTGGAGGAAGTGACCGCCGCGGATGTGATCGTGCATGTGCGCGACATCGCCAATCCCGCCAGCGGCGCCCAGAAAAAGCAGGTGCTTGATGTGCTTGCCGATCTCGGTGTGATTGATGGGGAAGGGGGCGTGTCCTCCATCCCGATCATCGAAGCCTGGAACAAGTGGGATCTGCTGGGCGATGAGCGCAAGGCCGAACTGGGGGCTCTGGCGGCTGACGATGCGGCGATTGTACCGTTATCCGCCGCAACGGGCGAAGGGATCGATCACCTTTTGGCCCGGCTTGATGCTATGTTGACCGATGGCGCGCAGGTGCACAGCTTCATCATTTCGGCGCGCGACGGGCAAAAGATCGCCTGGCTTCACGCGCATGGGGATGTCCTGGTGGAGGAAGATGCCGGGGAAGGCCCCGACGGCGGCCCCCAATGGCGGCTCGATGTCCGGCTGACACCACGCGAACTAGGGCGTTTCGCCGCGCTCTGAACGTTTTACAGCCTGCCACAGTTCTTCCTGCTGATCGAGGGCAAGCGGAGCAAGCGATCCACCGGCAAGCGCTTCCATCTGGCGAAAGCGGCGTTCGAACTTGCTGTTGGCTGCACGCAGTGCATCTTCCGCGGCGATACCGTAGGCCCGGACAAGATTGACCGCGGAAAATAGCAGATCGCCCGCTTCCTCAAGTTTGTCGGCGGGGGTTGCTTCTTCCAGTTCGCGCGCTTCTTCGGCCAGCTTCTCGGCCGGGCCGCAGGTATCCGGCCAGTCGAACCCTTCGCGGGCAGCGCGCTTCTGAAGCTTTTCGGCGCGCAGCAAGGCAGGCAGCGCCAGAGCCACGCCATCCATGGCGCTACGGGCGCCCTTGGCCTCGCGCTCCTTGGCCTTGAGCGTTTCCCAGCGCTTTTCCCGGTCGCTATCGTGATCTTCGGTTGAGCCGAACAGATGCGGGTGGCGGGCTTCCATCTTGTCCGAGATCGCATTGGCGACGGCGTGGAAATCGAAATGCCCGGCTTCTTCCGCCATTCGTGCATGGAACACGACCTGCAACAGCAGATCGCCAAGCTCTTCCTTAAGGTCGGCCATATCCGCGCGGTTGATGGCATCGGAAACTTCGTAAGCTTCTTCGATAGTGTACGGTGCGATAGTCGCAAAAGTCTGGGTGCGATCCCAATCGCAGCCATTCTGCGGATCGCGCAGGCGGGCCATGATGCGGAGAAGGCGTTCGATCGGTGGGCTCATATTGGGATGATAATATATATTATGTTAAATGAAGTGGGCTTGTGAAAGTAGGTCTTAGGAGGTTAGCCACCCTATCACGAGCATTGCGATCAGGAAAATCGCCACCCACATCAGTGCCATGGCGAATGCCGTGCGTAGCGGTATGCGGCGTTGGATCAATGACGAGATCGGCAGGATGGCCGCCAGCGCAACAAGAAGAATGGAAAGCCATGCGCCGCTGTTCATGCGATCAACACCAGGCCATCGTAACCGACCACCACATTCGCCGGAACTTCATTCGACAACGTCTTGTAATCAAGGCTCTTATCGAGATGCGTCAGAACCGTTGTTCGCGCTCGGCAGCGCGCTGCGAGCTCAAGAGCCATGTCGAGATGCGCATGTGTCGGGTGCGGTTCACGGCGCAAACAATCGACCACGAGAATGCCGAGATCATAGAACATATCGACAAGATCATCGGTAATATGACTGAAATCAGTGGCATACCCAATGGATGTACCACTTTGATCGAAGCGGAACGCGGTGCTTTCGATCGGCCCATGCGGCATCTGGCAGGTATCGATGCGAATACCGGCGAACATCTTCAGGCGGTCCAGCGTGTCGAGCGATACGATCGTGGGATAGCCATGCTGGCCCGAGAAGATATAGCCGAAGCGTTGGCGCAGGCGCCGCACCGTTTCATCGGCGGCGAAGCCCGGGATCGGCCCGCTGCGGCCATAGCGGATGGCGCGCAAGTCATCGATACCGTGGCAATGATCGGCATGATCATGCGTCCAGAACACGGCATCAAGCCGGTCGATATCGTTTTGCAGCAGTTGCTGGCGCAGATCGGTCGCGGTGTCGACCAGCAGACGTGCTCCGTCGTCTCCTTCGACAATGATGGACACTCGGCTGCGGCGATTTCTCGGTTCGTTGGGATCGCAAGCGCCCCAGTCGTTGCCGACCCGGGGCACACCTGCCGATGTGCCCGAGCCAAGCATTATCAGTTTCACAGCACGGCCTTCTGGAACAAAGCATGAAAATTTCGTGTCGTCACCTCATGCAGCCGCTCTGCTGCGACACCCCGTAAATCGGCCACGAACGCCGCTGTGTTCGCCACGAACGCAGGTTCGCACGTTTTGCCGCGATGGGGCACAGGGGCGAGGAACGGTGCATCCGTTTCGACCAGCAGGCGATCTTCAGGAAGCTCTTTCGCTATCTCCTGCAAGTCCTTGGCATTCTTGAATGTTACGATACCCGATAGAGAAATCGTAAGGCCGAGGTCCAGCATCCGGCGAGCGAAATCGGCCGATGCGGTGAAGCAATGGATCAGCGCGGGAAAAGCCCCCTTCTCCATTTCCTCAGCGATAATCGCAGCGGTATCGGCTTCGGCATCGCGCGTATGGACGATCAACGGCAGGCCCGTTTCCCGTGCTACCGCGATATGGGTGCGGAACAGCGCCTGTTGGACCTGCCGGTCGGATTTGTCGTAATAATAATCCAATCCGGTTTCACCGATCCCGATGACCTTGGGTCTTGCGGCTGCCTGAGTCAGCATAGCGGCGCCGAGGTCTGCATGGGCATCGGCTTCATGAGGATGGATACCGACACTGGCCCATACGTCCGGCTCGGCGTCTGCCGTTGCGATCACGCGTTCCCATTCGCTCTGCCGGGTGGAAATGTTGAGGAAGCCCCCTACCCCCGCCCCGCGCGCACGAGCCAGAACACCCGCGCGGTCTTCAACAAGGCCCTCGTATTCAAGATGGCAGTGGGAATCGATCAGCATCAGGCTGTCTCGTCATCCACAGGCAATTCCAGCCGTGGGAAGGCGGGAGTGGGATCTTCAACTCGGATAGTACCAAGCGCGGGATCGTGTGCCAGCGCGGAGAGATCGCGTGCATCCTGCGGAATGCACAGCGCGTCGAGAATTTTGGCGGTCGATGTGGGGGTAACCGGCGAAAGGGCGATAGCGAGATCGCGAATACAGCCGCACAGCGTGGCCAGCACGCGTTTCATTCGCTCCGGATCGGTTTTGCGCAGCGCCCACGGGGCCTGTTCGTCGATGTAAGCGTTGCAGGCGAACACCGCCTGAATCCATGCTTCAAGTCCGGCTGAGATGGCCAGCCGTTCGAACGCCTGCGGCAATTCCTCGGCGCAGGCCTGGCGCACCTTTTCGCGCAGCGCGGCATCAGCCTGTTCGACGGGGGCGGTTGCAGTCACGCTGCCATCGCAGTTCTTGGCGATGAAGCTCATCACCCGCTGCGCCAGATTGCCGAAGCTGTTGGCCAATTCCGCGTTGCAACGGGTTACAATGGCTTCAGAAGAGTAGCTGCCATCCTGTCCGAAGCTGACTTCGCGCAGCAGGAAATAGCGCAACTGATCGACACCGAATTGTGCGGCAAGATCCAAAGGATCGACCACATTGCCCAGAGATTTGGACATTTTTTCCCCGCGGTGAAGCAGGAAACCATGGCCGAAAATACTTTGCGGAACGGGCAGATTGGCCGACTTGAGAAATGCCGGCCAGTACACGGCGTGGAAACGGACGATATCCTTGCCGATCAGATGGAGATTGGCGGGCCAGAACCGCCCGAACATTTCGGTGTTATCGGGATAGCCGATACCGGTGAGATAAGTCGTCAGCGCATCGACCCACACATACATCACGTGTCCCGGGCTGCCGGGAACCGGTACGCCCCAATCGAAACTGGTCCGCGAAACCGACAGATCGCGCAATTCCTGCCCCTTGAGGAAGCTCAACACTTCGTTGCGGCGGCTTTCCGGCTCGAGAAAGCCGGGTGTCTCGTTAAGTTCGATCAGGAAATCGCGATATTTCGAAAGGCGGAAGAACCAGCTTTCCTCCACCGTCCATTCGACCGGCGTATTCTGCGGAGAAAGCTTCTGCCCCCCCTCCCCTTCGATCAGTTCGTCTTCACTGTAGAAAGCTTCGTCGCGAACCGAATACCAGCCTTCATAGCGATCGAGATAGAGATCGCCGCTGGCTTCCATCGCCTGCCACAGGCGGGTGCTGGCTTCCTTGTGGCGCGCTTCGGTCGTCCGGCAGAAGGCGTCATATGAGATATTAAGTTGATCGAATGTGTGACGGAAAGCATTGGACATTTCCGTGGCAAATTCGAGCGTATCCCGCCCTGCGGCCCGGGCGGTCTGATCCATTTTCAGGCCGTGTTCGTCCGTGCCCGTCACCAGCCGGACATCGCGCCCGTTCATGCGTTGGAAGCGGGCGATGACATCGGCGGCGATCGCTTCATAAGCGTGGCCAATGTGGGGCTTGCCGTTGGGGTAGGCAATTGCGGTGGTGATATAATAGGGTTCAGCCATAGCGAGGCTCCCTATCCACCGCCGCCGATGCGAGCAAGGTGCCGATTTCCATCACGAGCAGCGCGGCGTCAAAATTATAGGTCGGCGCCTGACCCGAGAGCCGGTTGATTTCCTCATGAGCGTCGACAATGCGGGGCAGACGCTGCGCGGGTGCTTGCCGCATTTCGCCTGCCAGCACAGCCCGCGCCAGATCGAGGCAGGCCAGCACGCGCTCGCGATCAGGGCGTTGCCCGATGGCGGCAGCCAGTTCGCCACGCAGGGCAAAGCCCGGATCGCCCGAGCGGGCAAGTTGCTGCATCAATCCATGCAGTTTGCCAAGATCATAGGCCACGAAATCGAGCGCCGCGCCGGGAGATCCGGTGGCTGCGGCAATGGCGGCAGCGCGGGTCGCCTCGTTTGCATCGGGAGCGTGAGCCCGCAGAACCGCGTCGATTTCCGCATCGGTGAGCCCCGGAAAGCGCAACGTGCGGCAACGGGAACGGATCGTGGCCAGCAGGCGCCCCGGGCGGTGGGATACCAGCAGAAAGAACGAGCCTGCCGGCGGCTCTTCCAGGCTCTTGAGCAGGGCGTTGGCGGCGGGTTTTTCCAGATCGTCGGCCGGATCGATGATGATCGCCCGGCGGCTGCCGAGCGTAGGCCGGGTGACGAGGCGCTGCTGCATCTCGCGAATTTGGGCAATGCCGATGCTGCGCTTGGTCTGATAGGGCTTGCCCTCCGCCTTCTTCGCTTCGTCGTCCGCCGTTGCCGGTAGATGGGTAAGAAGGATAATATCGGGATGGTCCCCGCCCGGTTGCGCAATGCCGGGTTCGGCAACCAGTTCGCGCGCGGCTGCCATGGCGAAGTTCGCTTTGCCGAGCCCTTTCTTGCCCGCCAAAATCCACCCGTGATGCATGCGGGTGCCGCCCAGCGCGTCGCGCCACTCGCGCCACGCCTCGCCATGTCCGGAAAACGTCATGTTATGCGGCTCAGGTCGGGTGCGAGCGCGGCAAGAATGCGGGCATGAATTTCATCCGGTGTACCCTGCCCGTCGATCCGGAGAAACCGGCCGGGTTCCGCATCGGCCAATCCGGCAAAAGCGGCTGCGACCCGGGCGTGATAGGCAGCATCGCGCCCTCCGATACGATCCGTTGCCTCGCCATCGCGCGCGGCGAGGCGGGTGGCGGTCAGTTCGGGTGCGGCCTCGATCAGCACGGTGCGATCGGGCAACAGGCCATCAGTACCGATCGCATGCAGAGTGAGCAGTTCGGCATCGTTCAGCCCGCCTCCGCCGCCCTGATAGGCGCGTGTCGAATCGATATAGCGGTCGCAAATCACCACGCAGCCGCGCGCCAGCGCAGGCCGGATCAGGCGTTCCACATGATCGGAGCGCGCGGCGGCGAAAAGCAGTGCTTCGGCCCGGGCATTCCACCCCTGCCCCCGGGTGTCGAGCAGGAGATTGCGGATGGCCTCCGCACCTTCCGTACCGCCCGGTTCCCGCGTGAGAACGACTTTCCTTCCCTGAATCTGAAGGGCGGACGCAAGCATCTTTGCCTGGGTGGACTTGCCGACGCCTTCCCCGCCTTCAAACGTCAGGAAGAGCCCCTGCATCATGCAAACAACCCGGCCAGTCCGTTGCGCAAGCGCTGCCACCAGTTGGCTTCGGATACGTTCTGCGCGGCGACAAGCGGCGTGCGGAACGGTTCTTGTCCGGCGATCCTGATTTCCAGTTCGGCAACTTCCGCACCAGCTTGAACCGGTGCCTTAAGCGGACCGGTATAATGGACCATAAGAGAGATTTTCGGTTGGGTGCCATGCGCGAAGCTCACCACCAGCGGCCGCGAGGCGACAAGTGGCACCGATCGTGCCGCGCCGCCCTGTATCGCGGCACGGGCAACCGGCTTTCCCGCGGCAAACAAGGTGCGCGTGGCGAAATGGGTGAAGCCCCATTCGATAAATGCGCGTGCCGCCTTTGTGCGGATGGCCGGGCGATCAGTCCCCGCAATCACCATCAGCAGCCGCCGTCCATCGCGTTCGGCGGAGCCGAGATAGTTGTATCCTGCCTGCCGGGTGAAGCCGGTCTTGATCCCATCGGCACCCAGCACATGGCCGATCATCGGATCGTGATTGGATTGGACGATTCCGTTGAAACTATAGCTCGGCTTGCCGATATACCGGCGATAGAGTTCGGGATGCCGGGTGATCAGCGCGCGTGACAAAATGAACAGATCGCGCGCGGTGACGAATGTTCTGCCTTCGTCCATCCAGCCGTTCGGAGTGCCGAAGTGGCTGTTCGTCATGCCCAGTTCGCGTGCTTTGGCGTTCATCAGGGCGACCCATTTTTCGACCGACCCGGTGGCCCCCACCGCCATCACCGCGCAGCCATCATTGGCCGATACCGTGGTTATGCCGTGGAGCAATTGATCGACCGTGGCCTGATCACCTTCGTTGAGGAACATCGAAGAGCCCTTCCGCCCCCAATCGCGAAAGGTCTGGCGGTCCATCGCGAACACCTGATCCGGCTTCAGGCGCCCTTCGTCGAGCATCTCGAAGGCGAGGAACGTCGTCATCACCTTGGTCACCGAGGCGGGGACGAAGCGCCGGTCCGCTTCGCGGGCATGCAGAATCTGGCCGCTGCCCAGATCGGCGAGGAAAGCGATCGGCACATCCTGGGCAGAGGGAACGGCGGGAACGGCGACCTCACTCTGGGCCCCTGCCGGGACAGCCGACAAGGCGAGGCAGGCGGCGAGGAGGCTTCGGGTAACGTGTTTCAAAATTGCCCCTGATACTTCGGGAACGAGGCCCGCAGAAACCGGGCAACTGCTGTTCGTCAGTTATTCGACCTTGTAGATTCGGGCACCGCTATAGCCTGCGGCTTTTACCTTGGCGAGCGATGCGCTCGCTTCGCCGGAGGTGGCAAAGGGGCCCGTTCGGACAAGAAACAGACTGCCCTGTCTGCTGATCGTTCCCCCGATTTTCCGGGCCACGGCACGGGCATTCGCTTCTACGGAAAAAGCCCCGGCCTGAACGACGTGGCCGCCTTTCGCCGGTTGCGCCGGATTTGGCGCAACCGTGGAAGCTGGCGGTTTTGCCGCGGTCCTGGCTGACGCATTCGAAGCCGTGGCAGCTGTGGAAACCGGCGGCGTTGCTTCTGCTGGCATGGGCGATTGGGCGCGCGATGGGGATGATGCCGGTTCGGGCTTCGCCAGAGCAGAGGCCCCCTTGCCCGGCAATTTGCGCCGCAACACTTCGACCAGCGACATCGGCGTGGCGATTCGTTCCGGTGCGGCTTCACCCTGGCGGAGCAAAGCCCGTTCCTGTTCGGGCGGATTGACCCGCCGTACGCGGACAGGTGTTTGCGGGGATGCCCCCAACTGGCTGAGCGCGCCGGGGGACAAGCCGATAAGGCCATCTGCGGTGGCAGGGCCGCGCCGCTCGATCCTGACGAGAATCGTGCGCCCGGTTTCCAACGAAGTTACCTCAACATAGCTGGGCACCGGCAAGATCCGGTCTTCGCCCGTGATGGCCGCACCCCCCGCCTGATCGAGCACGGCAAGGCCCACATGGTCGTAATTCAGCACGTCCGCCGGCGTGTATTGCACCCCATCGATCAGGTAAGGCTCCCCGATCACCATCGGGTAATCGGCGGCCGGGCCTTCCTTCTGTAACGGCGTGGTGGCCACGGCTTCACGGCTCGCGCCACCGCATGCCGATAGCGCCAGGCTCCCTCCCAGCACCGCGAAAATCTTACCGGGCAATCTCATCTGCAAGCAACCCAACTGACAATGCATAGTAGTTCGAGCAGTTATATTCGGTGATAACCCTATAATTCCCGGTTAAGAGGTAGGCAGGGGTTCCCGGTCCATCAGGCTCGAACAGCGCGGCCAGCACATCATCCCCGATGGCGGCCAGTGGCCGGATACCCTGCGCACGCCATTCGCGCACCGTTTTCCATTGGCTCTGCCGCTCATGCACCCGTGGGCACACGGGGGATGCCAGCTTCGTGCTCACCGATGCCCGGTCGAAACCAGCGGGAATCGCTGCGCGTACGCCCCATGGCTGGCCGGTCCGCCAACCCGCATCGCGAAAGTAATTGCCGATCGATGCCAGCGCGTCTGCCCGGCTCGACCAGATGTTCGCTTTGCCATCACCGTCACCGTCCACTGCCAGACGCAGATAGATGCTGGGCAGGAATTGGGGATAGCCGAACGCACCCGCCCAGCTTCCTTTCAGTTGTGCCCGCGAAACGCCCCGGTCGGCAATTTTGAGCAGGTCGATCAGTTCGGTTTCGAACAGTTCGCGGCGGCGCCCTTCCCACGCCAGTGTCGCCAGCGAGCGGGCCAGATCGAAATCTCCGGTGTAGCTGCCATAATTGGTTTCATGGCCGAAGATTGCCACCACGATGGAGATCGGGACGCCGTATTTCTGTTCGATCGCGGCGCCATAGCCGGGCAGTGAAGCGACCGTACGCTTGCCGCCCGAGATCCGGGCATTGTCGACATGGCGCGCGATATAGGGGGCCATGGGGGCAAAGCCCGAACGGGAAGGCGTGCCGGGCTGTGCCCGGTCAAGCTCGATGACCCGGGGATTCGGCGTCAGATCGCCCAGCATTCGCTGTATGGTGGCATCGCTGACCCCTTCGCTGCGGGCCTTGGCCGCGACTTGGCGCATGTAGGCGTCGAATGTGGTGGATTGTGCGCAGGCGCTGGCAACGGGGGCACAAAGCGCAGCGAAAGCAAGGAGCGAGACGATACGTTTGGGAAATTTCATGGCAGCATAGTGGCATAGGCACAGCCCGCATGGAATCCCCTTTGCGGCAAAACACCCGGTCGCATCGCTCCATAGGTGACAAACCTTCCCGATACCGCTAGCGCGGCGCAGATTTGCGAACAGGTGGCCGAGCGGTTTAAGGCACCGGTCTTGAAAGCTGCTGGAGGTTCGCCTGCCGCGACCGAGCGGACCGAGAAATAGGAGTGTGGTTACAGGGGGTTAAGCGAGGGTCGGCAGCGAGTGGCGCGGGAGCGCAAAGTCGCTCATAAGCCTATCGTCAGCAGCTAAACCCCTGAATCGGTATGGAAGCGTGGCCGAGTGGTTTAAGGCACTGGTCTTGAAAACCAGCAACGGGGCAACCCGTTCGTGGGTTCGAATCCCACCGCTTCCGCCAACAGACTAGGCTGCGAATGGCTCGAATACGTTGAGGAGCAGCATCTCTAGGTGGCTCGCCACCATGTTTGGGCCAGTCTTGAGGCTGTTCGGGTGACCACAGCCATTGCGTAGCTTGAGGGCCTTCGCCAGCTCCTCTTTCACGTTCTTGCCGATGACGCCAATCGGAACGAGGCGGTCTAGAAAGTCAGCTTCTCCCATCCTCGCCAAGCCATCCTCATTCACCGCCGCCTTCCACTTGGAGTTCGCCTTCTGCGCTTCGGAGTTGAATGCGGCGAGGTGATTCGCGACGACCTCACGGTAGAGGACGTCCACGGCTGCAATCCAAGACATGACGATGGCCGAGCGATACAGCTTGGCCTCATGGCACTTGATCGCCTCTTCGACGAAGGCGCGTGTGGTCGGGTTCTTCACTTTGTCGAGGTGCACCCGAAGGTCTGCCGCCACCTGCATTGCGGCTGGGCTGACCGACTCGACGCCTAAGTTGCGAAGGTGGTTCTTGCCAGTCTCGGTAAGCTCCCATCCCGCTGGCACACGGATCGCCAATCCGCCGCTTCGGCCAAGCACGTCCGACATGTTCCACTTTTTGGGAACCTTGAACCCGGCTTCTTCCGAGCGTGAGCGGAGGTCAGCAAGCTGTACCGGCTGATCGAAGGTGGCAAGGATTAGAAGGAGTTTATCGCGTGCGGCGAGATTGCGATGTAGCCAATCCTTCAGCCCGGCAACGTCAAGCAAGCTGTGTCGCCAACTTCTGGTACTCCTCGGAGGTGAGGGAGTACACGCCGTCGCTGATCTGGTTGAGCTTTGACCCCACTAAATTCGCTAAAATCTTCGTCAGGTTTCCTGACATGTTAGCGTTGTAATGCATCGTCGCCTTTTTCATCATGTCGAGCAGTTCAGTTCGCGAGAAGGTTTGCTTACCTTCGCAGATTTGCAGGGTAGCGGCGGCGGCTACTGCAACTTCCGGTCCCGTCTTCGCTTTCAGCTTCTGGGCCACGCTGTTGACGTGGAGTTTCGGTCCACCGCCGTTAACAGCGCCATTACCGGGTGCTTGAGCAGCAGGCAGAGTGGCGGGATTATGGACCTCGCCACCTTCCGCAAGAACGGGGACTTTGAACAGCGTTTCGATGTGGGAGAACAGGTCCTTTATGTCGACGACCGCAAGTTCGGTTTCGCCCTCATACTCGAACTCAACCGGACCGGCCTTGATACGAACCTTAGCTGCCATGGATTTGCCCCCGTTAGCGCTCCCCAGCGCAAGGAAGAAGATTAAGGCGAAAAAGTCAAGAAGATGCAATCCAGCTTACGATGCGGCTTACACTGGGCTTGCCGGGGCGGAGCGGACGACGGCAGAGTAGAACGACTGCAATCGCTTAGCCGACAGGTCCGCACTATTCAGCGTTTGCTGTTCACGACAGCGCCCCGCACCCGAAGGAGCGAGGCGCTGGACAGGTCACGCGCGAAGGAGAGAGAGTTGTACCGCGCGCCCTGACTGCGGAGGTTGGTTGATGACGGGGGAACTGCTCCGCTATGCCCCCGGCGCGGTGGACTAGGTCGCGCACCGCCGTCAGGTGTCGTCCTTCTCCTCCAACACGGCGGCTTTCCTTCGATATTCGGTTAGGGGTTCACCCCGGCACCCGTAGGGGCCATCGCATAGACGTTGAGCGATTACGTCCTCCGCCCAAAACGGCTTCCGACACTTCATGCACTGCCGCCAACCGACATGGACCACACGACGCGCGGCGGCGTGTGGTCCATGTCGATCACCGGCTCCCGACGCGCGCCGCCATCGTTCGGCCAAGCCTCGGGGATCACGAACCCCTGCCAGTTGCGCTTCGGTGCAGCGGGCCGCGCAGCCTCGGCTACAGCCGCTTTTCGCACCCCGCCGCCGGTACACCCTTGGCCGTGCTGCTTTCGCGGCTGTGCGGGCGGCGCTGGGCCGCGCTCCCGCCATGCCTGCAACCACGCGGGGACCGGCTCAGCGCTCACCGCCCGTACCCCATACCTCATTCGGGTTGCGCCCGAACGCCCCGAACGTCCCGTCGCTGTGCCAGCGGCGGATGCAGATCAGCACAATCGGCATGTCGATGCGGTCGTAGGCCCCCGCGTCGATGCCCGCCTGCACCTCCTCGGCGAACGCGTCCAGCGACCCATAGGCCACCTCGAACGGGGAGCGCGGCACGGTTCGCGCCTTCTCCAACCGCTGTACGCGCGACAGAAGCGAGCGGACGGACGACACTGTGGTTACACCTCGCCCTTGAGCGCCTTCAGCTTTGCGCCGAGTTCCAGAGCGCGGAGGAAGTTCAGGTCGCATTCCGCCTGCCGCAGCTTCGCCCGTTCCTCATGCCGGTCCAACAGCGCCTGCCGTTCTTCCGCCGTCATGCCGCGATGCATACCGCTCGGCTGCAACGACTCGTTCAGGTACTCGCGCCCGTTGACCACGATCACGGCGGGCTGGCTGCGACCGTAGTTTTTCATTGGAGCGTTCCTTTCGGCGAACTGACCTGTTGGAGCAGCTTCACGGCCTGCCATCGCACTGCCGGGTCGTCGCATCGCAGGATTGCCTCGTAGCAAGCGTCAACGATCAGCTTGAGGTCGGCTTGCCCCTGCGGCGTGTCCATCGAGGACACAGTTCGCCAACGGGCCATCGGAATCGTATCGGTATCATTGATCGCCATTAGGCCACCTGCTTCGCTTCGAGGAGGATGATGCGCTGCTCCAATTCTTCGGTCGATTTCACCTGAGCAACGGACTGAATGCAGCCGATGAGCGTCCGTGCCGTCTCGGCATCCACCTTCCCCTCCGCAACCGCGAGCAGGATTTGATGGGCCTGCTCCGACAGCGGAACGTCGGGGTCCAACTCGAACTGGACGCGCTCGGCCTGCGCCCGGAGTGGCGGCGCGATGCGGGCGAGCGCAATGTTCGCGGCCTGCATGTCGCCTTCCAGCGCGGCGTCGATCACCACGCGAGCGATGGCAACGGCATCGTCGGCGAACGTGTTTTGCAGCTTCTGGCGACGATCCACGATGCCGGGAGGACGGCCTTTCGGGTTGCCACTCTGGCCCTTCTGCCAGCGGCCACCGGGCGGCACGGGCGTAGGCACGAAGCCTTTCATCCATTCAGGCTGGTCGTTTAGGTCGGTCATCTGACACTTGCTCTCAACAGGTTTCGATCAGGAGCCGAACTTGAGGGCTTTGAGGGCATCCTCATTGCCCTGCTCGATGGCCTTCACCTTGTCGCGCCTCATTCCGAGGACCTTCTCCATTTGCGGGAACAGGAGCGGCGCTCGTTCCTCCACGGCCTTCATTGCCGCGCGGGTCACGGTCAGGCGCTTCACCAGCGCCGGGTTCTGCGACTCGTGGAACTTGCGGACGTAGTAGGCGTGTTCCTCGGGGATGAAGCCGCTGAGGAAGGGCTGAGCACCGAGCAGAGCTTGCAAGGTGTCGGTGTCCTTGGCGTCGAAAGCCTGCTGCACCATCTTCGACCGGTCGTCACGGCTGAGCGACTTGGCGTAAGCTCGCACCTCGCCATTCAGCGTCCCTAGACCCGCCTTCTCCTTGAGCGGCTGGCTCAGTTGCTGATCGTAAGCTGCCACCTGCTTTTTCAGCGCGGCGTGAACGGCGTCGAACTTCTTGCAAAGGCGCGCCTGTTGCTTGTCGGCCTCCTTGGCGACGAGCAGAACCTTCTGCGCCTCGGTCCACGCCTCGTTGCGAGCCGCAGCCTCTTTCGCGTCATGCAGCTTGCCGAGTGTGAGGTAAGCATCGCTGAATGCTTCCTCGACCGGAGCTACGAACATCTTCGTGTCCTCGTCGTACCCCTCAAGCTCCCGGATAGTCGCTTCGTGCAAAGCGGGCGTGACCCGCATGTCAATTTCGGCTGGCATGTTACCCCTGCTTTCGGATGAAAAGTTGTGATGGGCTTACAGCGTGGGACAAGCCGCAATAGGTCCGCAAGGAAAACAGTTTTGGAACAAGTAGTTCTGCTTCTTGGAGCAGGTCGAGAACAGCAAACTATGTATTTGCTGTTCGACTTGTGGGGCATGACCACGTGCCGGAATCGTAGCGGATCGTAGCGGCGAGTTAGCAGCCGCTTGCGACAATCGTAGCGGCACGAAACAACACAAATACAAGGGGTTGCCGGAATCGTAGCGAAAATAGCCGTAGCCGCCGGGGGCTATGCGCGAAAAGCGCAAAAAGTAGCGTGGCGAGGCAGGGGTTCTAAGAGAGTAGTATTGTATGTTTATGAGCTAGTTACGCACCGACTTTACAGGCGTTTACTGGCGCAGGTGTGGTTATCTCCGGCGAGGCCGCTATTTTCGCTACGATTCCTGAAAGCGGCCCGCAACCCCTTCGCGCGCTTGGCTTTGCACCGTAGCGACCCTGCCGCTACGGTGTCGCTACGATCGCTACGATTGCGGCGCATACGCCCGCGGGCGCGTGGTTAACTCCACTCCGCAATCACCTGCGGCGCGACCATGACATAGCGCTTCTTGGTGCCGGTCGGCTGGACGATGCGGATGCGCCCGTGATCTTCAAGCAGTTCCACGGCGGCGTCCAATTTCTGGCGGACGCGAAGTGCGTTCGGCCCCTTCTGGCGCACCATGTTGACAGTGATGTCCGTCCCCTTGTCTTTGCGGAACTGGGCCACCAGCCATTGCTCCAGCATCTCGGCGTTTCTGACCTCCTCGGTAAGGTCGGTGACACGACCGAAGCGCACAGCCTCATCGAGATACCACCGAAGGACGGCGCAGGCGTTCGCCATCGTCTCGCGGCTGATTGCCATGTCGATGCCACCTTCGAAGGCGTGGAAGCAACATGCCAGCCGCGCCGCGTTCTCCGCCGCCTTGCTCGCCACGTCGCGGATGCGGGAGTAAATGTCGTCGCCGCCCATCTGCTCCTCGACCTCGTCGTGGAACCGATACCAGCACTCATGCGCCTGCGGGGTCAGCGGGTAGTAGAACGACACCAGCCTGTCGAACTCGTCAAACTGTGCGGGCTTGTCGAGCAGTTCCGTCACGCGCGCATGGAAGGCGCGCAGAGCGGGCATGTCTGACGGCGGCGGCGCATAGTAGCGGCTCCCCTGCGTCGTCTCGGGCTGGCAGAAAAGGAAGCGGGCGAAATACCCGATGCCCCGCGCAAGCCCTCCGGTCCTCTGAAGGAAGTTCTGCAAGACGGCAGGTTGCACCTGAAGCCCCATCGTCACCCGCACGTCCTCGATGCGAATGCGCTCGCGCGTGATGCGGTCTTGGTCCAACGGCCCGCCGTCCCACATCAGGTTGGCTTGAGCTAGGTTCCGCTGCACGCTGTCCGCGCCCATGCTGTGGGAACCGAAGATGACCCCCGACTCGGCGCTGATGACTGCCGCGACGGGGTAGTTCTGCATGGCGATGGCAAGCGCCTCGGGCGTGTCGTCACCACGAAGCATCCGAGGGATGCGTGGTGGCTGCGGCTTCTGAAGTTCGTGCCTCACCCGAGGGTCAAATTCGGTTCCGAGGTGGTTGTTGTGCATCCCTTGCCGGACCCGTTCATCAACGGCTTTGCCTTCCTGCTCCCAGTCCTCAAGCGCCGCGTCGTATTGCGCCTTCTGCTCTTTCGCCTCCCGCGTCTGCTTGGCCTCCCATTCGTGCAGCGGTGCCATGAACAGCTTGTCCACGGTGGACTTGCGCTCACCGGACTCAGCGACGGTCAGGAAATAGAGCGAGGCCGGACCTCGAAGGGCAGCGTCCCGCTGGACGCTGAACCGCGTTTGGACCGCTGCTGACACGACGGACAGCGCGCACGCGGCGACCATGGCGACCGGGGCCTTCACGTATCCCGCCACCTCTTCCACCGCGTCAGCAATGACCGCTGGCAGACTGTGGACCGGGTATTCCTCCGCTCGCTCGTACCGACGCAGCGGTTGAGGATTCCAGCCGACCCCTGTCATCAGAAAGTTGTCAATCGCAGCCGGGTTGAGATCAGCCATGCCGCACCTCCGAGCTATCGAGGTGCAGTTCGTCGCTGCCGTTATCGGCGGCCTCTGCTACGGTTGCCATGTTGTGATGATCCTTCGAGGCGGCGGGGTTGCTGGACCCTGCCGCTTTTTCGTCTGTGGGCTTTTGATGGGCTTGCCGATGAACGCGGGCGCGCGAAAAGCTCCGTGCCTTCATGCAGATGCGTCCGACGACGAACGGTTATGCTGTTTGATGGAGGCGAGCGCCGCCGTGTAAGCGCTGGTGCTGGCGTACAACCGCTGTTCCAGCCACGCGGTGACTTCTGAAGGCCGATAACGAACCGGCGCTTGCGGCGCGGTGCCCAGCTTGAGGAACGCGGGGCCGTGCCCCTTCGTGCGCCAGATTTCGAGGGTGTTGGTCTTGATGCCGAGCAGCGCCGCCGTTTCGGCGCTCGTCAGCAGGTCATCTTGTTCGGACATATGGCAGTCCTGCGGATGGGTTGCCAACGGCTGCATTCCGCAACCGTCGCCGCCGCATCCGCCATCGGACTGCTACTTATCGCTCCACCCGACCGACTACTGTCGGCACCGCATCACGCTCGGATAAAGCAGGCTGGGCATAGCTTTACAGAGACCAGCTAAGTCGAGCAAACGCGATTTGCACATGGATTAACCTTGCCGCTTCGCAGCCGCCCGCCGTTTGGGCTGGGCGCTGCTCACAGGTGCGGTGGCGGGCAGTGCCCACGGCGGCACCGTCATACCCGGCACCGGCTTGCATTCCAGCTTCCCGACGTCACAGAGTTGCTTCGCTTTGCAGAGCAGCGCCGCTTCCACGATTTTCATCACAAATTCGATGGACATGTAATTGTCAGCGCAATGCGTGACCGTCTCGGAAGCGTCAGTGAGGCAATCGACGATCTGATCGAGGTTGAGAACGTCGTCGGCTTTAAGGTCGATGGCTTGCATGATGGAACTCCGTTGAGTGCCCATCCGCGGACGCGCCAAGACGGATGAGCGTGGTGAACACGATCATCTGCCTGCCCATGCAGCCCAGATTATAAGGAAGTGCGGCCCGGCCCATGCCCCGGCGCGCATGACGTGAATAGCTCGCTGGCGGTGCGCTGTCCAGAGCAACGCTCGCGCTGGGCCGCTACGGGGCGGCGTGGGGCGCGAAACGCATACCGCCGCCACTACCCCGGCACCCGCGCGGGCCGGGGCTGTACGCGGCGGCTACGCGGCCTGCGGCAGCCGCTCCACGTTCGCGCTCGCAGCGATGAGCGCCTGCTGGTCGAGCCAATCGCCAATCTGCTGCGCTTCGGGGGCCAGCCATTGGAGGTTCGTCGTGTCGAAGTAGTGCTCGGCGGTCACGTCGCGGGTGATGTGGTTCGTGAGAAGGTCGGTACGGAACTTCTCGATGCGGCAGGAGCGCAGGGCGATATTCGTGAACGTGCGGCGGGCGTCGTGCGGCGTGATGTGGTTCCCGGCCACACCGCTCACTTTCTTCATGATGTCGCGCGGGTCAACGATGTGACCGGCCTTGCCCCATGACGGAAACACATACGGGTTGCCCTCGACCTTCGGGCGGCCCTTGAGCAGTTCGACCGCCTGCGTCGAAAGCGGCATCGAGACGGGGTTGTTGTTCTTCGGGTTCGGCAGGTGGAAATAGGCATCGTCCAGATGCACCTGATCCCACCTGAGACCCGAAGCCTCCCCGATCCGCAGGCCGGTCAGGAGCAGGAACCGCACGAGGTCGATGCTCGACATGGTGTCGCGGTTGTAGCTCGCCGCCCGCCACTCGCGCAGCGCGAGCCAGACCGCGCCAACCTTGTGGTCCAGGATGCGCGTGGTCCGGGCCTTCAACCTCACCCGGTCGTCCTTGAGCGAATCCACCGGGCTACGGTCGCAGAGCGGCGAACCATCGGCGCGCCGATATTGGCGACCGGCGTATGCGAGCAGCGCACCTAGGACGGAGAACGCCTGATTGGCTTGGCCGGGCGCGCCCTTCTTGCCGCGCAACCCCTTTGTCAGCATCTCGCGATAGCGCTTCTTGCACATCTCCTCCGTGATGCTGGCGATTGGCTTGCTTGACCACGCCTCGAACGTGGTCGTCACATGCCTGCGGATGGTGGCGGCGCTGCTCTCCTTGAGCTTTCCGGGGCGGGCAACGTAGGCATCGCAGACCTGTTGCAACGTGACCTTGGCAACCTCGTCCGCCTTCTTGACCTGCCGAGGATCGACGCCCAAGCGCATCGAGCGCAGATGCTCACGCGCAACGTCGCGGGCCTGATCGACAGTGAAGACGCCGTAAGCGCCAATGGTGATGCGGGCGGCTGGCGCGGTCGTGCCCTCAACTCGCCCCTGCACGATGAAGGTGAGCTTGCCGGTCGGCGTCACCCTCACCCCGTAACCCTTCACCTCCGTATCCCAGTGGAAGGCGTCCTTGGCCTCCGGCTTGATCCGATCGACATACCCTTTGGTCAGTTTCGCCCTGTTCGGCTGGCTGTTCATTTTGGCCTCCATAAGCAGCTCATAAGCAGCAGCGGTAAAGCTGCGGCGACCTGCCTACGGCTTATCGCGGGGGCCAAGCAACTGATTTCGCTCGATAATCTGGCTATTCCAAGCTGCGTAAAGCTACGCTAAGTTCGTTCCCAACAAACTTGAAAACCGGCGTGGGTGCAAGCTCACCGTGGGTTCGAATCCCACCCTGTCCGCCAGTCGACCGTGCCAGCCCGTAGCAGGGCATGCCAAATCCCCGCAAAATTCCATCTTATTGTCACATATGGACAGGCATGGCGTGCCACGTCGTGCCATCCAGGTCCCCACCCCTCAGGGTACATTTGGGGGGTATGGCGATGCTCAGCGATCTGAAGGCGGGCATGGCGTTAATAACCTCTGGCCAAATGGGCTGATTTTACAATACCTACCGCTCACCATCCCTGATCAAAGGACGCATAATGATGAGATCGAAACTGAAACCCGCCTTGCTCTGCATGACCGCTACGCTCACTCTCGGTCTCGCTGCCTGTGGCGGCAATGACG
Organism: Caenibius sp. WL; assembly: GCF_019803445.1. Classification (NCBI taxonomy): domain Bacteria; kingdom Pseudomonadati; phylum Pseudomonadota; class Alphaproteobacteria; order Sphingomonadales; family Erythrobacteraceae; genus Caenibius; species Caenibius sp. WL. The sequence goes on from NZ_CP081844.1 coordinate 2,163,267, forward strand.
ATGGTTCCGGTACGGCAGCCGAAACTTCGGCGGCGGGCGCGGCCGGTGCCAAGAAGGACGCCAAGCCCGCTGCTGCTGCGCCGACGCTGGCGGAAGGACCGGACGTGTGTTTCCGCGCGATCGCCAAGCATCTGGGCGCGGATACGAAAGTTTCCGAAATCACATCGTTCTTCAGCGTCGGTAGCGCGATCGACAGCAGCGATAGCAAACCCGAGGGCGAAATGACCACCTGCACGGTCGAATACCAGAATCCGGACGACCCACGGAAGTTGCTGAACACCCGGCTGAATATCAGCACCGGCCAGTTCGATGCCCCGCGCCCGGTTGAAATCACGGTATCGGGCGGCAACGCGGCCGAGTTCAATCTTGAAGACTACCTTATCCCGCTGTCGAAGATCGATGCCGCGGCGCTGACTTCGGTAATGGATGCGCAGAAAGCCAAGCTGGGCGAAGTGTACAGCCGCTATGCATGGTCGGGCGTCCGGCTGTCCGCTCCCGGTCCTTTCAGCAATACCCACACGCTGCGCCTCGACGTTACCGGCCGCCTGGCATCGAACGATATCAAGGAGGACGGTTACGCGTCGATCACCACCGATGGAAAGACGATCACGACCAATCACCTGATGCCGTGATTGTCGCTGCGCATCGCGGCCAGACCGGTCGCGATGCGCGACACGCTGCGGTTCTCTGGTTCAGTCGGCGAACTTGCGATACATAGGGCGGGGAAGGTGTGCATGTTTCCGGATCGCGACACACTCATCCATGCGCTCTATGCCAGTGCGGTGGAAATCCCCGCGTGGGTCAGCTTCGCCCGCCGCGCGTGCGAGATATTGCGGTGCGATCAGGCCGCAGTGATGATCGCGCCGGATGAGGAAGCGCCGGTCGGTTCCTTTGCCAACGATCGGGCGATTGCCGTGATCAATGCGCTGGCGGCGGACAATGTGGGCTCTGCTCGTGATCGCTCTCCTCTTATGCTCACCACCGAAGATGGTGCGGCACTGATCCTTTCGGTGTCGGGGCTGCGCCAGTCGGGCGGCCTCATCGTTCTTTGGCGGGAGGGCAAGGTGGCCCGGTTCGAACCCGAAACGGCGGCCTTTTTAGAAAGCCTGGCCGAAGCGTTGCGCGGTGCTCTCGCGATCTTCTACACTCATGTCGATCATGTCCGGCAGCGTGCGCTGCATGACGTTGCGCTCGAAACCAGCCGGATTGGCGTCGCGCTTGTGAGCGTGGATGGCAGTCTTCTGATCGCCAATGCCATCACACAGCAGTTTCTGGACAAGAAGGACGGGTTGTTGCTGGTCCACAACAAGCTTCGGGCCGAGAACGCCGCCGAAACGCAGGCCTTGCTCGACGAAATCCGGCGTTGTGCGCTGAACCAGAAGCCGGAAACGAACACCGGCGACTATCGCCCGCTGGCTTTCACCCGGCGAGGGCAGGATCTGCCGTTGACTGCGGTGGTGCGCCCGGGCCCGGGATATTCCCCCCTGCCCCGGCCCTTGCAGCGCACGGCCATTCTCGTCCTGCGCGATCCGGCCCAGCAAGCCCCGTGGCCGGCCGAAGCCCTGGCGCGCCTGTTCGGGTTAAGCCCCGCGGAAGCCAACCTTGCCAGCGAACTGGCGAAGGGGGCGAGTATCGACGATGCATCGGCAACGCTGGGCATCAGCCGCAACACCGCGCGCACCCAGTTGAAAAGCATTTTCCTGAAAACCGGGATCAACCGGCAGAGCGACCTGATCCGTGTCCTGCTGAATTCGGGGGCGTCTTCAACCTAGCGGGGCCGCCGCACCCGGTGCCCACTGCTAGGCCCGGCCCGTTTCCCCGACAAGATAGGCCGGATCGATGCCTTCCGCTTTCCATGTCGCCGCCCAGCGATCGCGCACCGGGGTGTCATAAAGGATGGCGGGATAGCCCTTGGCGGCATACCAGCCGTGCTGGCGCATCTCGGCGTCAAGTTGGCCGGCCCCCCACCCCGCATAGCCCAGCGCGATCAGCCATTGGCGCGGCCCGGTGCCCTGCGCGATGGCGCGCAAGATGTCGAGCGAGCCCGACAAGCCGCCGAAAGGGGTGACGCCGATCGTGCCTTCCCCGCCCCAATCGCCGGAATGGAGCACGAAACCGCGTGAGGTTTCGACCGGCCCGCCGTCGAGCACCGGCACATCGGGCGTGGCGCCCGGATCGATCCCGAGATCACCCAGCAATTCGTGGAAACCGATGTCCTGGCGGATAGCGCCGATGCCGATGCCCAGCGCGCCGTTTTCATCATGCACGCACATGGCGATGACGGCCCGTTCGAAATTGGGGTCGAACATGCCCGGCATGGCAAGCAGCAGGCGGCCGGCGAGAAACTGGGGCTCTGTCATCGCGTCGAAGGATACGCTTGCATTATGCGTGTGTCAGGCCATCAAACGACGGGCGATGCCCGATCAGCGTCCGACCGCGACATAAGCGAAGCCCTGACGCTCCACATCGTCGCGCACATAGATATTGCGCAGGTCGATCAGAATCGGCGCGTTCAACAGATCTTTCATCCGGTTGAAATCGAGCGCCCGGAACGCGTCCCATTCGGTCACGATCACCGCCGCATCCGCGTTTTCCATCGCGGCATAGGCTCCGTCGCAGAAGGTGACGTCGGTCAATTCCGCCGCGGCCTGCTCCATCCCCTCGGGATCGTAGGCGCGAATGGCCGCGCCGTTATCCTGCAAGGCCTGGATAATCGAAATTGCCGGGGAATCGCGCATGTCGTCGGTGTTCGGCTTGAAAGTCAGACCGAGGATGGCGACGGTTTTGCCGTGCACCGAACCGCCCATGGCCTGAATGATCTTGCGGCCCATCGATCGCTTGCGGTTGTTGTTGACGGTGACCACCGCCTCCACGATCCGCAGCGGAGATTCGTAATCCTCGCCCGTTTTCAGCAGGGCCAGCGTATCCTTGGGGAAACAGGAACCGCCATAGCCGGGCCCGGCATGGAGGAACTTGGAACCGATCCGGTTGTCGAGGCCGATACCGCGCGCGACATCCTGCACGTCCGCACCGACTTTTTCGCATAAATCAGCCACTTCGTTGATAAAGCTGATCTTGGTTGCGAGAAAAGCATTGGCCGCATACTTGGTCAGTTCCGCCCCGCGCCGGGACATTGTGACGATGGGCGACTTGTTGAGGAAAAGCGGGCGATAGATTTCGCGCAGCACCTGTTCGGCCCGCTGATCCTCGCATCCGATCACGATCCGGTCGGGATGTTTGAAATCCTCGATAGCGGCGCCTTCACGCAGGAATTCGGGATTGGAGGCAACGGAAATATCGAGGTCCGGCCGCACTTCGCGGATAATGCGCAGCACTTCATCGCCCGTGCCCACCGGAACGGTCGATTTGGTGATAATGACAGTGCCGGGCGCCAGATATTCTGCCATTTCCCGCGCCGCCGCATAGACGTAGCTGAGATCGGCATGGCCATCGCCCCGGCGCGATGGCGTGCCCACCGCGATGAACACGGCATGGGCCTGAGGCACGGCTTCGGCCAGATCGGTCGAGAACCGGAGCCGCCCTGCCCGGGCGTTGCTGGCGACGAGACTTTCCAGACCGGGTTCATAGATCGGAATGCGGCCCGCGCGCAGCGCGTCGACTTTCCCCGCATCCTTATCGATGCAGGTCACTTCATGGCCGAAGTCGGAGAAGCAGGTTCCCGAAACGAGGCCGACATAGCCCGTGCCGATCATTGCAATGCGCATCAAATTCCCTTTCCGGCGTCAATCAGCGCCGCAGGCGGTTGCTACCGCCAGACTGTGTAAGCTTCGTTGCCGTGACGAATTACGGCCTAGATATGGATAGCGCGACCGTAAGCGGCGAGTGTGCTTTCGTGGATCATTTCGCTGAGTGTGGGATGGGGGAAGATGGTCTGGATCAGTTCGGCCTCGGTGGTTTCGAGCTGCTTGCCCACGACATAGCCCTGGATCAGTTCGGTCACTTCCGCCCCGATCATGTGCGCGCCCAGCAGTTCGCCCGTCTTGGCGTCGAACACCGTCTTGATGAACCCTTCCGCTTCGCCCAGCGCAATCGCCTTGCCGTTGCCGATGAACGGGAACGTGCCCACTTTCACCTCGTACCCCGCCTCCTTCGCCCTGGCTTCGGTCAGGCCGACAGAGGCGATCTGCGGGTGGCAGTAGGTGCAGCCCGGGATATTGTTCCGGTCGAGAGCGTGCGGATGCACGTCCTTGTTGCCCAGTTCCTGCGCGATCGCTTCGGCCGCGGTCACGCCTTCATGGCTCGCCTTGTGCGCCAGCCACGGGCCGGGCACGCAATCGCCAATGGCCCACAGGCCCGTCACGCCGGTGCGGCCATAGCCGTCGATCTGGATGAACCCGCGCTCGAGCTTCGCCCCCAGTGTCTCCAGACCGATATTCTCGGTGTTGGGCTGGATGCCGATGGCGACGATCACATGGCTGTATTCGCCCGTCTCGATCTTGCCATCCTTCGTCTTGATCTTCGCCGAAACGCCCTTGGGGCCTGCTTTCAGTTCCTCCAGCGCGGCGCCGGTTTTGATTGTCATGCCCTGTTTGGTGAGCGCCTTTTCAAGGAACGCGGAGACATCGGCATCTTCCACCGGCACGATCCGATCCATCATTTCGACAACGGTCACTTCGGCGCCGATATCGTTGTAGAAGCTGGCGAATTCGATCCCGATCGCGCCCGAACCGATCACCAGCAGCTTGCCGGGCATTTCGGGCGGGGTCATCGCGTGGCGATAAGTCCAGATGCGTTTGCCATCGGCCGGGGCAAACGGCAGATCGCGCGCCCGCGCCCCGGTGGCGACGATGATGTGTTTGGCGCTGAGCGTTTCGGTGCCCTTCTCGCCTTTCACGTCCAGCGTGCCGGGCGCGGTCAGCGTGCCTTCACCCATGTGGACGGCGATCTTGTTCTTCTTCATCAGGTGGGTGACGCCCTGATTGAGCTGCTTGGCCACCCCGCGCGAACGCTTGACGATGGCAGCGAGATCGGCGGTGATCTTCTCGGCGGCAAGGCCATAATCGGCCGCATGCTGCATCTGGTGGAACACTTCGGCCGAACGCAGCAGCGCCTTGGTCGGAATGCACCCCCAGTTGAGACAGATGCCCCCCAGGCTCTCACGCTCCACTATCGCCGTCTTCAAACCCAACTGCGCACTGCGGATCGCCGCCACATACCCACCAGGGCCAGAACCAAGAACGATGACGTCGTAGGTGTCGGACAAGAGAAGCTCCTTAGGACGTGGCTAGCAAGTTGACGCAGAATGGGGAGGAAACGCCGTAAAACTTGCGGTTTTTCAACATATTTTCAAAGACTTGATGGAAAGTGCGTGTGATTTTTCAAAAGCAGTATCTTCCGCGCGCCGAAACCGCATTCCCACATGGCAATATCGGCATATCATCCGGCCTCACCTGTAGGAAAGCGTGCATTCAGGCGACGAGCCCCAGCGGCTTTTCCACCAGTTCGCGCAAAGCGGTCATCAGTTGCGCCCCGTCCGCCCCGTCGATGGCGCGGTGATCGAAGCTGCCGGTGACAGTCATCACTGTGGCCACGCCCAGCGTGCCGTCTTCCATGACCCACGGGCGCTTTTCACCCGCGCCGACCGCCAGGATCATCGCCTGCGGCGGGTTGATCACGGCGTCGAACTGCTTGATGCCCATCATGCCCATGTTCGAAATGCTGGCGGTGCCGCCCTGGTATTCCTGTGGCTGGAGCTTGCCTTCCTTGGCCCGCGCCGCCAGCTCCGCCATCTCGGTGGAGATCTGCGCCAGACCCTTGCCCGATGCGTCGGTGATGATCGGCGTGATCAGGCCGCCGGGAATGCTGACGGCAACGGAAACGTCCGCCCGCTTGTACTGGCGCAGGACATCGCCCGCGAACGAGACATTGCAACTCGGCACCTGCATCAGCGCCACGCCCAGCGCCTTGATCAGCAAATCGTTGACCGACAGTTTCACGCCCCGCGCGGACAGCGCTTCGTTCAACTCGCCGCGCAGCTTGAGCAGCGCATCCAGCCGGATATCGACCGTCAGATAGATGTGCGGGACCTGCTGCTTCGATTCCGTCAGCCTGCGGGCGATCGTCTTGCGCATACCGGACAGCTTGATGTCTTCGAACGGAATGCCAAAATCCGGCACGCCCGCTGCCGTGGTTTGCGCGGCTTCTTCGCTCTTCGGCGCGGCGGCGACTTTGCCCGGTTGCAGGGATTCGATATCGGCCTTGACGATTCGGCCGTTGGGGCCGCTGCCGGCCACGCCGGCCAGATCGATGCCTTTCTGTTCGGCAATCCGCCGTGCCAGCGGCGAAGCAACAATGCGTTCGCCCGCTGCCGCAGGTTTCGGCGCGGCCTTGGCCTGTTGCGCCTTGGGAGCTTCCTCTTTCGGTTCCGGTTCGGATTTCTTCTCTGGCTCGGCCGCGGCAGGCTCGTCCTTGGCGGGTGCGGGTGCATCTTTGGCGGAAGCCTTCGCTGCCGGGGCGCTGGTCTCTTCACCCTCCTCGCCCAAAACGGCGATGACCGTGCCGACTTTCACATCCTCGGTGCCTTCGGGAATCGCGATCGAAAGGATCGTGCCCTCATCGACCGCTTCGAATTCCATCGTTGCCTTGTCGGTTTCGATTTCCGCCAGAATATCGCCGGCGGCCACGCTATCCCCTTCCTTGACGAGCCACCTGGCCAGCGTCCCTTGCTCCATCGTCGGTGAAAGGGCGGGCATCTTGATGTCGATTGGCATGGTAAAGCGGTCTCCGAAGAGGCAATTTGCAGTGAGCCCCGTCATTGGCCAAAATGGGCCTGCGGGGCAAGGCCTTGCGCAGTGGCGGTTTGTAACAGATACCGGCCGCTTGCAAAAAGGGGGTCGCAATGCGTGTCTATCTGGTGATCATGGATGAAACCGAGGAAGCGCTCGTCGCTCTCCGGTTCGCCGCGCGCCGTGCCGCGAAAACCGATGGCGCGGTGCATATCATTGCCCATGTGCCGCAGCAGGCGTTCAGCGCTTTCGGGGGGATTCAGGCCACTATCGAGGCCGAGGCGCGGGATCGGGCGGAAGTCGTCGCGACCGGGGCGGCAGGCAGCATCCTGAACGAAAGCGGCAAGATGCCGACCATTACCGTGCGGGTGGGCGACAGCGCCAAAGTGGTGCAGGAATACCTTACCGAACACCCCGAAGTGGCCGCGCTGGTGCTGGGCGCCGCGCCGCAAGGCAATCCCGGGCCGCTGGTGACTCACTTTACCTCGGTTGCAGGGTCGATGCCGTGTCCTGTTTTCGTGGTTCCGGGCGGGTTGAGCCAGGACGATCTCGACCGCTTGAGTTGAGGCCATCCGGCGCGCGCGTCAGCGCTTGCGCCGCCCCTGATGGCGGATATTGGACGGGCGGCCCCGTTTGCCCACCAGATGCTTGCCTTGGCGCTTGAGCGGGGAAGGCTTGCCGCGTGGCTCTATCGCGCCCCCTGCCCCGTCGACCGGCTCGAATTTCAGTGCCCCGGTCAAAGGATTGGCTTCGGCAAGGCGCAATTGCATCCGGTCGCCCACCGCATAGGTCGTGCCGGTGCTTTCACCAACCAGCTGACGGGCTGCCTCATCATGATGGAAGCGCTCGTTCCCCAGAATGGAGACGGGCACCAGCCCATCGCCGCCTAGGCCGATGATCGTGGCGAACAGGCCGAAACGCTGGACACCGGTGATCCGCGTCTCGAACGTTTCGCCGATATGGCCCGCGAGCCACGCCGCGACGTAACGATCGATCGTCTCCCGCTCCGCCTCCATCGCACGGCGTTCTGCGGAACTGATCGCTTCGCTGACGCGGCCGAGATCGGCCCGGTCGCGATCGGACAGGCCCGATGCGGCAGGCAGCCCGTTCGTGGGTTTGGGCTGTTCCAGAGCGAAAGCGTCGACCAGCGCGCGGTGCACCAGCAGATCGGCGTAGCGGCGGATGGGCGACGTGAAATGGGCATAGGACCCGAGCGCGAGCCCGAAGTGGCCCGCGTTGCTGGGGCCGTAATAGGCCTGCGTCTGGCTGCGCAACACCGCTTCCATGATCAGGGCCTTTTCGCTTTCGTCGGCGATATCCTTGAGCATGCGGTTGAACAGGCCGGGCGTGATGACCTGCCCCAGCGCCAGCTTGCGTTCGAACGTGGCGAGATAATCGCGGAGCGCAATCAGCTTTTCCCGGCTAGGCGGTTCGTGAATGCGATAGACGACCGGCGATGTCTTGCTTTCCAGAGCCTTGGCTGCCGCAACATTGGCCGCGATCATGAAATCTTCGACCACCCGGTGCGCATCCAGCCGTTCGCGCACAGCAATGGATGCGATCTTGCCCGCCTCGTCCAGCACGACGCGCCGTTCGGGTAGTTCCAGTTCCAGCGGATCGCGCTTGTGCCGCGCGGCTTCCAGCGCGCGCCAGCACGCCCAGAGGTTCTGGAGATGCTGGGGCGCCTCGCTGTTGTCGATCTGCGCCTGTGCATCTTCATAAGCGATATTTTCGGCAATCCGCACCAGCGCGCGGGAGAAGCGCCATGCGGTGACGGCGCCGTTTGCCGAAATGGTCAGATGACAGGCCATCGCGGCCCGCGTTTCGCCCTGTTTGAGCGAGCAGACATCGGCGCTCAACACTTCGGGCAGCATCGGCACCACGCGGTCCGGGAAATAGACCGAATTGCCGCGCTTGCGGGCTTCGCGGTCGAGCTTGCTGCCGGGACGGACGTAGAAGCTGACATCGGCGATGGCGACCACCGCGCGAAAGCCCCCTTCCCCATCGGGTTCGGCCCAGATCGCATCGTCATGATCGCGGGCATCGGCCGGATCGATGGCGACGATCGGCAGATGGCGCAAATCTTCGCGCCGGTCCTCGCTCAACGGCAGCGTGGCGGCCTGCTTGCCTTCCTCCAGCACTTCGCCGGGGAACGTGTGCGGGATGCCGAACTTGTGGATGGCGATCAGGCTGAACGCCTTGGGCGCCAGCGGATCGCCCAGCACCTGAATGACTTTGACCCCGGCGCGCGGACTGCGCCCCGCCGGTTCGGCCAGAACCAGATTGCCCGGTTCCGCCCCGCCGAGATCGGCAATCGGCGCCGCATGGCGCACGCGGCGATCGATCGGGGCGAGCCAGTTTTTGCCGCTGCCATCCACTTCGACGATGCCCATCACGGCCTCGGCCTGATTGGGCAGTTTCTTCATCGGATGGGCGATCCAGCCCGATCCGGTTTCTTCCGTGCGGGCCAGCACCCGGTCGCCCGCGCGCAGAGCGCTGCCTTTCTTGCGTTCGATCAGGCGCAGGCGCGGCGGGGGTGTGGCGTCATCGGGATGCCAGCTATCGGGAATGGCGATCGCTTCGCCGTCTTCCGTATCGACAACGCGCAGCACGGTGACTTTGGGAACACCGCCCATGCGATGAAACGCGGTCTTCTTGCCGTCGATCAGCCCTTCGTCCGCCATGTCGCGCAGCAGTTTCTTGAGCGCGATCTTTTCCTGCCCCTTGAGGCCGAAAGCCTTGGCGATTTCGCGCTTGCCTGCGGGAACGTCCGATGTCTGGATGAAATCCAGAACCTGCTGCTTGCTGGGCAGGCCAGGCGCGATTTTCGGCGGGCGGGCCAAATCAATAGGCCCGGGCGACGAAAATGCGTTCCACCGCGGGCGCGCCGGTGAACAGGCAGGCGCCATCGGCGGGGGCCGCATCGGTCGGCACGTTGCGGATGGTGAGTTTCAGCGCCTTGAGCTGTTCCACCACCGCATCGAGCGCCGTGCCGGTCGGCTTCGACCATTGCACTTCCACCCAGCCGGGCTGGTGCCGGTCTTCGCCGAAGAAAGCGGAAAGCTGTTCGAACGTGTCGATGCCGCGGGTTACATTGGCGTCGCGCCGGTCCCGTGCCTCGGCGAACAGCGCCTGCTGGATATCCTGCAACAGGGCCGGAATTCCGGCCGCGCATTCCTCGCGCGTGGGCGCGGTGAAATCGGGCTTGGCCGCCGCATTCCACAACCGGTCGCGGCGAAGTTGGCTGACTTTGCCGTTTTCCATGTCGCGCCCGCCGATTTCGAGAATAACCGGCGCGCCTTTGCGCACCCAGTCCCAGCGCTTGGCCGCGGCCTTGCCCGGCTTGGTGTCGAGCAGGACGCGCACTGGTTCGCCCAAGGCGGTCTGCGCGGCGATCTGCGTGTGCAGTTCGCGACAGTAGGCCAGCAAGGCGGCGTCGCCATCATCATCGCGCAGCATCGGCAGGATCACGACCTGGAACGGTGCAATGGCCGGGGGAACGCGCAGGCCATCGTCATCGCCGTGCGTCATGATGACCCCGCCGATCAGCCGGGTGGAGACCCCCCAACTGGTGGTGTGGGCATGGCGCTGCCCGCCTTCGCGATCCTGATACTGGATGCCCGCCGCTTCGGCGAAGCTGGTGCCGAGATAGTGCGAGGTGCCCGCCTGCAGCGCCTTGCCGTCCTGCATCATCGCTTCGATCGAATAGGTGGCGACGGCGCCCGGAAAACGCTCGTTCTCCGGTTTTTCCCCGGCGATCACCGGCATGGCGAGCACGTCTTCCGAAAAACTGCGGTACATTTCCAGCGCGCGCAGCGTTTCTTCCATCGCGCCTTCGCGGTCTTCGTGTGCGGTATGGCCTTCCTGCCAGAGGAATTCGGACGTGCGCAGGAACATGCGGGTGCGCATTTCCCAGCGCACGACATTGGCCCATTGGTTGGTCAGCAGTGGCAGATCACGCCAGCTTTGCACCCAGCGCGCCATCGCCGCGCCGATCACTGTTTCGGAAGTCGGGCGGACCACCAGCGGTTCTTCCAGCTTCGCTTCCGGATCGGGGATCAGCCCGCCCTTCTCACCCGCGACAAGGCGGTGATGGGTGACGACCGCCATTTCCTTGGCGAAGCCTTCCACGTGTTCGGCTTCCTTGGCGAAATAGGACAAGGGAATGAACAACGGGAAATAGCAGTTCTGGACACCGGCGGCCTTGATCCGGTCATCCATCAGGCGCTGGATGCGTTCCCAGATGCCATAGCCCCACGGCTTGATGACCATGCAGCCGCGCACGCCCGATTCTTCGGCCATGTCCGCCTGGGACACGACGGCCTGATACCACTGGGCGAAATCGTCTGCGCGTTTGATCGAAAGGGCGTGGCGAATGGCGGACACGGAATTCTCATCAATTATGGGTGGAGTCTGTGCCTGCTCCATAGGGCAAAACCCGCTCGTGTCGAGCGGGTGTGAAGTGTCTTACCGTGTTTTGTCCGCCGTTGCAGGCAGTGGTTATTTGCCCAGCGCGTCAAGCTTGCGCTGCATTTCCGCCATCTGTTCGCGCAGTGCGGCCAGTTCGTCCTTGCTTTCGCCGGCTTCTTCCTGACCGGCGGAATCCGCGCGGGATTCCCCGCCCGGCATGAAAGCGGAAGTCGCGGCCTTGAGCATGGCCATGTTGGTTTCGGCGAGGCGGGTGAAGGGATTGGCGGAAACGCCACCCTTGAACGCTTCCTGGAGCTTCTTCTGGTTGGCGAGGAAGCTCTGCATCGAGGCTTCGAGATAGTGCGGCATCATCGATTGCATCGAATTGCCGTACATGCCGATCAACTGGCGGAGGAAACTGACCGGAAGCATCTGCTCGCCGTTGGCTTCTTCTTCCATGATGATCTGCGTCAGGATGGAGTGCGTGATGTCGGCGCCGCTCTTGGCGTCCACGACCTGGAATTCGACCCCTTCACGGGTCATTTTCGAAAGGTCCTCCAGCGTGATGTAGCTGGAAGAGCTGGTGTTGTAGAGCCGCCGGTTGGCGTATTTCTTGATGATGACCGGACCGTTTTCGGTTCCGCCCGCCTTTGCCATTACAGCGCTCCTTGCCACGCTCCTAAAGAACAGGACTTAGCATGCGCAGCGTGTGCGGTGCAACACAGGCTATGTCCGTTCGAAACGTTGGCCCAAAATCGTCAACAATTCGTATTGCGAGAGTCCGGTCAATTGCGCAGCCTCCGGCAAGGCATAGGGGACACCGATCCAGTCCCCATCCTTCAGATGCGGCGCTGCCGCGAGATCGACGGCGACCATATCCATCGACACACGGCCCAGCAGAGGCAGCTTGGCGCCATCGCTGCTCAGAGCGCCCTTCCCGCCCCAGGCGCGCAGGAAACCGTCGGCATAGCCCAGAGAGACTATCCCGGCCCGCATCGGACGGTCGACAGTGAATGTCGCGTTGTAGCCCACGGTTTCGCCCGGGGCGAGATCGCGGCACTGGATGATCGCAGCCTCGATCACGGCGACGGGGCGAATCTCGCCCGCCAGTTCGGGCCGAGGGATGCCGCCATAGAGCGAAAGGCCCGGTCGGGTGACGTCGAACAGATAATCCTTGCCCAGCGCGATGCCGGCGCTGTTGGCCAGACTGCGGCTGCGGGCCGGAAGCGCGGCGCAGGCGTGGCCGAAGCGCGCCAGTTGCGCCGCGTTGAGCGGGCTCTCATCGTCCGCCGATGCGAGGTGCGAGAGCAGGATGTCGATATCGAGCCCGGCAATATCGGCATCCGTGAAATCGGCCGGGGAAATGCCGAGCCGGTTCATTCCCGTGTCGACCATCAGATCGCACGGGCCATTGCCCGCTTCGCGCCACAGTTTCGCCTGAAACCGGCTGTTGATGACGGGTTTGACCCCGGTGGCCTGTGCGAAGGCGCAGTCATCGGCGGTAAGCGGCCCGTGCAGCACGGAAATCTGCTGCGGCGCGACATGCTTCAACAGCGCGGGAACCTCGCTCCAGTGGGCGATGAAGAAGTCGCGCGCGCCTGCATCGCGCAGCGTGGGAACCGCCAGGTCCACGCCCAAGCCATAGGCATTCGCCTTGACCGCCGCCCCGGCGCGCGCGCCGCCGGAGAGGCGATCCAGCGCGCGCCAGTTGTGGGACAGTGCGGAACGGTCGAGGCGAAGGCGAAGCGAGGAAGCCGGTTGTTTAGGGAGCATCTTCTATGAAATCTTGCGGTGGGCCTGAGGGGATACCCCATAGTCCGACCAGAAAGGAAATGAGAACGAAGCTCCACGTATACCACAGGCCCGCATAGGCATCACCTGATTTGGCAACAATATAATTGGCGATCAGGGGCAGGAAGCCGCCGAAGTAGCCCGCCCCGATGTGGTAGGGGATCGACATCGAACTGTAACGGATTCTGGCGGGAAACAATTCCGCCAGCAGCGCGGCCGCCGAACCGAAAGTCAGCGCCGAAAGAACCCCCAGCACCAGAAGGATTGCGATGATCCCGACAATGTTCACAAAAGGCGGGAATTGCACGGAAAAATCGAAGCCATAGGCGGACAGGGCCTGTTCGATTCCGGCCTTGCGTGCGGCATTGTCGCCCATCCAGTGGGGGGCGATCGGAATGTCCTCACCTCCGACCGTGAGGCGGAGAGTGTCCGCCTTCACAACCGTATAGGGGATACCGCTGGCGGCCAGCGTTTCCAGCATACGCCCGCAGGGTGAGGGTTTGCTGCCCACGATTTCACCGAACGGATCGGTCGTGCAATGCGGCCCTTCGATCTGGACCGGATTGTCCTTGGCCGTGGCGGCAAGGCCGGGATTGGCGAGGTGGCCCATGCCCCAGAACAGCGGAAACAGAAGGAACAGCGTGATGAAATTGCCGATGACCATCGGCTTCTTACGCCCGACCCGGTCGGACCATTTGCCGACCACCAGATAGAAGGACATCGTGATCAGCCCGGCCGCCAGCAAGATCAGTTCGACCGTCAGCCCATCCACCCGCATCGGCCCGCGCAGGAACGACATGCTGGTGAACACGCTGGTGTACCAGATCGTCGTCAGCCCGGCGGTCACCCCGAACAGGGCGACGAAAATGCGCTTCTTGTTGCCGGGATAGGTGAAACTTTCGACGAACGGATTCTTCGCGGTTTTGCCCGCCGCCTTCATGGCCCGGAAAACCGGGCTTTCCGACAGTTTGAAGCGCATCCACAGCGAAATCGCCAACAGCAGCAGCGACAGCAGGAAAGGAACGCGCCAGCCCCATGCGGCAAAGGCGTCCTCCGGTATCAGCATCCGGCACGCCACCACCACCGCGATGCTGAGCACGAAGCCGCCGACGACGCTGGCCTGAATGAAGCTGGTGTAGAAACCGCGCCGGTTGAGCGGCGCATGCTCCGCCACATAAGTCGTTGCTCCGCCATATTCACCGCCCAGCGCGAGCCCCTGGAGGATGCGCAGGAAAATGACGATCAGCGGCGCGGCAAGGCCGATGGTCTGGACGCTCGGCACCAGACCGACCCCGGCCGTGGCGATCCCCATCAGAGTGACCGTGACAAGGAAGGTGTATTTGCGGCCGAGCTTGTCGCCCAGATAGCCGAACAGGATCGCCCCGATCGGGCGGAATCCGAAACCGATTGCGAAGGTGGCCCAGGTCAGCAGAACCGAAAGCGTTTCATTGCCTGCGGGAAAAAACGCTTTGGAAATGACGGCATAAAGCGTGCCGTAGATGAAAAAGTCATACCATTCGAACACCGTACCGGCGGATGATGCGGCAATGACGAGGCGTACGTCGGATGCCTTACCCTGCTGTTCGGCAGGCAATGCTGTGCTGGCCATTTCTTATGATCTCTCCCCCGCGGAAGATCGTGATCTAGCGGTGGGAATCGCAGTTGGAAAGCGCTTGTGCCGCGGCACGCCATGGCAGCAGCATGGCACCATGGCGCGCGGGAAACGCGTGCGCGGGTGCGATGGCCGCGATGCCCGGCCAGCCGGGCAATGCCGTCTGCCCGTCCAGCCATTGTTCGATAGCATCGCCGGCAACCAGAAGCGCGGCCCGATCCTGCCCGATGGCGGCATCGGCGAAAATCGCCGCCGCTGCCTGCCCCACGGCGCAGGCGTGGACCCGCATGCCGATGCGGGCAATCCGCCCCTGCGGATCGAGCGCAAGGCCCAGATTTAGAGTGCTGCCGCAACTGGGGGAGCGGGCCGACCCCTGCCATTTCAGCGTGTCGTCGAACGGATAATCGGCAAGGCGGACTGCAAGGCCCAGCAATTCGGGGGTGTATAGCCGGGTGACGCCGTTCATCGCGATGGGGATTCGGATTGCGCTTCCTGCAATTCCATCGCCAGACGCCGTTCCTTGATCAAGGCCACCAGTTCATCCGATGCGGTGTCGATAAACGGATAGACCCGCGCCGTGGTGATCCACGTCGGCCGCCCCGACGGTCCCCATACCGTGTCATAGCCGAGAACGAGAAGCGAGAAGGCCAGCACGGCAATGATCAGGCCCTTGAGGATGCCGAAGCCGAAGCCCAGCACCCGGTCGATCGGCCCCAGCAGCGATGCCCGCGACACGCCGCCCATCCACTTCGCCACCATTTTTATGGCCGCGTAAGGGACGATCAGCAGAATCGCGAAAGCCACAACGGACGCCGTGACCGGGTTATCCATGTAGCCCGTGAGCACGGCGGTGGCCGGTGTGTGGAACATATGGATGACGATCAGCGTCACCACCCATGCCGCCAGCGACAGCACTTCGTGCACGAAGCCGCGCAGAAAGCCCCCAA
Organism: Caenibius sp. WL; assembly: GCF_019803445.1. Classification (NCBI taxonomy): domain Bacteria; kingdom Pseudomonadati; phylum Pseudomonadota; class Alphaproteobacteria; order Sphingomonadales; family Erythrobacteraceae; genus Caenibius; species Caenibius sp. WL. Next base: position 2,178,773 of record NZ_CP081844.1, read on the forward strand.
CGGCGCCCACGCCGATCAGAAGCAGCACAATGAGATCGAAGCCTGTCATCGCGGCGATGCCTTAGATTTAGCGCACGATCCGGTCAACGAGCTTCGCCAGAGAGGGCATATCGTCAAACCGGATACCGGTGATCTTTTCCGCTGCCCCGCTCGGGCCGTGGCCGCGGTCGAACCCCAGCTTCAAAGCTTCGCGCAAACGGATACCGGGGTGGGCAACCGGGCGAATCTCCCCGGCCAGGGAGACTTCCCCGAACCAGATCGAACCGGCGGGAAGCGGCCGGTCGGACAAGGCCGATACAAGCGCGGCGGCCACCGCCAGATCGGCCGCCGGGTCTGCGAGGCGATAACCGCCCGCCACGTTGAGATAGACTTCCGCGCTCGAAAAATTGAGCCCGCAGCGCGATTCCAGCACGGCCAGCAGCATCGCCAGCCTGCCGCTGTCCCATCCCACCACCGCACGCCGGGGGGTGGCCCCGCTTTGCAGGCGCACGATCAGCGCCTGGATTTCCACCAGCACGGGGCGGGTGCCTTCGAGAGCGGGAAACACCGCGCTGCCTGCCAGGGGATCGTCCCGGCCCGACAGGAACAGCATCGAGGGATTGGCCACTTCCTCCAGCCCTTCCCCCGCCATGGAGAAAACCCCGATTTCGTCCACCGCGCCGAAGCGGTTCTTGAGACTGCGCAGGATGCGGTACTGATGGCTGCGTTCGCCTTCGAAGCTCATCACCACGTCGACCATGTGTTCCAGCACGCGGGGGCCCGCAATCGCGCCATCCTTGGTCACATGGCCGACCAGCACCAGCGCAGCGCCGCTTTCCTTGGCATAGCGGATCAGTTCGAACGCGCAGCCGCGCACCTGGCTGACCGTGCCCGGCGCCCCTTCGATGGTGTCGGAATGCATCGTCTGGATGGAGTCGATGACCAGCAGTGAAGGCGGGGCCATGGTGTTGAGCGTGGTCAGGATATCGCGCACCGAGGTGGCGGCGGCCAGCCTGATCGGCGCGTCAGCCAGCCCTAGGCGGCTGGCGCGCAGCCGGACCTGCCCTGCCGCTTCCTCCCCGCTGACATAGACGACATCGCCCCCTGCCCGCGCGATTTTCCCCGCCGCCTGCAACAGCAGCGTCGATTTGCCGATTCCCGGATCGCCGCCCATCAGGATGGCGGAGCCCGGCACCAGCCCCCCGCCTAGCGCGCGGTCGAATTCGGCCAGCCCCGTGGCGCGCCGTTCCAGCGCTTTGCCCGGGGTATCCAGCGGTTCGAAGGCAATCGTCCGCCCGCCGGAAGACAGATCGTGCTTCTGGGAGAAGACCGTGGCGGGCGCTTCTTCCGCAAGCGTGTTCCATTCCCCGCAATCGGCGCATTGCCCCTGCCAGCGGGGGGAGACGCTGCCACAGGCCTGGCAGACATAACGGCGTTTGGTTTTGGCCATGACGTTGCGATAATGGGAACATAAAAGGAACGCAATTGCTTTCCCGCGATTGAGTCCCCACAACAGGGCCATGCGGCAAAAGGAACTTCGCATTGCCCTGGTATGCTATGGCGGCGTCAGCCTCGCGGTGTACATGCATGGTGTTACCAAGGAAGTGTGGAAGCTGGCCCGCGCCAGCCGCGCTTCGCACGCCGGCCTGCGGTGCCTCAGTGGCAGCGAAAGCGTCTATTGCGATCTCCTGAGAGCTATCGAAAGCCATCAGGAACTGGAACTGCGTGTTCTTCCCGATATCCTGACCGGCGCCAGCGCGGGCGGGATCAACGCGGTGTTCCTCGCCGAAGCGATCCATTCGGGTTACTCGCTCGAACCGCTGACCGATCTGTGGCTCGACATGGCCGATGTCGACATGCTGCTCGATCCGGAAGCCCGGCCCTGGTCGCGTATCACCAAGCAATGGGCCTGGCCTCTGGTGCAGTATTTGCTGACCCGGCCTGGCAACGCCGTCTCCGAAAGCGTCGCTCCTGAAACGCGGGAGGAAGTGCGGGCCAAGCTGTCGCGCTTCATCCGCAGCCGGTGGTTTGAACCGCCATTTTCCGGCATCGGGTTCTCCCGCCTGTTGTGCAAGGCGTTGATGGCGATGCACAGCGTGCCAGCGGACGATCCGCTGTTGCCCCCTGGCCACCCGATCGATCTGTTCGTGACCGCCACCGATTTTCGCGGCTATCCCGCCTTGCTACGGCTCAACAGCCCGCCCGTCGCGGAAGAAAGCGAACACCGCCTGCCGATCGGCTTCCATGGCCGGGTTCCGGCACAGGGCGGCACGGGCCTTGCCGATCCGCTGGAACTGATTTTCGCCGCGCGATCCACCGCCAGTTTTCCCGGCGCGTTTCCGCCGCTGCAACTGGCGGAAATCGACCAACTGGGGCGGGAACGGGGGCACGAATGGACCGGCCGAGCCGAATTCCTCCAACGGATCATGCCCGGGCATGTGCGGCGCGGGGACGCTGAACACGTTTCGTTGATCGACGGTTCGGTGCTGGTCAACGCGCCATTCGCCGAAGCCGCGGCGAGGCTTTCCACCCGGCCCGCCCAGCGCGAGGTGGACCGGCGTTTCGTCTATATCGATCCGCGCCCGGATCGTTGGGCGGAAGTCGATCTTGCACGCAATCGCCCGGTCGGGTTCTTTTCCGCGATATTCGGCGCTCTCTCGACCATTCCGCGCGAACAGCCGATCCGCGACAATCTCGAAGAACTGGAACAGCAATCCCGCGAGGCGGAGCGCCTGTATACCATCGTCCTCGCCCTGCGGCCGGAAGTCGAACAGGCGGTGGACGACCTGTTCGGCCATACCCTGTTTCTCGACAAGCCGACAGCCCGCCGGTTGCAGATGTGGCGCAATAAGGCGCAGCAGGCCGCCGCCGAAAAGGCGGGCTTTGCCTATCATAGCTACGCCCAATTGAAATTCGCGGGGGTTATCGATCATATCGCGCGGACGATCTACGAAGCGGTGCCCGATCTGGGCCTTCCCGGCCCCAACCCCATTCGGCAACGGCTGAAAGCGGAACTCACGGCGCGGGGGTTGCAGCGGCTTTCCGATCCCAAAGGCGGAGCAAGCAGCGATGCCATCGCCTTCCTGCGCAGGCATGACATCGCCTTTCGCATCCGCCGCCTGCGCCTTCTGGCCCGCCGCCTGTCGGTGGAATGGGAAGGCGACGACGATATCGCCGCACCGGACCGGGAACGCGCAAAGAAACTGGTTTACGATTCGCTCGCGCTCTATTTCGAGCGGGAATCGATCGATTGGCTCGGGGCGCAGTTCGTCGCCGATGCCCGGAATGTGATGGACGACCCCGGCGAGGCGATCGATGCCTTGCAACGGCTGCGCGATCTGCCCGGTGTGGATCGCAAGGTGGAAGCCATGTTCATCGAAGCGCTGTCCGAGATGCCCAAGCCTTTGCGGCGCAAGGTCCTGCTGACCTATTTGGGTTTTCCCTTTTTCGATATCGCCACGCTGCCCCTGCTGCGCAACGAAGGGCTGACCGAGTTCGACCCGGTGAAAGTCGACCGCATTTCGCCCGAAGATGCCCGTTCGATCCGCGAAGGCGGTACGCATGCCACGCTGCGCGGGATCGAATTCTACAATTTCGGCGCCTTCTTCAGCCGGGCCTATCGTGAGAACGACTATCTGTGGGGGCGCCTGCACGGGGCCGAGCGGATGATCGACATCGTCGTGTCCACGCTGAACGAACCGATGCCCGCCGATGAGATCGTCCGGCACAAACGCGCGGCGTTCCTCGCCATTCTTGCCGAGGAACAGAAGCGCCTTACCGCCGATCCCGGCCTGATCGCCCGGATTCGCGCGGAAATAATCGAACGGATGGAATAAGGGCGAGACAGGCAGGAACAGTGCCCTGCCTGCGCGCTTAGTCGGTCAGGTCGTTCCAGGCGTCCTTGATCCGCTCAAAAAAACCGCGGCTTTCGGGACATTCGTCGCCCGTTTCGGTTTCCTGGAATTCACGCAGCAGTTCCTTCTGCCGCGCGGTCAGCTTGGTCGGGGTTTCGACGATGACTTCGATCACCAGATCGCCGCGCCCCCGGCCCTGCAGCACAGGCATCCCCGCGCCTCGCTTGCGCAATTGCTTCGCCGACTGGATACCCGCCGGAATCTCGATGCAGATCGATTCCCCGTCGAGCCCAGGAATGGCGATTTCCCCGCCCAGCGCGGCGGTGGTGAAACTCACCGGCACGCGGGTGTACAGCGCTGTTCCTTCTCGCTGGAATACGCGGTGCGGGCGGACTTGCAAGAAAATGTAGAGATCGCCCGGGGGGGCGCCCATCGGCCCTGCCTCACCCTTGCCGGAGAGGCGGATACGCGTGCCGTTGTCGACACCGGGCGGGATTGTCACGTCCAGCGTCTGCGGCTTGTCCACCCGGCCTTCTCCGCCGCAGGAACGGCAGGGGCTTTCGATGATTTCGCCGCGCCCATGGCAGTGCGGGCAAGTGCGTTCGACGACGAAGAAACCCTGACGCGTGGTGACTTTGCCATGACCGTGGCAGGTGCCGCATCCGCGCGAACCGGTGCCCGGCTTGGCGCCGGTTCCGTCGCAAGCTTCGCACTGGGTCGAGACTTCGACTTCGATCTGCGCTTCCTTGCCATGGAACGCTTCGTCGAGCGAGATTTCCATATCGTAGCGCAAGTCGGCGCCGCGGCGTGGGCGAGCCCTCCCGCCTCCGCCACCGAAAGCCGAACCGAAAATGGTTTCGAAGATATCGCCCAGATCGCTGAATTCACCGCCGCCGGGCCCATGGCCGCCTTGACCATAGCCGCCCTGCTGGAAAGCCGCATGGCCGAAACGGTCATAGGCCGCGCGCTTCTGCGGGTCCTTGAGGCAATCGTATGCCTCGTTGATCGCCTTGAACTTCGCTTCGGATTGGTCACAACCCGGATTGCGATCCGGGTGATAGCGCATCGCCAGTTTGCGATAGGCCGATTTCAGCGTCTTGTCGTCCGCCGAACGCTCCACCTCAAGCAGTTCGTAATAGTTTACTTCGGTAGCCATTGCCCCGCCTCAAACGTCACCGCCGCCGATGCCCGCCATAATCGGGGGCAGAGCGGCGGCGGATTCGATGTCCATCAGGCAATTCAGCCCTTGTTGTCTTCGTCGACTTCCGAGAACTCGGCGTCAACCACGTCGTCCTGCGCGGCTGCGTTGTCGGCCCCATCAGCGGCGCCGCCAGCGGCCTGTTCCTTCTCGTAGATCGCCTGACCCATCTTCATGGCAAGCTGGGTCAGGTTCTGCGCCTTGGCGTTCATATCATCGACATTCCCGCTTTCGATCGCAGTCTTGGTTTCGGCGATGGCGGTTTCGATTTCGGACTTGAGGCCGGCATCGATCTTGTCGCCGTTTTCGGAAAGCTGCTTTTCCGTGGCATGCACAAGGCTGTCGGCATTGTTTCGGGCTTCCGCCGATTCACGCCGCTTCTTGTCTTCCTCGGCAAACTTTTCGGCATCGCGAACCATCTGGTCGATGTCGCCTTCCGAAAGACCGCCGGAAGCCTGGATGCGGATCTGCTGTTCCTTGCCGGTGCCCTTGTCCTTGGCCGACACGTTGACGATGCCGTTGGCGTCGATATCGAACGTCACCTCGATCTGCGGCACACCGCGCGGCGCCGACGGAATGCCGACAAGATCGAACTGGCCGAGCAGTTTGTTGTCCGCCGCCATTTCGCGTTCGCCCTGGAACACGCGGATAGTCACGGCCTGCTGGTTGTCTTCCGCCGTCGAATAGACCTGCGATTTCTTGGTCGGGATCGTCGTATTGCGGTCGATCATGCGAGTGAACACCCCGCCCAGCGTTTCGATGCCGAGCGAAAGCGGAGTCACGTCGAGCAGCAGCACGTCCTTCACATCGCCCTGCAGCACGCCCGCCTGGATGGCGGCGCCCATGGCCACCACTTCGTCAGGGTTCACGCCGGTGTGCGGCTTCTTGCCGAAGAACTGTTCGACGACTTCGCGCACCTTGGGCATGCGGGTCATCCCGCCGACCAGCACGACTTCGTCCACCGCACCCTTGTCCAGCCCCGCATCGGCCAAGGCCTTCTTGCAGGGTTCAAGCGTGCGCTGGATCAGGTTTTCAACCAGCTTTTCGAGCTGCGAACGGGTCAGCGTTTCCACCAGGTGCAGCGGGGTCGTCGCGCCGCCTTCCATACGCGCGGTGATGAAAGGCAGGTTGATTTCGGTCTGCTGCGAGCTGGAAAGTTCGATCTTCGCCTTTTCGGCCGCTTCCTTGAGGCGTTGCAGAGCCAGCTTGTCCGTCCGCAGATCCATGTTTTCCTGCTTCTTGAACTGGTCCGCCAGATACTCGACAATCGCGCTGTCGAAATCCTCACCGCCCAGGAACGTGTCGCCGTTGGTCGATTTCACTTCGAACACGCCATCGCCGATTTCGAGGATCGAAATATCGAACGTGCCACCGCCAAGGTCGTACACGGCAATGGTCTTGCCGTCGTTCTTGTCGAGGCCGTAAGCCAGTGCGGCCGCCGTCGGTTCGTTGATGATGCGCAGGACTTCAAGACCCGCGATCTGGCCGGCGTCCTTGGTCGCCTGGCGCTGCGCGTCGTTGAAGTAGGCCGGAACGGTGATCACCGCCTGAGTGACGGATTCGCCGAGGTACGATTCCGCCGTTTCCTTCATCTTCTGGAGAATAAAGGCGGAAATCTGAGACGGGCTGTAGTCTTCGCCGCCTGCCTGGACCCAGGCATCGCCGTTCTTGCCCTTGGTGATGGTATAGGGGACGAGACCCATGTCCTTCTTGGTCATGGGATCGTCGAAGCGGCGGCCGATCAGGCGCTTGACCGCGAAAACCGTATTGTCGGGATTGGTGACGGCCTGGCGCTTCGCGGGCTGGCCGATCAGGCGCTCCCCATCCTTGGTGAACGCGACGATCGACGGAGTCGTGCGTGCGCCTTCCGAATTTTCGACCACCTTGGGCTTGCTCCCATCCATCACCGCGACGCAGCTGTTGGTCGTGCCAAGGTCGATACCGATAACTTTGCCCATTATTACCTCATCCTAAAATCAAAAGTGGACACCGCGTGGTTCGCCTCCCGAAAGCGGCAAGACGGCTTACGCAGCTCTGAGCCCGAAAAGGCCCTTGTTGACCGGCGATATAAGAGCGCTTTTTCCTTGCACAAGGGATCATGGCAGCTAGTTTCCCCAATCGGGAAACAGGAGGCAAAAACATGAGAAAAACGGTATTCGCATCCCTCGCACTGGTGCTTTCCACACTGCCGCTGGCCGCATGCGGCGAAAAGGAAGCGCCCCCGGCCGATAGCGTCGATGGCAAGCCTGGGGTCGAAATCACCAACGGTCGCATCGTTCTGCCTGCCGTCGCGGGCAATCCGGCTGCGCTCTATCTCGATATCGTGAACAACAGCGATGGCTACGCCGTCGTCCGCAAGGCGGAAGTGCCCGGCGCCAAGGAGGTGGCCATGCACGAAAGCGTGACCACCAACGGCAAGGCCGAGATGGTCGATCTGGCCCCGGTCAATCTCGTGAAGGGGCAATCGGTCAAGTTCGAACCGGGCGGCAAGCATTTCATGATCATGGGCCTCGATCCCGCGCCCGCAGCAGGCGAAACGAAGGAAGTGACGCTGACTTTCGCGGGTGGTGACAAGACCACTTTCACCGCCAAGGTCGAAGCTCCAGGGGGCGGCAACTGAACGAAATCGCGCAGTTTCAAGGGGCGGCTTGTCCGGCCGGCGGCGAACGGCCGCTGACCGAAGGGGAAGTCGCCCTTGTCCGCAGCATCTTTGGCACCGCGATTGATTGCAGCCTCGTCACTTTGCGGCGGCGCAAGTGGTTCCCCTTCCAGCCGCGCAACCGGCTGATGGCCCCGTGCGGACATATCCATTTCCATCCGGACGATTCGATTTACTGCGATGATTTCGCTGCGGCGACGCTCGACCGGCAGGGGCATTTCCTGCACGAGATGACGCACGTCTGGCAGACGCAGGTGCATGGCAAGTACTATCTGCCGTTACGCCGCCATCCGTTCTGCCGCTATGGCTACACGCTGATGCCCGGCAGAGCGCTGAACCGTTACGGTATCGAGCAGCAGGCCGAAATCGTCCGCCATGCCTTCCTGTTGCGCAATGGGAAGCGGATCGCAGGTGTCGGCGATCCGCGCGCATACGATAAGCTGGTGAATTTTCCAGGAGCGGAAAACCCGGGTTAAAGCCCCGAATTAAAGCCAAGCGCCGCCGTGCTGCGATGCCCGGACAAACTGACCGTCAGCGATAGCGGCGACAGCTTACGCGGCGTTCATCGCCATAGCGATCACGGCGATAGCACTTGCCGTCTTTCTTGATAAGCGCGCCGCCGACAGCGCCGGCCGCCGCGCCGATTGCGGCGCCTTCGCCCACATCGCCACCGGTCGCAGCCCCGACACCGGCGCCAACGGCGGCCCCGACGAGAGCGCCCTCACCGGCATGATTGGTGGAGCAGGCGCCCAGCGTGGCAAGCGAAGCCGCCGCCACAGCAGGGACAATCCACTTACGCATGATAAACCTCCGTTCAGCGTTCTTCTTCTCGAACATCAACGGACGGGTTTTGCGCATGTTCCTGATATTAGGGCGCTTCATCGTCATTGCGGGCCTGTTCGACCCGCAATGCGCGCTTATTCGGGTTTCTTGGCGACAGCAACCATGGCCGGGCGCAGGAGGCGGTCCTTGATCATGTAGCCGGGCTGCAATTCCTGCACGATGGTGCCCGGCTCGGCGTCCGTCGAAGGAACTTCGAGCATGGCCTGATGCTGATTGGGGTCGAGCGGCAACCCCATCGCCGCGATCCGGCTGATACCGTGGCTGCTGAAGACCTTATCGATCTCACGCGCGGTGGCCTCGATCCCGGCGAGGAAGCCTTTCACCCGCTCATCATCCTTGAGATCGGCGGGAATGGCATCGAGCGCGCGGGCAAGGTTGTCGGCCACGCTGAGGATATCGCGGGCAAAGCCGGTGGCGGCATACGCGCGCGCATCGGCAATGTCCTTCTCCAGGCGGCGGCGCACGTTCTGCGTTTCCGCCCGGGCATAGAGAATATCCTGCTGGGCGGCTTCCAGTTGTTCTTGCAACAGGCTCACCTGATCCGGGGCGGAACCCTCCGCATCGCCGGCGCTTTCCAGCATTTCTTCGGGTACGCCCTTCAATTCCGCGGCCACGGCGGGATCGTCTTGCGGCTGCGTCTTGTCGTCAGTCATAGGTCTCTAATCTGTCTGTTCTAACTGTTTAACCGATCAATTTGCCCAGGCTCTGGGCAGTGAAATCCACCATGGGGACAACCCGGGCATAATTCAACCGGGTCGGCCCGATTACACCCACCACACCCACAACCTTGCCGTCCCGATCGCGATAGGGTGAAGCGATCACGGACGAACCGGAGAGGGCGAACAGGCGGTTTTCCGAGCCGATGAAAATACGGGTCGCATCGGCTTCGCGCGCGCTTTCCAGCAGTTCGGCAATGGATTGCTTGTTTTCGAGATCGTCCAGCAATTGCCGGACGCGTTCGAGATCGCCCAAGGCGGTTTCGTCCAGCAGGTTGGCCTGCCCGCGCACGATCAGAACCGGGCGCTGCGCCGCATCCTCGGTCCAGACCGCCAGTCCCCGCTCGACCAGATCGCGGCTCGCGGCATCGAGCGCGGAGCGGCCCGAGACGATATCGTGCCCGATGATCCGCACGGCCTCGGCCAGTGTCCGGCCGCGCAGATGCGCCGTGATGTAATTGGTCGCCTGCTCCAGAATCGTCACGGGCAGGCCGGGAGGCAGATCGAGCAGGCGGTTTTCGATGTGTCCGTCTTCCCCGACGATGATCGCCAGCGCCTTGCCGGGCGCGAGGGAAACGATGTTCATCTGCGTCAGCCGGGGCTCGCGGCTCGGCACCATGACGACGCCAGCGGCGGCCGAGAGATCGGACAGCAGCAGACTGGTCGCTTCCAGTGCCTGCTCGATCGGGCCTGGGCGCGACAGGCGGCTTTCGATGGCCGCCCGTTCTTCTGCCGTGGGCTCTGCTACCTGCATCATCCCATCGACGAACAGGCGCAGGCCCAGTTCGGTCGGCATCCGCCCGGCGCTGGTATGCGGCGCGGCCAGCAGTCCGAGCGATTCGAGTTCGGCCAGAACCGAACGGATCGATGCCGGGGAAAGGTTGACCTGCCCCCTACCCGCCAGCGTTTTCGAACCGACAGGCAGCCCGCTCGACAGATATCCTTCCACCACCAGGCGGAAAATATCGCGGGCGCGACTGGTCAGTTCGGTGACGGGCGGCGTGGGCATAACACGTTATCTAGGCGAGACAGCCGGGGAGACAACACCTGTTCGTCTCTTCCCTTTCACGCGCGAGGAAGTAAGGACGGCGCGATGATGGTTCAGGCCGGGTGCCTGATCGGAACAAAGGACAAGATATGCGACCTTCCGGCCGTGCCGCAGACGAAATGCGTGCGATTGAAATCCAGACCGGTTTCACCAAGCATGCGGAAGGATCGTGCCTGATTTCCTTCGGCGATACGCGGGTGCTGGTGACCGCCAGTGTCGAGGAACGCGTACCCCCGTTCCTGCGCGGCAAGGGCGAAGGCTGGGTGACGGCGGAATATTCCATGCTGCCCCGCGCCACTCACACGCGCGGCAGCCGTGAAGCGGCCAAGGGCAAGCAGACCGGTCGGACTCAGGAAATCCAGCGCCTGATCGGCCGCTCCCTGCGCGCCGTGACCGATCTCAAGAAGCTGGGCGAACGCCAGATCACGCTTGATTGCGATGTCATCCAGGCCGATGGCGGCACACGCACGGCAGCCATTTCCGGTGCCTGGGTGGCGCTGCGGCTCGCCGTGAACAAGCTGATGGCCTCGGGCGCGATCACCGCCGACCCGCTGACGGCGAAAGTGGCCGCGGTAAGCTGCGGAATCTGCGGCGGGACGCCGGTGCTCGATCTCGATTACGTCGAAGACAGCGCTGCCGATGCCGATGCCAATTTCGTGCTGATCGAAGGCGGCCAGATCGCCGAAGCGCAAGCGACGGCGGAAGGCGCGCCTTATGACGAGGAAAGCCTGCTGCGCCTGCTCCGCCTCGCCCGGATCGGTTGCGACCGGATTTTCGCGGCGCAGGATGCGGCGGTCAAGTGATGCGCCGCCTCGGTTCCGGCAAGCTCGTCATCGCCACGCATAATGCGGGCAAGCTGAAAGAGATTTCGGCCTTGTTCGCGCCATATGGGATGGAATGCATCTCGGCGGGGGCATTGGGCCTGCCGGAACCGGCGGAAACAGGCACGACATTCATTGAAAACGCCCTGATCAAGGCTCGCGCCGCTGCCGAAGCTTCGCAATTGCCTGCGCTGGCGGATGACAGCGGGTTGTCCGTCGCCGGGCTCGGCGGGCGTCCCGGCGTTTACACCGCCGATTGGGCCGAACGCCAATGGTTCGAGGGCGAGCCGGGGCGTGACTGGTACATGGCGATGGGCAAAGTCGAAGGCATGTTGCAGGCCATCGGCCCCAAAGCGGATCGGGCCTGCTGGTTTTCGTGCGTGTTGGCGATTGCCTGGCCCGACGGTGAAACCGCCGTTTATGAAGGCCGGGTGGATGGGCGCTATAGCTGGCCGCCGCGCGGGGATCGGGGTTTCGGATACGATCCGGTCTTCGTCGCCGATGGGCGGACCGAAACCTATGCCGAAATCGATCCCGAGGAAAAGCACCGCACCAGCCACCGGGCGAATGCCTTCGCCAAGCTGGTGGCGGAGCAATTCGGCGGCTAGAGTGATACCGGTCCTGATTGAACCGGTATCACTCTCGCTTGTCGTTTGATTGCCGTGATTTCCGAGCCAGCAGGTGATTCCACCTGCTTCGAAATCACTCTAGGATACAGGCATGGCCCGCGCACTCTACATCCATTGGCCGTTCTGCCTGAAGAAGTGCCCTTATTGCGATTTCAACTCGCATGTCCGGGACACGGTTGATGTGTCGCAGTGGCAGGCGGGCTTGATTGCCGATATGCGGCATGAGGCGGAACTGGCCGGCGGCGAAGCGCTCGAAAGCGTGTTTTTTGGCGGTGGAACCCCGTCGCTGATGCCGCCGCAACTGGTGGAAACCCTGCTGCGCGAGGCGGAACGCCTGTGGGGTTTCGCGCCGGAAGTCGAAATCACGCTGGAAGCCAATCCTTCCTCCGTCGAAGCGGGCAGATTCGCCGCTCTTGCCGGGGCTGGGATCAACCGGGTGTCGCTTGGCGTACAGGCGCTGGACGATGAAGTGTTGCGCTTCCTGGGCCGTCTGCACGATGCACGGGATGGCTTGCAGGCACTCGAAACGGCACAGAACGCCTTTGCACGGGTCAGTTTCGATCTGATCTATGCCCGTCCGGGGCAGACGGCGGCGCAATGGGAGGCGGAACTGGCGCGGGCCCTGTCGTTCGGCACCGGGCATCTATCACTCTACCAACTGACTATCGAGCCGGGCACCCGCTTTGCCACCGATGTCCGGCAAGGTCGGTTCGCCCCGCTGGATGACGATGACGCGGCCGAACTGTTCGCTCTCACCCGCGCGATGACGGCGGCTGCCGGGCTGCCTGCTTACGAAATCAGCAATCACGCCCGCCTTGGCGAGGAAAGCCGCCATAATCTGACATATTGGCGCTATCGCGATTATTGCGGGATCGGGCCGGGTGCACACGGCAGGCGCGGCCATGCCGCGACCGTGCGGCATCGCAAGCCGGAAAACTGGTTAGAGGCGATTGCGGCCAATGGCCACGGGATTGCGGAGCAGCGCACTCTCCCTCTGCCCGAGCAGGCAAGTGAAGCGCTGCTGATGGGGTTGCGGCTGCGCGAAGGGATCGAACCTGCCGTGCTGGCCACGCGGTTCGGACTGGCGCCCGAAGCCCTGATCGATCAAGCCCGCTTCGCCTTTTACGCCGATCAGGGGCTGTGCTGGCGCGAAGGTGCGCGGATCGGCGTGACCGAGGCAGGGATGCCGCTGCTCGATGCCTTGCTGGCCGAACTCGTCCCCGCCGAACTGGTTTCGGCATGATGCAGAAGGCGGATTTTCTGGCCGCCTGGCAGGATTATCTGACCCAGGCGCGGCGGCGCTCCCCGCACACTGTCCGCGCCTACATCGCCGCCGCCTCCCGCCTGCTTGACCGGATAGGAGCGACCGATTGGGCCGCCCTTGCCCGCACGGATGCCCCTGCTTTACGGGCGCAACTGGCTGCCCGCCGGGGTGAAGGGATCGGCAATGTCTCTGCCGCGCGCGAACTGTCTGCGCTGAAAGGTTTTATCGCCTTTGCCCGCACGCAGGCCGGAATGGACGATGCCGCCCCGCCTCGCCTGCGGGGCCCCCGGATCAAGAAAGGCCTGCCCCGCCCTATTACCCCCGTCGATGCGACGAATGTGGCGGAAATCGTGGAAGGCATGGCCACGGAAGACTGGATCGGCGCACGCGACAGCGCGGTTCTGCTGCTGATGTACGGCGCGGGATTGCGGATCGCCGAGGCCCTGTCATTAACCGGGGCCGATATGCCGCTAGGTGAAACGCTGGTCGTCACCGGTAAAGGCAACAAGCAACGCATCGTACCGATCCTGCCGGTCGTGCGAGAGGGAGTCGCGGCCTACCTGCGCCAACAGCCCTGGCCGGTGGAGCGGGATGAACCGATATTCCGTGGCGCCAAAGGCGGCCCGCTGAGCCCGGGCATGGTGCAGAAGGCCATGGCCAAAGCGCGGACTGTCCTGGGGTTGCCCGCGACGGCCACGCCGCATGCCCTGCGCCACAGTTTTGCGACCCATCTGCTTGGCGCGGGCGTGGACCTGCGCAGCCTGCAGGAACTGCTCGGCCATGCCAGCCTCGGTTCGACGCAAATCTACACCCGCGTCGACGCGGCCAGAATGCTGGACACCTACCGCAACGCCCACCCGCGGGAACGCGGCCGGTAAGCTATCCTCAGCCCCTTTTCCTCGGTTTCCAGGTCAGCACCCGCCAGAGATAGGCAACGACCCCCAGGGCGATTGCGCCGATAACCAGCCAGTCGAGCCAGTGCTTCGATTCCTCGAAATAGCGGGCAAGCCAATGGCCGCCCAATATCAGCAGAGCGTTCCAAACCGCCGAACCGGCAAACGTGTAAACGAGGAAAGCGCCATGCCGCATGTGCGCGAGCCCGGCGGGCAAGGAAATCATGGTGCGCAACAGGGGGGAGAAACGCAGGAAGAACACCACCCACTGGCCATGCCGCCGGAAGAACCTGCTCGCCTGTTTGACGTCCCGCCATTCCAACGTGAGCCAGCGGCCCCAGCGGTCGATCAGAGGACGCAGCCGTTGATAACCCCATTTATCCCCGATCAAGAACCAGACATAATTGCCCAATGTCGATCCGATTGTGCCGGCGAGCAGCAGGGGCCAGAAGCTCATCGTGCCGCGCGAAACAGCCACTCCGCCCAGTCCCATGATCACTTCCGATGGGATCGGCGGAAACACGTTTTCGATCAGCATCAGAAACGCGATGCCGAAGTAGCCGCCCTGTTCGATTATATGGATGATGAATTCGTTCATAAGGGGGAAACGGCCTTTCGGGCTTTCGGTTTAACCGGGCACCGCATCATGCAGGGCCTTTGCAGTGCCGGCGCGTGAAGATCAGCCCCCCTTTGACTGCTGCCGAACTGAATACTGGTGCTTCTCCTCGCCCCTTACTTGCCCAGACGCCGCGCAATCGCATCCCAGATCATACCCGCCGTATCGGTGCCATTGAAACGATCGATAGCGACGATACCGGTGGGTGACGTGACGTTGATTTCGGTCAGCCATTTGCCGCCGATCACGTCGATGCCAACGAAAAGCAGGCCGCGCCGCTTGAGTTCCGGGCCAAGCGCGGCGCAGATTTCCTGCTCCCGCTCGGTCAGGGTCGTCGCCGCTGCGGAACCGCCCACGGCAAGGTTGGAGCGAAACTCGCCCTCGCCCGGAATGCGGTTGATTGCCCCAGCCACTTCGCCATCGACCAGCACGATGCGTTTGTCGCCTTCGGCCACTTCGGGCAGGAACGGCTGAACCATATGCGGTTCGGGCCAGGTCTGGTTGAACACTTCGAACAGCGCGGAAAGGTTGTCCCCGCCTTCGGGGATGCGGAAGATCGCCTTGCCGCCGTTACCATGGATCGGCTTCACCACCACGGCGCCGTGCTTTTCCATGAAGCGGCGCACTTCGTCCACACTGCGTGTGACGAGAGTCGGCGGCATGAACCGCCGGTAATCGAGCACGAAGACTTTCTCCGGCGCGTTGCGGACGCTGGCCGGATTGTTGACCACCAGCGTTTCTCCCTCGATCCGTTCAAGCAGGTGCGTGGCGGTGATATAGCCCATATGGAACGGTGGATCCTGCCGCATCAGGACAACATCGACATCGCGCCCGAGATCGAGACGGCGCGGTTCCCCGATGGCGAAATGATCGCCTTCCACCCGTTGCACGCGCACGGGATGGACGAGAGCGTGGAGCCGGTCGTTCTCATCCAGCGTCAGGCCTTCGACGTCGTAGTGGAACAGTTCGTGGCCACGCTCCTGCGCGGATAGCATCAGGGCAAAAGTGGAATCGCCGGCGATATTGATCGAATGGAGCGGGTCCATCTGGACCGCGACGCGCAAGGACATGAAATTCCCCTGATTGTGGCTCAAGGCTGGAATGCGTTGGTGATGTGGCGCGGGAAACGCCCCGGCGCAAGGAGCAGAACGTCAATCCGCACAATATCGCCCTTTCGCGCGTAGCTGTGCATCAGAACCTCCGCAGCGGCCGCCACCCGGCGCAGGCGATAGGCATCGATGGCATTGTCGAGCCGTTCGGTTCGCTGGCGCCATTTGACTTCCACAAACGCCACGACTTTGCCCCGCCGAGCAATCAGGTCCACTTCGCCGCGCGCGTTCTTGACCCGCCGGGCGAGCACGCGCCATCCCTTGAAACGCAGAAACCATGCGGCCAGCCACTCCCCGCGCCGCCCCATGCGTTCCCGCTGTGCGCGTTTGACCGATGCCACCGCTCAGCTTTGTCCTTGCGTTTTCAGTTCCATCGCGCGGGCATAGAGCGCCTTGCGGTCATGTCCGGTAGCTTTGGCGACTTGCGCGGCGGCCTGCGATGGCTTGTCCTGCTGCATCGCGGCCAGCAGCAGGGCGTCGATATCGTTTTCATCTGCCGCGTCTTCGCCGGGCGGCGCGATCATCAGCACGATTTCCCCCTTGGGCGGATGGCTGGTGTAATGCGCGGCCAAGGCTGAGGGTGTGCCGGTGCGGCATTCTTCGTGCAGCTTGGTCAGTTCGCGGGCGACGGCGATTTCTCTTCCGGGCAGGGCTTCCCCGATCGCATCCAGCGTTTTGACGAGGCGCTGCGCGCTTTCGTAGAAAATCAGAGTTGCCGGGATACGCGCCAGTTCGGCCAGCGTATCGGCCCGCGCCTTGTCCTTGTTGGGCAGGAACCCCGCAAAAAGGAACCGATCATTGGGCAGGCCCGACAATGTCATCGCCACGATGGCGGCGCTGGGCCCCGGCAGACTGGTGATCGGGATGCCTGTTTCCCGGGCCATGCGGACCAGGCGATAGCCGGGATCGGAAATCAGCGGTGTCCCCGCATCGGAAACGAGCGCCACAGAACGGCTGCGCATTGCTTCCAGCAGGCGGTTACGATCTTCTTCGCTGCTGTGATCGTCATAACGCCAGAGCGGCTTGTGAAGACCGAGATGGCGAAGCAGCTTTGCGGTGACGCGGGTGTCTTCGCACGCCACGGCATCGCATCGTGTCAGGATGTCGATTGCGCGCAATGTGATATCCCCGAGATTGCCAATCGGGGTGGCCACAATATAGAGACCGGAAGCTAGAGGTTCGTTTGTCACGACAAGCCTCTTGGACCAGACTGGTATGGAGCGGCAAGAGATGAAGGCATTGCGGATCGATCGGCGGGGTTTTGCGCTGGCACTTACGACGGCTTTGCTGGCAGGCTGCGCGGTCGTTCCGAAGGGGCCGAGTGCGCCCCCTCCCCCGGCAGGGCCGGATGAAACCACTCTGCCGAGCGACGATGGCCGCCATCGTATCGCCCTGCTGGTGCCGACCACGGGCACCAATGGCAATGTCGGCCAATCCATTGCCAATGCCACCACGATGGCGCTGCTCGACACCAATGCGGGCAACCTGCGTATCACCACTTATGACACGGCGACTGGCGCGGAAAGCGCGGCGGCGAAAGCCATCGCGGATGGCAATCGCCTGATTCTCGGCCCGCTGCTGGGCGAAGATACCGCCAACGTGGTCAAAGTGGCGCGGCGCAAGGGCGTGCCGCTGATCAGCTTCTCGAACGATGCCTCCACCGCATCGCGCGATGTCTTCCTGCTGGGCCATATCCCCGCGCAATCGGTCCAGCGGACGGTGGATTACGCCTATGCTCAGGGCGCCCGGCGCTTCGCCGCGCTGGTGCCGCAGGGCGACTATGGCCGCCAGGCGGAAACTTCGCTTTCGAGTGCGGTGCTCGGCAAGGGCGCATCGCTGATGAGCGTGGAAAAGTACGATCGCGGCAGCAGCGGCATTGTCGAAGCGGCCAAGCGGCTCGATGGCAAGGGCGGCTTCGATACGGTGCTGATCGCCGACGGGGCCCGTCTTTCGGCGCTTGCCGGGGCGCAATTTGCCAGGAAACCGCAGATTCTCGGCACCGAGCTGTGGAGCGGCGAAGCCAGTGTGGGTGCGAGCACCGCGCTCCGGGGCGCGCTGTTCTCCGCCGTTTCGGATTCACGCTACAAGCAGTTCGCCAACAGCTACAAAACACGCTTCGGCACTCAGCCCTACCGCATTTCCACCTTGGGTTACGATGCGGTGCTTTTGACGCTGAAAGTCGCGCGCGACTGGAAACCGGGTGCGACCTTCCCCACTGCTAAACTGCTCGACAAGGGTGGCTTCCTCGGAGTGGATGGGCCGTTCCGCTTCCTGCCCAGCGGTGTCGGCGAACGCGCGATGGAAGTGCGCAAGGTCGGCAATGGCACCGTGACGGTCGTTTCCCCTGCCCCGACACGGTTCGCCGAATGATGGCGGCTGCACGGTAGCGGCGGATAACTCCGTACCGCGCTTGTGCAGCGCTGAATCTGCAGGATATGGGTTTGCGATGAGCGATGATCTGTTCGACAAGCTGCCCGCAGGCGGCGGCGATTACGATGCGTCCGCGATCGAGGTGCTGGAGGGGCTGGAGCCCGTTCGCCGTCGTCCGGGCATGTATATCGGCGGGACGGACGACCGCGCTCTCCATCATCTGGCCGCCGAAGTGCTCGACAACGCCATGGACGAAGCGGTTGCAGGCCATGCCACGCGGATCGAGGTCACGCTGGCCGAAGGCGACCGCCTGACGATCAGCGACAACGGCCGTGGGATGCCGGTGGACGAACACCCCAAGTTTCCGGGCAAGTCCACGCTCGAAGTCATCATGTCCATGCTCCATTCGGGCGGCAAGTTCTCCGGCAAGGCCTATGCCACCTCGGGCGGCCTGCACGGCGTCGGTGTCAGTGTGGTCAACGCGCTGTCGGAACACACCCGGGTGGAAGTCGCGCGCGACAAGCAGCTTTATGCGCAGGAATTCGCCCGTGGGGTCACGCTTGGCCCGCTTCAGCGCCTGGGGCCAACCCCCAATCGGCGGGGGACCACCGTTGCTTTCACGCCGGATCCCGAAATTTTCGGTGATCGGCAGTTCAAGCCATCGCGGCTGTTCCGCCTGACCCGCTCGAAAGCCTATCTTTTCGCCGGGGTCGAAATCCGCTGGAAATGCGCGCCGAGCCTCGCATCCGACGATGTCCCGGCCGAAGCGGTGTTCCAGTTTCCCGGCGGCCTTGCCGATCATCTGGCGGAGCAGATCGGGGACCGCGAATGCGTCACCAGTCAGCCTTTCGCCGGGCGGCAGGACTTTGCCGAAGAGCAAGGGCGCGTGGAATGGGCGATTGCCTGGCCGCTGTGGTCCGACGGGGCGACAAGCTGGTACTGCAACACCGTGCCCACCCCCGATGGCGGCACGCACGAGCAGGGGCTGCGCGCAGCGCTGACCAAGGGGCTGCGCGGCTTTGGCGAACTGGTCGGCCAGAAGAAGGCCAAGGATATTTCGGCCGATGACGTGATGACCGGCGCGGAAGTGATGCTGTCGGTCTTCATCCGCGAGCCCCAGTTCCAGAGCCAGACGAAGGACAGGCTCACTTCCCCCGAAGCCGTGCGTCTGGTGGAAAACGCCGTGCGCGATCATTTCGATCACTTCCTGTCCTCCAACATGGAACGCGGCAAGGCGCTGCTGGGCCAGGTGATGGAGCGGATGGACGAACGTTTGCGCCGCAAGGCGGAACGGGAAGTCAAACGCAAGACGGCGACCAACGCCAAGAAACTCAGGCTTCCCGGCAAGCTGACCGATTGCTCCGGCGAAGGGGATGGCGAAACCGAACTGTTCATCGTCGAAGGGGATTCGGCGGGTGGCAGCGCAAAGCAGGCCCGCAACCGCAAGACGCAGGCGATTCTTCCCATCCGGGGCAAGATTCTCAATGTCGCATCGGCAAGCTCGGACAAGATACGCGCCAATCAGGAAATCGCCGATCTTATCCTCGCGCTCGGCTGCGGATCGCGGAAGGACTGCGACCCAGAGAACTTGCGCTACGACCGTATCGTTATCATGACCGATGCAGACGTGGACGGCGCGCATATCGCGACTTTGCTGATGACGTTCTTCTTCCAAGAAATGCCGGAGGTCGTGCGCCGGGGGCATCTGTTTCTCGCCCAGCCTCCGCTCTATCGGCTGACCGCGGGCAAAGAGAGCATCTATGCCCGCGACGATGCCCATCGGGCAGAGCTTGAGCAGACGGTGTTCAAGGGTAAGCGGGTAGAAGTGGCCCGCTTCAAAGGTCTGGGCGAGATGAATCCCCAGCAATTGCGCGAAACCACGATGGGGCCGGAAAGCCGCAGCCTGATCCGCATTACTCTGCCCCCTGAATTCGAACAGCGGGCGGCAGTAAAGGAACTGGTCGATCAGTTGATGGGCCGCAATCCCGAACACCGCTTCAATTTCATCCAGAACCGGGCCGGTGAACTAGATCGCGACCTGATCGACGCCTGACCAATTTTTGCCCCGGCGCTCTCAGGGCGCCGGATGCGCCGCCTCCCCACGCGTTTTCCAGAGCGACCACACCACCCCGCCAAGAATCAGAGCGAACGTTACGCCTAGGCTGATCACAGGCGGGACTTTGCCGCTTTCAGTGAGAAAATCGCCGATGAAGATTTTCGAACCGATGAACACCAAAACCAGAGCCAGAGCATACTTCAGGTAGTGGAAGCGGTGAATCATCGCCGCCAGCGCGAAATAGAGCGCCCGCAAACCGAGAATGGCCATGATGTTCGACGTATAGACGATAAACGTATCGGTGGTGATCGCAAAGATCGCCGGAACGGAATCGACCGCGAAAATCAAATCGGCCACATTGATGACGATCAGCGCCAGCAGCAGCGGCGTGGCCGCCAGCACCATCTTGCCGGTCCTGGCGTCCTGTTCCTTGACCAGGAAGTGGCGGCCATGAAGCTCCCTGGACACCCGCATATGGCGTGAAAGCCACTGCACGGCCCTGTTGTTGCCGATGTCCGGATCATGATCGGACACCCACAGCATGCGCAAGCCGGTCACGATCAGGAAGGCGGCGAAAAGATACAGCGTCCAGTAAAACTGTTCGACTAGCGCCGCCCCGGCCGCGATCATAAGACCGCGCAGGACGATCACCGCCAGAATACCCCACAGCAGCGCCCGGTACTGATATTCGCGCGGGATGGCGAAAAAGCTGAAAATCAGGGAAATCACGAAGACATTGTCGATCGACAGCGCCTTTTCGATGAAGAACCCGGTGTAGTATTTCATCCCCAGATCGGCGCCCCGGGCATACCAGACCCAGAGCCCGAACAGCATGGCAATGCCGATGTAGAACACCGACAGGACAAGCGATTCCCGCACGCCCATGGCCCGATCTTCCTTGTGCAACACGCCAAGGTCGAATGCGGTCAGTGTGAGAACGATGGCGACAAACGCCACCCAAAACCAGAGGGGCGTGCCCAACCAGTCGAGAAACAGGAAATCCATCGGCTTTGCCTTGATTGACGGGGGATGCTGCTACCGGAAAGCCAGCACTTCGCTTGAAAGTGCTGGCTTCGGTCCGGTCAGCAGTGCGCCGGCATGCGGTTGCTATGGCCCATCAGATCGCCAAGACGGCGGCGCAGCGCCAGTTTCAACGCATGCAGGCGTACCAGTTCCAACGCATTGGGAAATCTGCGCGCGCGTGCCTGCGTCAGCAAGGCATCGAGCTTCTGATGGCGTTCCATCAGGCGATACACGGTGTCGGACATGGAAATGCTCCCTATCGAAACGAAAGTGACGTTCGATCGGATGCGCCGCGCCCTGGGTTCGGGGGATGAGGGGGGAAGATCCCGGACCCAAGGCATCGGCGTCATCCGATGCGGTCCGACATCACGAAGCGAACTGCCTATCAGGCCAGCTCGCCGCGCCAGAGGGGCCCGGTCCGCCCATTCAAAATAGGAAAGGTGCGTGCGGGCGCAAGAGGCGATTTGTAACAAATTTCTTTTGTGGGGGATGCCATCGGTTTGGCGTGCGAACCTGTTGTGAAATGATCGCAGCCCCGGAGTTGGCGCACCGACCTGCCGTGGCGCTGTAAAAATCATTGCATTGGCATCGTTCGCGATGCAGCGGTGATGGTTCGCGATTGATGTGAACGTTGGCACGCCGGGATGCGCGCCAGCCGATAAGGACGATATTACCGATGACCACGCGTTTCGAGGGGACCCAGAACTATGTCGCGACGGATGATCTCAAGGTTGCGGTCAACGCTGCGGTAACCTTGCGCCGCCCGCTGCTGGTGAAAGGGGAACCCGGCACCGGCAAGACCGTGCTCGCGCACGAAATCGCCAAGGCGATTGATGCGCCGTTGATCGAATGGAACGTCAAGAGCACAACCAAGGCCCAGCAGGGGCTTTACGAATACGATGCGGTGGCCCGCCTGCGCGATGGCCAGTTGGGCGACGAGCGGGTCCACGATATCCGCAACTACATCAAGAAAGGCAAACTGTGGGAGGCTTTCACGGCCGAACAGTTGCCGGTCCTGTTGATCGACGAAATCGACAAGGCCGATATCGAATTCCCCAACGACCTGTTGCAGGAACTCGACCGTATGAGCTTCGACGTTTACGAAACGCAGGAGCGGATCGAAGCGAAGGAACGGCCTATCGTCGTCATCACTTC